>DUKM01000130.1:9707-11240 GCA_013329255.1 Candidatus Poseidoniaceae archaeon | reverse complement strand
AACAAAGAGTGTTCATGCCCATATCCGAGCAAGTGAAATGGTCAACAGCGAGGTATGCTTCATAAAGTAGGTCGAGATGGCAAGGGTAGGCGAGTGTTATGGCAGAAGACGTATTATACATTGGAATTGATTTGGGAACCTTCCGCTCCGTGATGGTTTCATCCGACAGTCACGAAGAAGAAGAATTGACCGTGATTGGAACTCCTAAGGATCCAATTGCACGTAATTTCCTCAAGCGAGACGTTCTCTTCGGCGAAGAAGCACTCAAGAATCGACTTGCACTCAACCTTTTCCGCCCGCTTGAACTTGGTGTCATCAAGGACACTCAAGAAGACCGAGATTTCATCGCTCACTTCATCACCCACCTCATCGGTCTGTCTGACCCTGAAGAATACGACCGTGTGGTTGCTGTCATCGGCGCACCTGCTGAAGCATCCTACGTCGACAAGACCGCAATCTTTGACGCAGCCGCTGGCTCAGTCAACGCTGCTATGATCATCTCCGAACCGTTCGCTGTTGCCTACGCTCTTGACATGATTGAACACACCCTCGTCATTGATATCGGCGCAGGAACTGCTGACCTTTGCCGAGTCTACGGTACCATCCCTGGACCTGAGGATCAAATGCACACCGGACACGCTGGCGATTTCATCGACCGTGGCCTCATCAAGGAAATCCAATCCAAGTTCAACGGTGCACAAATCACCAAAGACATGGCTCGCCGATGGAAGGAACAGTACTCCTTCGTTGGAACCCATACGCCAGAGAACCCAATTATGGTCGACTTCTCGATTGAAGGGAAAGCCATGAACCTCGACATCACCGATTGCATGCAAGCTGCTTGCGAAGCAATCGTCGAACCAATTGTCGACAACGTCAAGCAACTCATCGCTGGATCCAACCCTGAATACCACAACGAATTCCGCCGAAACATGGTACTCGCTGGTGGCGGCTCAGGCATCAAGGGCCTCGGCGCAATGATTGAGCGAAGACTCTCAGACATGGGCGATGTTAACGTTCACGTCGTCGACGACCCGGTCCGCCTCGGTGCTATGGGTGGCCTTCGACTGGCTATGGAAGTCCCCGAAGAAATGTGGTCTTCCCTCACCCTCGCAACCCGCTGAAGTTATCCGAACATCATTGCAAGGAACCCGATATACATCAACAAAGGGAGGCATGCACATGAAGGAAACAAAGGCACTTCGTAAAGTAAAGAAGTTAACTTCGCGTTTGACAGAGCGTATGGAAGAAATACGCGACCTGATGGACGATATGGAAATTGAATTTGAAATGCTACAAAAGCAAATCACGGTCCTTGAAAAACACTCTTCGGAGAAAACCACGGCTTCCTCAAGCCCTTCGAACGAAGAAAGTGAGGATCCAGAGATGAAGGAAGAAGATGAGGAAGAACTCGATCTCGAGAATACAACATCTGTGTTTGTCAAACCTAAGTTTTGAAACGCCACACTGGTCTCACTCTTGCTCGTACTTTGCAGCGAGATTGTCGCTGACAAGTTGATTCTGGCAATGAGG
>DUKM01000130.1:8248-9342 GCA_013329255.1 Candidatus Poseidoniaceae archaeon | reverse complement strand
GTTGGGCACGCAGCGTACATCTCACCCGGCTCCAATGGAAGGTCGGGAATAATTTCAGTCGTATTGTTGTAAGCGTGCTTGAACCCAGGATGGAAGTGTGTCATGACCCTTCGAACTGAACCGAAGCAGGCCCATATCATCAGGAAGGCAAACAAGTAATTGCCTACATACAGCATCAAAAGTGCTTCTCCTAAGAAGAATAAGGCAGCAAACCCGATGATGAGAGGCGCAATCCAGTAGCATATTCGAGCCTTCTTGCGGTAGCCAAGCCAATTCATGGTGAGGAGTGCCGCAACCAAACCGAGGATTGCCTCAAGGCCTGGTGGGAATAAAGCTCTCACGAGGGTGTAGGTGACAAACAAGACGATCAGGCTGTCAATGAACAGAATGAAACTCGTCCCACGGTGGACGGGATCGTAAGGACTTGATGTGGTACCGAATGATTGTGGACGCATGCCTGCAACGACCAAATCATCGCCTCGGTTACCCGCCATGCCCCGACCACCAATGCGCCACCCTTGAGGCTATGGTTCAAGTGCCCCAATTCAATTGATTCTCGCCGCCGAAGCAATCATGTCGGTGTGCACGGTGGCCAACACCATGGCGGTTCGTGATACGGACGTAAACGTGCAAGGCAGTGCTCTTGCTGGCCAGCACGTCCTGCTGGGTGTTACGGGCGGAATTGCAGCCGTTGATACCGTGCGGATTGCTCGGGAACTTCGACGCCAAGGTGCCCAAATCACCGTCGTCATGACCAATGCTGCCCAACGCATCATCACGCCACTGGCTGTTCGTTGGGCTACACAAGGGGAAGTCATCACCGATTGGGACGGCGACATGCAAGTGCTCGATGGCGTCGATGGTGTGCTGGTGGTCCCGACCACACGAGACACCCTCGCCTCTTACCTTCATGGGTTGCAAAATGGACCGCTTCTCATGGCACTCAGTGTTGCGAGAAGCCGTGGCAACCCAATCATGATGGTGCCGAGCATGCACATCGATTTAGCAAACGATCCAATCACCGACGAACTCGTCGACCGTGCACGCCATCAGGGCATCTCCATTCAATGGGGCAACGAAGAGGAAGGGAAGAG
>DUKM01000130.1:5939-7827 GCA_013329255.1 Candidatus Poseidoniaceae archaeon | reverse complement strand
GATGATGTACGCTATGTGCAAAACTACAGCAGCGGAGCCACTGGATTTAGCCTCGCCGACGACCTCTACAGGCACGGCCATGATGTGACCTGCGTTGCAGGTGTGACGACAGCGGTTCAACCCGCTTGGCTTCCACTTGTCATCAAAGCACCACAACCAGATCGAATGCTCAAGGAATTGCTGGCACTGGCCAACGATGACATCGATGCATGGGTGCACGCTGCTGCAGTTCTCGATTACGTGGTGGAATCACCAGCAGAGGGTAAAATCGCCAGCCAACAGGGCTCTCTTAGCGTCAATCTCGTGGAAAGCCAAAAGCACATCATGGCCTTACAGGAACGATGCAAAGATGCAATCCGCATTGGATTCAAACTTGAATCTGGCATCAAGCAGAAGGATCTGATTTATCGAGCAACCGCCCAAATCGAAAAAGCCGGAATGACCGCAGTTGTTGCAAACCGTTTGGAAGACCTGCATGATGCTACAAAACCTCGTGGTTACCTCGTCGACGCTTATGGAAGCCACTTTGTTTTGGAAAATGAAGAAAAAATGTGCGAGGCTGTCCGCACCTTCATCGAACGTTGAGGTGATGGCAAGTGCGACGGTTTGCAATCATTGGCCACCGGGCCATGAGCCAAGGAAAATTACCACTCAATGACATGGCAAGCGCCGCTGGACGGATGGATGTGCTCGTGCGTGCTTTGATGGCTGGCCTGATGACAAGCCATGGACTGCGCCATGACAGCGAAGTAGTTCTGCATTTGATGGGTGGCCCTGGGCCGAGTCGAAGGATCAAGTTTGTCGGTTCTGAACTCCGAGGCGTTCATGCTGAAGAACGAGCGGTCGCTGGCCAAATTGGTAAGGTACTCAAGATTCCACTGCCTGCGAGGGGCCACTGGATTGAACGAACTGTTGGCATCTATGACAGCGGTGGCGACATCACTCACACCTTAGCGGAATGGAAAACCTCCACCGTCATTGCCTTGGATGCAAACGCTCCAAGACTTTGGGTGGATGATGCCGCCATACCTTCGAAAAGTTCACCTCAGTCACACGCTAAAGGTGAATACGGTGCATTTGAAATCGAGGGCATAGACATTGCCTTTGTGCTCAGCGATGACAAGCCTTTGCCACAAGAACTCAAGGACAATTTGTTGTTGCGCTCATTAGGTGATGCGTGGCTGCAGGGACACATGGCTGTTGGCGTTTGCCACTTCTTGCTGGATGAAGGCGTGAATTTGCGACTCGGTCAGCCGTGAAGCCAAGCCGGATAGCCACCTTCGGATGCTTCAAGCACCCATTTTAGGAGTCCATCGTCGAGAGCCAATGGGTGGGTTTGAGGCCACACTGGCAGGCAACTCACGCTGGCTTGACCCGCATCAACCGCGTCGCAGTCGCTTTGTTGAACGGGAGTGTGATCGATGGTTGCGCCACCGATGGTGAACAACGCAGTCTCATCGTCTTCAATTGAGCCAAAACTCACTGCATTGCGGTACCAGCGCATGCCCAAGCGGGTGGTGGTAACGGTGCCGTCCCATACGGGAGCCACATTGAGGTTGAGCATCAATTCCCCATGGCGGAACGCGGTTCGTAGCGCTTCCTTTGGATCATCAACCCAAGCTGGAACATCTGGAACATCTGGCCAGCGGGTGAGGTGGCTTGCAGAAACATCGACATGCGGGCGCCGTACGTTTTCGGGAACCAAGGGCAACACCTCAAGCACGACTTCGATCAATTCGACGGTGGCTTGAACAGCTCCCGCCATGCCTTCGAGTTCGAACGACCCTAGCGAGGAGGCAAGCGCTGGCATACCGTAGAGGCCGGCTTCCCGTGCCGCACCCATCGTTCCGCTGTGGTAGGAGTCCTGTGACATGTTTGGTCCAAGGTT
>DUKM01000130.1:0-5574 GCA_013329255.1 Candidatus Poseidoniaceae archaeon | reverse complement strand
CCGCCATCAAGGGCCACAATCATCGTATCGCACGGTGTACCATCGAGTTCAAACAAACGAACAGGTGCTCTGTCTTCATCCAAGTCCCACGACTCTTTGAGGTCGTTTCGAGGGCGTAACTTCATTGGTTGCATGAGGTTGATTCGCATGCCTGCAGCGGAGTTGTTTTCTGAAGGCGCAAGCGCAATGATGGCGTGACCGGCTTTATTCAAAGCCTGGGCCAGCATTCGAAACCCGGGTGCTTCAATTCCATCGTCATTGGTGAGAAGAAGCCATCCGCCTTCTGGTGTGATTGTGGTCATGGTGCTCATGCTTCCTCAATGGTCGATGCCGTTTGATTGTTCGTATCTTCGCTGTTGGGCAAAGCGGTGACAATCAGCATCAATCCGAGCATCAGTACCCCGCCCCCAATCCATGTCCATAGTCCCGGTAAATCCGTACCAAACGCAACGTAACCAATGAACGAACCAATCACGGGTTCAAGCGTGACGCAAGCAGAAATTACCAACGGAGAGAGGTACTTGAGGCAAGTGTTCAACCCCGTGTGACCGAGCAGACCAGCAATCAAAGCCAGTGCCAAGAACCATGCGAAAAAGTTCGGCTCAAGCCAGCCAAGAACGCCATAGGTTGCAAAGTCGGACTCAATCAACCATGAGGCTGGAAGCAAAAGCAACGCACCCAACAGCGTCACAGGGAAGGCGTAGAGGAAAATGGGCATCCAAGCGCGCAAAATACGCCCGCAAACAATGTACCCAACGACGGTCAGTGCCCCAAGCAAAGCCAATGAGTCGCCGAGCAAGGTGACGGTGTTTTCACCTTGTTGCGTACCTTCATCCATCAGCGTGAGCGCAGCCCCCGTGAACCCGATCAGCGCTCCAACCAATTCTCGTCGGGTTGGTTGACGCACACCGGTGGCAAACAAACCAAGCATGAACATACCACCCACCACAATCAATGGGTGAGCGGTAACAAAGAGCAGGGAATGCGTCAGCGTTGTGTACTTCAGGCTGGCCACCCATGCTCCGAAATGGAGCGCAAGGGCAAGGCCGCTCAAGCTAAGAATGCCTAACGTTCGAGGTTCAAACATTTTCGCTTTGATGTCATCTGGTTGTTGCATCCACTGAAAAACCGCAAACGGCAGCAAGACAACCGCCGTCAATTGAAGGCGCCAGGAGGCTTTGAGCAACGGATCTAGTTCGATTTGTTGCAATAGGGTTCCAGCGCTTGATACGCCAAAGACCGCCGCAACGAGCAGCGCCCAAACCCAAACGGGAGGCTTGGATGATACCATTCAATCACGCTCAGTTGTCAAGCACTGCGTCAACATCATCAGAGCCACCGATCACGCCAGCTCGCTTGAACAAGAGGTAAATTCCGCCACCGATGGCGACGTTCAAACCAATGAATCCGAACATACGACCGATGTACCAACTTGCCCCATCAGGGTTGGGCACGAGGGTATCAACGAAGGAAAGGATGCTTGATTCAGTGCCGAAGAACGCTTCACCCGTCAGCAATCCTGCAGCCACCATGAAGGTGCTGAGCAGGATCAAGGCCCGTTGCTTCTCTGCAACGGTTGTGCCTTCTTTTTCTTTGATGGCATCAATGCGAGGCTTGAGTTTCTTCTCTTCCCATGAATCACGAGCAACACCACCAATCAGCATTGGGAGCGTGTGGGGTACATCCAAGTACATTCCAAGACCGAATGAAGTGCCCATTCCTGTAGCCCATTCGACAAACATCCCAAGAAAGAAGCCAAGCGCAAGGAGTGTCAGGTCGCCCTGGCCTTCTGCGAAGATCACAGAGAATGTGGCGAAAGCGTTGGCTTGTGGAGCCATGAGTGAAATGTTTCCATCAGCGAGTTGCTTTGATAGGAAAATGGCGACACCTGCGCCGATGATGGCACCAGGCACAACACCCATGATGTTGCCCTTGGAGATGTGGTAAGGACGGTTTCCGATGTAGAGGCTGTTCTTGTAATCACCAATGACGGTACCTGACATCGAGATGGCAGAGCCGAACACTGTGGTACCAACAAGGCCCAGAAGCACCGCATCTTGGGTGGACAAATCAAGCAGATCTTGTGCGTTGAGGAACACACCAAGCAGCATCAAAAGCACGATGAACGAAGTGCCAGAAACGGGCTCAATACCAGTTTCACCCATGACACGAACCGCAATAGCGCCGAGCAAGAAAGTGGTCATGATGAGCACCGTAGCAAAGACCAGCGATGCAAGGATTGAGAATCCGCCCACGGTGAAAATCAAGAGCATAGCGAAGAAGGTCACACCCATGAAGATCGGGATGTGCTTGAGCGGCCATTCATACCAGCCTTTGCCTTCCATGTACTCTTGACTGCCTTCGCCCTTGAACGCAGTGCCAATGTCGGTGAAGATGTTGAGGAAGGTCTTGTACATCTTGGCCAAGCCAAACATTCCGCCGCCAACAATTGAGCCAATTGCGATGGTCCGAACGGATTTGCTAAAGGCGATCATCTGGAGCGCAGCACCTTCACCCGCAGCGTAGCTCTGGATGGGCACGCTGGATTGAGACATAGCGTCATAGATTGGGAAGTTGAACCAGACGACAAGTGGAACGAGGAAAAACCATCCAACAAGGGTACCCAGGTTGACCAAAAAGGCAACTCGAGTTTTCATGAACCAACCAATAGCAAACATCGAGGGCGTCAACGCAATCCCGATGTAGGTGTAGGCAAATGGATTCCAAGCGGTCGATTCGGTCCAATGGGTGTACCCAAGGGAAATGCCCTCGGAATCAATCCCAGAAGGTTGGTGAATTTTACCGCTTGAATAGAAAGTAGCCAGTCCATAATCGCCGATGCTGAGGGTTTCAGCAACATAGTCCAGCAAGGCAAGTTTTCTGTCGTTGACCCAGATGAGCGGGTACTCGACCAAGAACAGACCAAACATGGTCAGGCTTGTCCAAACTCCAATCGTCTTGAGCGAATCACGTGCGTGTTCAACGGCCCCGGTGTTGACATCAGAAGCGATGTCAAGCATCTTGAGTGTGGCTTCGAAACCAGGCAGTGGGAGTGGGTCTTCAACAAGCCAAACGCGTCGAAAGATGATGAAATACATGATGCCGAGGAAACCGGCAAACATACTCGCAACGATACCAACGAAGGCTAAATTGAACGTATCGGCGTTTGTGATCAACGGACCGCTCGCCAATTCATACCTCGCATCAGAAGCAAGCAAGAAAATTGCAGGGAAGGTGAAAATAAAACCGGTCGAAGCGTGGGTTGCACCGGTCGTTGCAGAGGTTGCAATGTTGACTTCGGAAGGTGACCACTTGAGAGCCATTCCGAGCAAGTATGCAATGTACCACGCCGCTGAGATTGCCAAACCGAGTTTGAGACCGATGTAGGCGGTGACACCTGAGAACACGGCACCGATTGCAATCCCGTAGAGGACTTTAGGGGTGTTCCAATGGGAGACTTCGAAGGACTCTTGGACGTTCTTTTCCTCGAGGTACTGTTCCAAAACCCCAGTGTTGAGGTTGTTGTACATGTCGTCGTCCAACCATGTCAATGTACCCTTCTCAATGGCCTTCAAACCTTGAGGGGTTACGGGTTGGCGGTATGCAGATTTTTCGACACCCATGCTTCGTCACATCCAGCGTGCGCAAGGCGCACAGACGCTCGTAGAGAGAGGCACTTCAAGACCATTGCTGTTTGCTGGTTGGTTTAGGGAGCAGAAAGAAGGCGACGTTCAATGCTCAACGAGCAGAGGAATCCTTGATCTTACGGGCAGGAATACCGCCCCATACTTCACCCGCTGGGATGACCTTGTACTTTGGAACAACAGCTTGCGAAGCGATCACAGCACCTTCGCCAATTTGGACACCTGGTTGAATCATTACACCTGTTCCAATCAAGACGCCATCACCAATCGTAATCGGGCTGAAAATGAGTTCACCTCGTTCAACCAAGTGACCGTTGACAACAGCAGCACCACCGATCACCACGTTTTGCCCAATGGTGAGGAGACCCGGATCGTTGATTTGAGCGGTGTTAATCTGTGCGCCAATGCCGATCTTAGCCCCTGCTGCACGATAGTATGCATTGGCCAAAAATGAAGGAACAAAGTGCTGCAATGCAGGGCGTGTGCACCGGGCTATTTGACCGCAGAAAGCCCAACGAATGGTCGTGAAGGATTGCAAAGGAACGATGGTGTGTTCCTTAATTCGTAGGTGCAGCAGGAATTGCAAGAAGCAACTGAATACCAACATGGACCCCATGTAGACCACTGCCGCACTCGACAAAGCGAGCCCTGTGTACAGAGCATCAAGCCAAGCGTGGGATGAATCAAACGACTCGGTGAACCAGTTGAAGTGCATCACTGCGGGCGCTGCAGGCACGCCCCATACGAGGATCATCGCGCTGACCACAGCCAGCGAACCGAGGCCTTGCACGAGTTGAAACAACTTCATGCATTCTCCCCCGAACGCACTCCGGACAGCCGATCACTCGGCTGGTTCTCCAGTGGAGCCGGACGGTTGAGCAACGCCCTTGGCCCGTGCGATTCTGTCTTCTTCAGCAGCAACTCGGATACCCTCTTCAAGGTCAACTCGGCTGGTGAGGTAGGTTCCCAACAAAATCACGATGGTGATGGTGAGGATCGCCACACGGCTGTCGAACAGACCGCTGGTGATACCATAAAGGAAGGTCCCAATCATAGCCGCAGACTTTCCGAGGAAGCCAAAGAATCCGAAGAATTCAGAAGTCCGTGTTTCTGGAATGAGCATCGAGAACATCGAACGAGCCTGTGCTCCTGCCGCTCCCATGGCCACACCAACAAACAAACCAAGGATAATCCATTGGAGGGAAACCGTGATGCCCATTGGAGCCCATAGGTTACTGCGCATGAAGTCAGCATAACCGTCAACTGGCCCACCTTGGTCCACGATTGTTGGGTGCTGGTTGCCCACTTCGGATGCTTGGTCTTCTGGACCACCGACGAACAGAATGGAGAAGCGATGGTCTTCTGCCTCATCAAAGGCTGCTACGATTGCAGTGGCGTCATCAGGCGTGATGAATTTGTTATCCGCTTCTGCTTCTGCGGCTTTGTCCGCTAAAATTGAAGCGCCAACAAGTCCGACGAGGACGACGAGAATGATGAGCAATGCTCCTTTGAAACCAAGTTCCATGCCTTGGATGTAGACCATAGCACCGCCGAGCAAACCAAGCAAGATAAGGATGAAAAGACAAACCAAGACACCGGTTCCAATGGTGCTGGCGCCTGCACTCTCAGTGCTGTAATCAGGTGTTGGGAAATTACCTTCGAAGGCATCTCGGAACTCATCGTCACCTGCGGATGATTCCCCAATCCATCCTTCATATCCACGATCGTAGAGCGTCGTCATGTTGTACTGCTGGAGGTCTTCGTCCCACTCAAACGTGAAGTCGTGACCAGAATCGTCTGCTGCCACATCAGTTTCAAGTTCCAGTGGTGCGAAACCTGCTGCGATGACAGCAACGCCACAGTAAATCAGAAGCGAGAGCATCAGGGCAAACTTTGTGCCTTTGATGTTGGCTAACTTTCCAAAGAGGAT
>DUKM01000041.1 GCA_013329255.1 Candidatus Poseidoniaceae archaeon | reverse complement strand
TGTTGCCTGCTTATTTGTATCAATCCCTATTCATTGTATCACTCAAATACGGCTTTTAATATCAATTAAGTTCAAAAATATCGTCGTAAAAGAGCCTCAAACGGTGGACTACGCCCACAAGAGGAACTTAGCCAGAGAAGATTGAACCTTATGGAACTCAACAATCAGGCGCGGTTGACCCAACTTCTTTGATCCAATCTAAGGCCTGCAATTCGCCGTAACCGGAACTGTCGTCATGAACGCCTTCTTCATGGAGTGGAGTGACTGTATTCATCAACGCCATCTTGACGGCATCAATGCACGCACCATTGCTGTCGGGTTGGGGTTTGTATTGGGGATGAGCCTCAAGGAGCAAAGCGAGCGCTGCTGTCACAAACACGGTGGCATCAGAGGTACCGCTGCTCGAGAACCAAGCGTTGTTGTTCCCAGTACTGATGATTCCTACGCCCGGTGCCACAACTTCGGGTTTTTGGTGAGGATGGTTGCGTTGCTCTCCGTTTTCAAACACTTGAGAACCCGAGGATGAATTGCCCCATACTTGAGAGTCCATGGTCGAAGCGCCTACGGTGATGACTCGAGGTATGTTGGCAGGAACTGAGACTAAACCATCGTCACCTGGCCCACCATCGTTTCCTGCTGCAGCTACAACAAAGATACCCGCATCGACGGCACGGCGTGCAGCAGATGCGGTTGCGCCTTCACGTTGAGCATTGAGGTTTTGTTCTCCGCCGAGGGAAAGTGAAATGATGTCGGCTTCAAAAGTGTCATGGCACCACCGAATGGCTTGCGCAACGGTTGATTCATCACCGCTGTTTTCACCGTTCTCATCGGTACCTAAGGCAGCTGCGATGCCGAGCGAAATGCCTGGTGCTGCACCAATCTGGTGTTCTTTGGCAACAAGGATGCCCGCCATGAGGGTCCCATGAGCAATTAATCCGTAATCAACCGGGGAATCAGAGTTGCCCCTCAAATCCTTGAATGTTACTTCAACTCCGCTAAGAGCGTCATGCGTGAGATCTATGCCCGTATCCACTATGCAGACCCGAACACCAACGCCAGACAGACCATCTTCTGCTGCGTCTGTCAACTGAACTTGTTCATTGGCCCATTTTGAATCGGGCAGGCTTAGTTCCACCAGAAGGAATCCGGAGTTCCAAGCAGCAAACAGAGCCACACCTAGAATCGCAAAGATAAGACCGTTCGTTACCGCTGCGCGTCGGCGTCTGCGACGTTGTATGGGTGCCGCTTGCAGCGGGGCCCATCCTGTCACTTCCGCCCGCCAAGCGCCTTGGAAACCGACTGCTGCAGGATCGATGGCTGATAAGATCCTCGAATCTTCCGGTTCCGGAAGAAACTCAACATGATCTAATTCTTCCAACGCTACCACCAAGGCTTCCGCCTGTCCCCTACTTGAGGGGTGGCGGTATAATGGGTTGTTCTCAATCAGAACTTCTTGGAACCACTGCCGCTGCGAACCAGTTTGACACCGCCAAAGAGGATGAGCGGAATGAGGGCGAGGACAAGAATAGTAATCCAAGTGTCGTCGGTTTCTTCCGAGACCACGTAGTATTCGACTGAGAAATCACCGTCTTCGATGCCTTGATCAACAAATTCACTGTCTTCTCCAACCACTTCCACTCGGTATTCAAACCGCTGACTTCCAACGGCCATTTCACCTACATTAAACACTGCATTGACAGTTGACTGAGCTGGTATGCTGATGGTTTGAGCGTCGAATGACTCACCGGTTGATTGGTAGGTGAGGTACACAATTACGCTGCCTGTAGCATCGAGGTAACCGAAGTTTTCGATCGGGATTCTGAGTTGCGAGTTCTCCGTATCACCATCCGTGTCGCTTGCCGTTTGCACATCGCCATCCTTGAACCGAAGGGAAATCATGGCTTCCTTCAATTCAACATCGAATGTCGAAGTGTCAACACCGTTCTCGCTGGTGACTGTCACTCGAACCGTCTTGGTCGAGCCGTCCCAAGTGCTTGGGGCGAAGACTGTGAACGCCTGTGAACGACTGGTGTCCTTAGGCACGGTTACTTTAGATTCCATCGGGGTGATTTCGAAGCCTTCTGGAATGTTGTCTGCAAGGCTGATGGTGAACTCATCGTCACCGTTCCCAGTGTTGGTCAGCATGAATGTAAATTGGCGAGATGATCCCGCTGCAATTCCAAGTTCAGTGACTTCTTCGCTCAATTCAAATCCGTAGGATTGAGGAACCTGCACACCGACGGAGATCTCGCTTGATGCACCAGTGACGGTGCTCATGCGGACCTTCACCATGTGAGCGTCTTCAAGATTCCACGCCTCGGATTGGTTGGCTACATTCACACGAACAGAGATTGTTCCGGTTGTGTCAACGCTGTTGTCTGTAGCGTTAACGCCAACTCCGAGGTTCAAGTCATAGGATTCAACCCAGTCGGTTCCGTTGAAGAACTCAACAGACCAGAGGCTGCTGTCAGGCGCGACGCCAATCGAACCAGTTACGGTGAACACATCGTTCAGTTCGGTTCCTTGATAGTCAACTTCCAAGTCAAATTCAATGGTCTTGTATGCTTCACCACTTGGTTCGGCCATGAGGTCAGTTCCTGCTTCGCCAAAGGTTGTTGCGTTGACGAGGCTGCTTGCAATCATGGTGAGTGAACTGTCCGAGTTGATCGAACGAGTAAACGTCATGCCGACTGGTGAGCGGCCTTCGCCGACTGAAGTTTTGGCCCCAGCGACGTAGTCCATGTCAAGCAGATCATCGTGCTGCACGGACATGAACTCCGAATCGAAGTCAACATCGCCAGCAGGCAACAACAAGGTGAGTGTACCATCTTCAGCGAGCGGCATGTTCCAAACCACATCTCCGATGGTCACTGCGACTTCGACGGTGCCATTGATCATCGAGGCACCCTCTGAAGCAGATCCTGCATGGTATGAACTCAAGTTGAATGCTGTCCATTCAGTGGTCAGGTCAACCCAGCCACCAAGCGACATTTCCATATCGAGGGTTGCTCCTGTAGCAATGGTTGCATCAAGGAGTCCAACGGCGACACCGCCGCCGTTCTCATCAGCATCTGCTTGAGTCACAACAACAATCCATTCGCCCGGTGCGATGTCCGCATTCCAAGTCAACACACCATCTGAGAGTATGCCGTTGATGGCGATTGGGACTCGAACGGTATCGAGTGCTGGGTAAAGCATGATTGTTGCTCCATCAAGACGGCCCGCATCATTGATGTCAGTCACATTACCGGCAACGGCAACGTTGCCTGCAATGACTTTCTGATCATGTGATTCAGGGATGTTTTCGACAGGGTATGCGCTTGAGTTGCTCACGTTGTAGGTTTCCGTTGCAAATCCTTCCTTGCTGACAGTGACCTGGTATGTGTCGTCAACTGGGACGAAGAGCCGCCAAACACCTAGGTCGTCTGTTGTGACGTTGGTGTCAATGGTGGTGTTGGTACCAACGACTTCCACAAAGAAGCCCTCGATGCCTTCAGTGATGCCCGGTGCATCGTCTTCATTGAGATCCCAGTAAATTTTTCCGCCAATTTCGACTTCCAAATCTGCGTTGACGACGCCCAAATCTAAGGTGCCGTTTGTTGCATCCTCAGTGCTAAAGGAAGCTTCTGAAGTGTCCATTGTCCAGTGGCGTTGTGGGGCCGTTTCGTTAAGGAAAAGACTCCATGTACCCGGCATCATTTGTTCAGAGACCATGCCCGTTTCGTTGGACTTGGTCAGCGTCACATTGCCGTATCCGTCATGGCTAACCGCAGTCACACGTACGTTTGACATGTTGTTGCCGCTCGCTGTTTCTTGGAGTTGGAAGGTAACTTCTACCGTTTCTACGGTTGTGTAACTAAGTCCAGTTCTCAAGGATGTGTCATCGCCGATGGTAAGAGGGGCTCGCAGAATTTCTGTAGCGTTCTCATTGGCGATGAATGGCGCAACAATGGTGATCCAGTCACCAGCAGGCACGTAGGCTGCAAAGGTTCCGTTCTCATCGCTTTCCATGTTGAACCAAAGGTCTTGGTCTGCTTCGTAGAGGAGGAACTGCTTTTGCAGGGAGCCTACAGAGGCATTAACCAAATCGCCCGTGACGAGGTAATCGTTGCGCAGAGGCATGTCCATGTCGTCCTCGATGGTTTCTAGACCAACAACAATTGGTTGGAGGGCTGTAACCCCGGCAAGAGCGTAATCGCTTGCATTTTCCTCATTTGGTGCTGTGAAATTGAACTCGACAGAGTAAGTCCCTGGCTCCAGCATGATTGTAATGACACCGGGTGAGGTGTAATTGTCTGCTGTGAAGTTCATCTGAGTTCCGTGGTTGTTTAATGGCACAGCCGAGAACGAAGGGCTCACGAGCGTTCCATTTTCGAAGGAACCATCATCGCCAGTGTCCATGAAGAAGTTCAGGGTTACGGTTTGATGTGCAGGTTGTGCAAACAACTCGATCGGCGAAGGCGGTGATCCGCTTTCTCCATCGACGTTGAAATTCTCTACGCCTTCAATGTTCAATTCTGCATCGATGGCGTTGAAGTCCCAAGCACCGTCAAGCAGGTAGAAGGCAAATTCGCCACCTTCGCTAATTTCAGTTCGCCATTCCAATCCATCCTCGTTTGTTGCAATGAGGGTCTGAGCCGCCCAGCCAGGAACAAGGTTGTCCCAAAGGGATGTGTTCTCGTAAAGGAACACGAAACCATTGACTGCGGTTGCTGGTGCAAGGTACATGAGACCCATGTCCATTTCATTGGTGCCATCAAGTGCAATCAGTTGGCCACCGGTGTAGGTGGAAAACAGGCTGATGGTTGTCATGTGGAAGTCTTGGCCGTTTGGTAGGCGCATGCTGTAGTTTCCATCGACATCAGTTACGGTACTAAAGGAGAGGTCTCCAGAGGTGAAATCGATGGTTAAGCCGGAGGCTGCATCGCTTTCAAGCAACTTGATTTCATCAGATCCTTCGAGCCATTGTTGGTATTTGGAAGCATCAATGTGGGTGCGGATGGTGCCGTTGACCCATGTGGATACAGCGTAGTTACCGTCAAACATCATGTCTTCAGTCTCCAATTCAAAGTGACTGAACAAGACATACTGCCCGTCAGAATCGTCGGACACCGTGTAGGCACCCATTGGCAATTCAATGTACAGTTCACCGGCTTCATTGGAGGTTGCGTTGATTGGACCCATCAATGGATCATCGTTGGTGAATGTCACAACACGGTTGGCTACGTCAATCATAGCCGCTTGCGTTTCGACGTCAACAGGTGAAATCAGTTGGATGGTCACGTCGTGCATTTCTGGCACAGCCATGCTCATCGAAAAGTTCTCAGAGTCGTCTCGGACAAACAGACTTTCGTTGACCTCATACCATCCATCGTTGTCGACGTCCACACGGTAGAAGTATTCTCCAGGAGCAAGAGGTCCGTAGGAGAAGCTTCCGTTTTCATCGGTGATGATGTTCACAGCGTATTCTTCGCCCAGCCCTTCATCGATCAGTTCAATGGTCTCGTTGGCAAAGACTTCGCTGAAGAAGTCTTCGAGTGTGTCCTCGAACAATGAACCTGGCATGGTCATTGCCAAGTCATAGGATGGGGAAATCCCAACATCCACTGGGGCAGGAAGCAGGACTTCCTTACCGTTGTCCAACTGTGCGATCATGTTGTACATGCCAGGAACAAGTCCGGTGATGTAGAATGAACCAGGTTGTACCATGGAACCTGCAAAGAGGCCCTTTCCGATGAAAAGACCCGTTCCGTTGAGGGTTCCAGTTCCTTCAAACGAGCCTGTTGCTTCGAATGTGGCGTTAACGAGTTCAGTCTTGAGGGTGGAAACACCTTGTGAGGTCAAGCGACCATTTGCGGTGATCTCTCCATCAAGCATGTAGGTGTTGAGGTCGCCTACGGTTCCTTTCTTACAGACCGTTTCGTTGGTCGGCATTGAGATGGTTCCGTTCTCTTCATAGCAATCCATGACCGTTTCGTTAGCGATCCAACTGGCTTCAAGTTCGCCAACGCCGTTCCATGTACCGTTGCTGGTGTAGGTTCGCTTGTCAGCAATGGAACGGGTGAATGTTCCAGTGAAGTCTTGTGCAAAGGCAACACCTTCGCTTTCAAAGGTCCCGTTTTCGACGAATGTTGCTTCACCAGTTCCTTGGAGGATTCGGCTGTCTTCGGAGGTGAAGGAACCGTTGGTGGTCGTGAGGGTGTAGTTTTCAGCCATTGACCAAATACTGCGCAAGACAAAGGTTGTGTCAACAAGCGGGTCGCCGTTGAAGGCTTCTGCGCCAGTCCAAGTTACAATTCCTGAAACACCGCTGCTTTGGACTTCAATGTCCATTGATTCGGTAACATCAGACAATCTGTCTGCTTGGGATGCGGTGACGTTGAGTTGAGTCTCACCCAACCAGGTCATGTTGGCGACTTCGCCGAGAACGGCGGTAATGTCGTTGATTTGACGGTCGGTGTTGACATCGGTGAGGATGTCAGAAAGGCCTTGAGCAAAGGCACCTGTACGAATGCTGTCTTGAGCATTGGTTGGGTCATAGACACCTGCGAATGCAGACACACGGATACGGCCAGCAGGAGCATCAAAGCTCCACTTGCCTTCATCGTCTGCGTCAACAAAGCCGATTGGAATCCAGTATGTGTCACCGTCAAGATCCTCTGGGCCTTCGCCGGAGAATGCATCTCGCTCAACGAGCAAGCGCACACCTGAGAGGCCTTGGCCGTTGTCACTCATGGCGACTTGTCCAGAGACTTCTGCACCAGAGTAGTACTTCATGATCTTGACGTAGGTGTTGGTGTTTCCAATTCCCATATCAGCGTCTTCGCTGTACCAGTTGCTGATGACGAAGTGATTCGACATAGCGCCAGGAAGTGGAAGGGCTTGGTTCAATGAACTGCCCGGACTTCCCTGTTGGCCGAAGTGCTGAGCAGGTTGCGGGTTCGACGAACCTGCATTGACGCCGAGTGTTGAGGCACCGTAGCCAACATAGGTGTTGGCAAGCATGGTTCTGAAGAACGCTGGGTTGTGGTCGACGCGAACGTCTTGAACTTGCAATGGATCATCTTCTGATCCCGCCTGTTGGTTGAGGAAATCTTGAGTGATTGCAGCATCCACTTCTTCACGAGTCATCTCGTCTTGGAATTCCCCACGGGTGGTTTCGTAGACTTCATCCATGTATGTGCCGATGTCTTGGCCACTGAGGATGGTTGGAGCGCCAAAGATACCCATTGGTTGTCCACGGTTGTATCCTGCATCTGCCGTGTAGCGACCAGCGCGTGGGTAAAGACGGCTGTCGATGGCAAAGTACCGGATTTCGTGGTCTCGCTCAACGAGTTCACCAGGAGCACCGTTGTAGTCTTGAACGGCATAATAGCCTTCCATGTTGATGAGTTCGTCATACAAATCAATGATTTGTCCGTCATCGAGAACATTGTCGATGAGTTGAACGGTCAGAGCAAGTCGAGCATTTTTTCTGTGAATGTGGGTCGAAACCGAACTAAACTCGCTGACCATATCTTCAGTGTACCAGTACCCGTTGATGACGTAATGAGTTGTTCCTTCCAAAGAGTCCTGAGCTGAACGGATGTTGTTTGTGAACGTTCGTTCTGCCTCGGTTAGAACTGTCCAGTCTCCGTCTTGACAGGTGGTCGAGAGTGTTTCAGTGCACTCGATTTGGACGGTTTCATCGTAGATTCTGTAGACCTTTTGACTTGTGTCAAAGACTCCATCGACATGATGGTAGCCTTCTGCCATGACGATGTCACGGTTTGTCTTGAGCACCTTGAAGCTGCTTTCCACGACTAGGTTTTCCATTGTGTCGAAATCGACTTCGGTGTTGATGGTCTTGAATTCTTCCATCTGAGAAGCAGTAAGGTGCTTTGCGACTCGGCTTTCAAATCCGTTTGTGAAGGTGTATTCGCCGACGTTGGCGTTGTTGTAAGCAATGTCTCCTTGGGCGAGTTGCCAGATGAACATCGAAACAAGGTCCTCTTGTGATTGAGCAAGAAGCATGTTCCCTGTTGCAGGAATACCGGACTGGAAGTTGTCAGAAACCGACGGGTGTTCGCCTTGATTCAAAGCTTGGAAACCATAGTCCCACCAAGAAACAAATGCAGGTCGTTCGGAATACGCTTCATCTGTGTCTTGTTCCGCAAGCCAGTCATAGGCTGCGTTCCAACTGTTATCGTTGAAGCCAGATCCCATGGAACCCAAATACCAGTTTCCGTCGTAGGAACTGTCGTCGAGA
>DUKM01000106.1:13237-18597 GCA_013329255.1 Candidatus Poseidoniaceae archaeon | reverse complement strand
TTTTTGTTTCAATCATTCCATGTTATCCATGTTCATGGACTGCGTGTATCCAGACTGAGGAGAAGTGGCGTTGAACCACATACTCATTTCATGAGCACTGTCCCACAAACCGACACGGGCGGAAAGTATGGTGTTATTCTCGATGAGCAATACATGTGGAATTGAAGTCACTGACAAATTTGCTGCCAAAGATGGGGCGTGTAAAAACGGACGATTAATCGAGCGATTCAATTCCTCTTCCATCGTGAGATGCCATTTGGTCATATTTGAGCTGTCATTGCTTTCATGTTTGTTTATGACGAGTAAATGATCTTGCATGATCGACTCGTCAAGGGCATTGATTGTTGGCTTGCAATGGGTGCACCAAGAGGCTGAAAAGTAGGCAACCCAGCGTCCGCTTTCATTTACAGCAGACTCATTCCAATGTGTTCCGTTTTGATCCATTAAATCAAAACTTGGGAACGCGCAACCAACAGACCATTCGGGCATATTGCCTTCGGTACAAATTGCGATTTCATCTTCCACCGCCTCCATCTCAGGCTCGATACAACCTGCTAGAGTGCTAACAGAAAACAAAAGAACGAGAAAGACTGAGATTTTTTTATTCATTTTAAGTCACCCTGCAGTTACGAATCCGTCTTTGACGGGTTATCGGCTCCATTATTAATACTGAGAATTATATATTTAGTCTTTTGATTTTAATCAACTCTTCTCCCCTCACCTAATACTGTGGCCATATGTATTGGTATCCGGCGAGATTCTTCCAACACCACACATGAAGCGCCGCAAATTTTGCATTGTGAAGTGGGTGTGAGTTCTGAATATTCTAAATGAGCAAATATTTCTGGTTTGGCCTCTTTTGGAAATCCGTGAAACTTTTTTGGTCGGTGGAGTGGAAACGGTCCCCAGAAAGGTGTAAATTTTACATTCCAAAACCGGCCTTTATAGTATGTGGGTGAAATGTTGATTTAATGATACACTGCGCCGCTTTTCTGCTTACCCGATTCCCTCGTGAAACCAACCTCCCACCACGCTTGGCAAGGGGATATACTATACGCTGTATCGGAAGGCCAATAAAATCCAGCGCGTGAAATAAACGAGGGGGATATGCAAATGGTCATCGAACACAGCAATACAAACGCGAACACCGACGGATTTGACGTAGACTTGAGTCAAGAGCACCTTGAGCCCATGCTCCAAGAGAACCTTGATCGGTTCGTTTTGTTCCCGATTGAACACTCTGATATCTGGGAAATGTACAAGCAACAAATGGCATGCTTCTGGACTGCTGAAGAAATTGATTTGGCTGAAGACCTTAAGGATTGGAAACAACTCAACAATGACGAACGACACTTCCTCAAGCACATTCTCGCCTTCTTTGCAGCCAGCGATGGCATTGTCAACGAGAACCTCGGTATCAACTTCTCGAACGAAGTCTGTTGGGCTGAAGCACGATGCTTCTATGGTTTCCAAATCATGATGGAAAACATTCACGCCGAAACATACTCGCTTCTGATTGATACTTACATCAAGGACGATGCGGAGAAGGACCATTTGTTCAAGGCGCTTGAAACTGTACCATCAGTGAAGCGAAAGGGCGAATGGGCCATGCGCTGGTTGTCCCGCAAGCAAGGTTCATTTGCTGAGCGACTTGTTGCTTTTGCAGCAGTTGAAGGCATCTTTTTCTCCGGTTCGTTCTGTGCCATCTTCTGGTTGAAGAAGCGCGGTTTGATGCCAGGACTTACCTTCTCAAACGAATTGATTTCTCGAGATGAAGGGCTGCACTGTGACTTCGCTTGCTTATTGCACAACAAACTCATGCGTGGCGCTGGTGCTGCAAAGATCACCCGTATCATCGCAGAAGCGGTTGAAATCGAGATTGAATTCGTCACAAACGCCCTCCCTGTGTCCTTGATTGGCATGAACTCAATCTTGATGAAACAATACATCGAGTTTGTGGCGGACCGTCTTTTGGTTGCGCTTGGTGCAAGTAAAATCTACAATGTCGTCAATCCTTTCCCATGGATGGAAATGATTTCCATGCAAGGCAAGACCAACTTCTTCGAAAAGCGAGTTGCAGAATACCAGAAGGCTGGTGTCATGGACAACGCATCGCTTGGAAGCGTTCAACAACGCTTCTCTGTTGACGAAGACTTTTGAACCGTACGCGATGAAGGGAAGATACTGCGCAATCACACAATTTGAGAACTGGAGGAAAAAACATGACCATGCAAGTAGTAAACAGGAAAGGAGAACGCGAAGACGTTCGATTCGACGCAATTCACGAGAAGTTGCGCACATTGACCCACGGATTGGATCCAGTTTGGATTGACCCGGGTCATGTCACCAAGCTGACCATCGAAGGATTGTACGACGGGGTCACCACCCGTGAACTCGATCAACTTGCAGCAGAGACGGCCGCTTCTCTTGCATCCCAGCACCCCGATTACAGCCGCTTGGCTGCTCGCATTTGTGTGGACGACCTTCACCGCTCCACCAAAGACACCTTCACCGACGTCATCACCGACCTTCGTGAATACATTGATCCAGAATCCAACAAGCATGCACCGCTCATCTCAGAAGAAGTGTACGCCATCATTATGGACAACGCAGAGATCCTCAACAACCACATCGATTACACGAGGGACCACAACTACGATTACTTCGGTTTCAAAACCCTTGAGCGCTCTTACTTGTTGCGCCTGAATGGAGAAATCGCAGAACGCCCACAGCACATGTTGTTGCGTGTTGCCGTTGGTATTCATCATGAAAACATCGCTAAGGCCCTCGAGACCTACGATTTGATGAGCCAAGGCTACTTCACTCACGCTACCCCAACGCTGTTCAATTCTGGCACACCTACGCCCCAGATGTCATCGTGCTTCTTGTTGACCATGCAAGACGATTCCCTCGACGGAATTTATGACACCCTCAAGCAGTGCGCTTTGATTTCCAAGTCTGCAGGTGGCATTGGCCTGTCCATTCACCACGTCCGTTCCAAGGGCTCTTACATCAAGGGCACCAACGGTGAGAGCAACGGTATCGTTCCAATGCTGCGTGTCTTCAACGACACCGCACGCTACGTCGACCAAGGTGGCGGCAAGCGAAAGGGATCGATTGCGATCTACCTCGAACCATGGCACCCAGATATCCTGGCCTTCTTGGATTTGAAGAAGAACCACGGTAAGGAAGAACTTCGTGCTCGTGACTTGTTTTACGCTTTGTGGACTCCAGACTTGTTCATGGAACGCGTCGAACAAAACGCAGACTGGTCATTCTTCTGCCCGAATGAATGCCCTGGTCTCCAAGATGCATACGGTGCAGAGTTCAAGGCGCTCTTCGAAAAGTACGAAGCCGCTGGCCTCGCTCGTGAAACCCTGCCTGCTCGAACCGTTTGGGACAAGGTTGTCGAATCTCAAATCGAAACCGGCACACCGTACATGCTGTACAAGGATGCTGCAAATGAGAAGTCCAATCAAAAGAACCTCGGTACCATTCGCTCTTCGAACCTGTGCACCGAGATCATGGAATACACGGCAAAGGACGAAGTTGCGGTTTGCAACCTCGCTTCAATCGCCCTCAACAAGTACGTCGACCTCGAGAACAACACCTTCAACCACTCGTTGCTCTATGACGTGACCTACCACGCAACGGGCAACCTCAACCGTGTGATTGACGTCAATTACTACCCGGTTCCCGAGGCTCGCAACTCCAACATGCGCCATCGCCCAATCGGCCTTGGTGTCCAAGGCTTGGCAGATACCTTTGCTTTGCTCAAGTTGCCGTTCGAAAGCCCAGAGGCTCGCAAACTCAACAAGGAAATTTTCGAGACCCTTTACTTCGCTGCTTGCACGGCCTCCAAGGACGCTGCAATGGCTGAAGGTGCCTACTCAACCTTCCAAGGCTCCCCTGCCAGCAAGGGCGAACTCCAATTCGACCTGTGGGGCATGAACGATCACAGCGGACGCTGGGACTGGACCACGCTCAAGGGCGAGATCATCGAACACGGCATGCGCAACTCGCTGCTCTTGGCTCCTATGCCAACAGCTTCAACCTCGCAGATCCTTGGAAACAACGAATGCTTTGAAGCGTTCACTTCCAACCTCTACGTGCGCCGAACCCTTTCTGGTGAATTCATCGTGCTCAATAAGCACCTTGTCCGTGACCTGATTGCTCTTGACCTGTGGAGCATCGGCATGAAGGACGAAATCCTTCGACACAAGGGTTCCATCCAAGCAATTGAAGGAATCCCTGACCACATCAAGGAACTGTACAAAACCACCTGGGAAATCAAGCAACGCCACGTCTTGGACATGGCTGCCGACCGAGGCGCATACGTTGACCAAAGCCAATCGATGAACATCCACATGGTGGATGCCAATCCTGCAAAGGTCACTTCGATGCACTTCTACGGATGGAAGCAGGGGCTCAAGACCGGTATGTACTACTTGCGAACCAAGGCAGCAGCGGATGCAATCCAATTCACCGTTGAAGCAAAGAAAGCCGAGGATCAAACCGTCGGCGGTTTGGCCGACCGTGCTGAAGAAATCTCCAGCCTCGAAGCCATTGCTTGTTCCCTCGATACCCCTGACGACTGCTTGAGTTGCGGTTCGTGAGGCGAATTCCCTAAACTGGAGATTTATATCTCCTCGACGGGTTTGGCCTTTGCCTAAGGACCACAAGTCCTGTGGGTGGGGCCTTGGGCTGCGCTTTCATTCGCAATTTCTACCCCATTCACAGGCACTTCTTTTCGATTGTAAGGGGATGATTCGTTTCCTTCAAACTCCTGCGCAAGCCCCGTTAGGTGTCTTTCTGAAAACGAGGTACTATAGGTGAAAAGCCTGAACCACCGCCATGGATATCTATGATTACTCATTTTTCTTGTCGACAATGTGGGTTGGACCCTTTTGGTTTGGAATGCTCGTTTTCCCAGATCACGAACTCACACAAAAAGCGATGCAGGGCCCGTGGTTCTTCCTCGGACCAATCCTCATTTGGTGGGCCGTCACCGTTGCAGAACCTCAAGGTCTCATTGATTTAGCCAAAGATTCCACCAATCCTGGTGGGATTCTCGAGGGTCTTGCCGCCATTATGGGTTCTAAACCGGGTGCTTCTGCAGCTTGGGCTCACATGGTTGCTGGTGATATTTTCGTTACCCATTGGATGTGGAAGCGATGCCTCGAGCAAAACAGCCCACGTTGGGTTGCAGCCACAACTGTGTTCTTCGGCGTGATGCTGATGCCTGTAGGAATCGCTCTTCACATGTTCTTAGTGCGCGATAAATCGACTCCTGCTGCCTGAATACAGAGTGAGGATTGGAACATTTCGGATTCAGCATTTTGCTGAACCGAAAGAGCGAA
>DUKM01000106.1:0-12813 GCA_013329255.1 Candidatus Poseidoniaceae archaeon | reverse complement strand
CATGGTTGGGTGTGCGTGGATGGTGCCTGCGATGTCTTCGAGCAGTGCGCCCATCTCGAGAGCAAGTGTCCATTCGCCAACAAGTTCGCTGATGTGCGTTCCAACCCCTTGAATGCCGAGGATTCGATGATCGTCTTCACGGGCACAGATTCTGATGAACCCTGCGCTCTTTTCCGCTTCTTGGGTGAGCGCTCGACCATTGGCGCCCAGTGGGAACTTTCCAATGATGACTGGATGGCCTGCTGCTTCAGCTTCTTCAGGCGTTAAACCGACAGAGACGATTTCAGGTTCGGTGAACACAATTGCTGGTACGGCCACAGGATCGTAGGCTCGCTTCTTTCCAGCAATGATTTCAGCAACCATCTCGCCTTGGAATGAAGCCACGTGAGCCAACATTTCGCCGGAATCACAGACATCACCAATTGCATAGACGCCTTTCATGTTGGTTTCACACCGGTCGTTGACCTTGACGAAACCACGCTCATCGAGCGCCACACCGGTTGGTGCAAGGGATGCGGAGTTTGGCTTGCGGCCAACGGTAACCAGGACCTTGTCGACCACGATGTTCTGCATCTTTTTCTCGTCTTTTTCATTCTTGTCAATGAAGTTGAGTTGGACACGGCCGTCTTTGGTCGATTCAGTTCCTTTAGCAAACACACCCAAGTGCGTCTTGATTTTTTGCTTCTTGATGGAGATTTCGAGCGGTCGTCGAATTTCTTTGTCAAAGATGGGCAGCACGCTGTCCATGGCTTCGACCACGGTGACTTCAGAGCCAAGCATGCGGAAAGTAATGCCAAGTTCGAGTCCAATATAGCCGCCACCGACGATGGCGACGTGCTTTGGAAGGGTTTCGAGAGAGAGTGCTTCCCGAGAAGAGATAACGTGTTCATCGTATGGCATGAACGGAAGTTCAATTGGCACTGAACCATTGGCGAGGATGACATGATCCGCCTGAACGATGATGGCGTCTTTTCCTTCACCGATCTTGACGGTCTTTGCGTCTTGGAATTCGGCCCATCCAATGATGAGTTCTGCTCCTGCGTTCTTCAAGAGGTGTTCAACACCCTTGTTGAGCCGTGTGACGATGTTTTCCTTCCAGCCAACAAGGTCAGCCATGTTCAGTTCGGCCGGTCCTGGAATTGAAATTCCCATGTGGCCGTCTTTCTTGGCGTGCTTAGCAAGGTCGTGAAACCTGTGAGCTGCGTGAATCATGGCCTTCGATGGGATGCAGCCACGGATGAGGCATGTGCCTCCGGCTTTTTCACCTTCGACGATGATGGTTGAGAGGCCGAGTTGGCCTGCACGGATTGCAGCAACATAGCCGCCGGGTCCGGCACCGATAACGAGCACTTGGCACTTTTTTGTCTCCATTTGAATCAAGCCTCACATGAAGATGGTCGCTGGGTTTTCGAGGTAGGTTTTCACCAATTGCACCAAGGTAGCCCCGTCGTGCCCGTCAACCACTCTGTGGTCCCAGGATGAAGAGAGGTTCATCATTTTTCGAATCACGACAGCACCGTTTCGTACAACGGCTCGATCTTTAGCGTTGTGAACACCAAGGATGCCGACTTCCGGCTTATTGATGATCGGTGTTGCGCCAAGGCCACCGAGGCGACCGAGGCTGGTGATGGTGAATGTCGAGCCAGTAAGGTCTTCCACGCCGGCTTTTCCATCTCGTGTTGCGCTTGTTACGCGACCCATTTCGCTGGCAGACTGCCAGATGTCCATGGCTTCGACGTGCTTGACCACAGGGACAAACAGTCCACGGTCTGTTTGGGTGGCGATGCCGAGGTTGACCGCTTCGTGACGGGTGACCACATTGGCCTCATCGTCGTACAGAGCGTTGCATTCTGGGCGTTCTGCAAGTGCCCTGACAAGCGCTTGCATGATGAACGGCAGGTAGGTGAGTTTTGGTGCGCCTTCTGGGCGAGTTGCGTTGAGGTGTTGACGGAGTTCTTCCAACGCTGTGACATCCACTTCTTCAAAGTAAGAGAAGTGAGGGATGGTTGAATACGACGCAATCATCGAATCTGCAATCTTTCGTCGCAATCCAATGACCTTCATGGTCTCGGTGCCGTTGAGTTCGACTCGAGCACGGCCGCCAACTGGTGCGGCTCGGCTTGCACCGGATGCGCCTCCAGCGATGTGAGCGTCCAAGTCAGCGTGGCTGATGCGGCCGGCGGGGCCGGAGCCTGCGACATGGTCGAGGCTGATGTTCGCTTCACGGGCTCGCTGACGAACAGCAGGGCTTGCAAGCGCTTTGGTGCCTGCGGCACGTGCAACAGGGGCAGCTGCAACCGGTGCGGGTGCAGGTGCAGCAACGGGTACTGGTGCAGGGGCTGGAGCAGGTTTTGCTTCTTTCTTTGCAGGAGCAGCTTCGGTCTTGGCAGGTGCTTGTTCGGATGCGGATGCGTTTCCAGAGCCTTCAACCTCAAATTCAATGCACACAACGCCAACGGGGAGAATGTCGCCAGCCTCACCGATCACTTTGGTGACTTTTCCATCAACGGGTGAAGGGATTTCGACGGTTGCTTTGTCGGTCATCACTGAAAGAATTGGGTCGTCTTCTTTGACGACGTCACCAACGGCGACCATCCATTCAACAACTTCGCCTTCGACGACGCCTTCTCCGATATCTGGCATTTTAAATGCAAATGTTCCCATATTCATTCCTCCTGTGTTTTCTTTATTGCTGCTGCAATTCGTTCTGGACTGGGCATGTAATCCCACTCCGTGGTGTGCGGGAAGGGTGTGTCCCAACCTGTCACTCGAGTGATTGGTGCTTCAAGATGGTAGAAGCAGCGTTCTTGGATTGAAGCGCTCATTTCTGCACCGAACCCACTGGTCTTAGGCGCTTCGTGAACGATCACGCAACGCCCAGTTTTCTTGATTGAATTGACCACAGTGTCTCGGTCCCAAGGAACGAGCGTTTGCATGTCGATCAGTTCACAATCAATGCCGGAGTCTTTGATGGCTTGCTCGCACACGTGCACCATTGTACCCCATGCGATGACGGTGCATGCTTCACCTTCACGAACAATTCGTGCTTCTTCCATCGGAACGACATAGTGGCCTTCTGGCACTTCTGCATCAGGATGGCCGCTCCATGTTGGTACGTTGTGAGGGTCGCCGTAAAACGGTCCTCGATAGCAGCGTTTTGGTTCAAAGAAAATCACCGGGTCGTTGCATTCAATCGCTGCCGTCAACAAACCCTTGGCGTTGTAAGGCGTCGAGCAGTACACGACTTTGAGGCCTGGGGTGTGGGTGAATTGTGCTTCGGGCGATTGCGAATGGTGGTGACCGCCCTTGATGCCGCCTCCTGCTGGTGTTCGGAAGGTGAGGGGTGCGGTAAATTCGCCACCTGAGCGGTGGCGTACCTTTGCAATCTCGTTGACAATTTGGTCGTAAGCTGGGAAAATGTAGTCTGCAAATTGTATCTCTGCTACGGGTCGAAGGCCATTGAGGCCCATGCCCATGGCGATGGCTGCGATGCCACCTTCTGCAAGCGGTGAATCGAAGACTCGGTGTTCTCCAAACTTTGCTTGCAAGCCGTCAGTGACGCGGAAAACGCCACCGAAGTATCCTACATCCTCGCCAAAAATGAGGACGTTTGGGTCCTTCTCGAGTTGCACCTCGAGTGCTGAGTTGAGTGCTTTGATCATGTTCATGTCTGCCATCATGGTCACCTCACTTGCCGAGTTCCTCGCGTTGTTCTTGCACGTGCCAAGGCACGGTTTCGTAGACTTCTGTAAAAATGGTTGAAGCCGGGGGGTAAGGCCCGCTTGCTAAATCGCCAAACTCACAGGCTGCTTTGTATGAAGTCATAACTTCATCATCGATTTTCTGGGCGAGCGCTTCATCTCGCTTTTCGTCCCACATGTCGTTCTTGATGAGGTGCTCTTTCAAGCGCACAATCGGGTCGCCACCAGGCCAATGCTTGAACTCTTCATTGGGGCGGTAGGCAATGGGGTCATCGGAAGATGAGTGAGCGCCTGCTCGGTAGGTGTAGACTTCAATGTGGGTTGCTCCAAGACCAGCAGCGCCACGGTCCCGGGCCCACTTGGTGACGCTGTAAAGGGCAAGGAAATCGTTGCCATCCACTCGAATCGAAGGGATGTCGTAAGCCAAGCCTCGCTCAGCGAAGGTACGTCCACCGGTGGCAAGGTTGGCGTGGGTGGAAATGGCCCACTGGTTGTTGACCACGTTGAGGATCACTGGAGGCTTGAAGGTCGATGCAAAGTTGAGGGCGTAATGGTAGTCGCCTTGAGCGGAAGTTCCGTCACCAAGCCAGGAGATACAGACTTCATCATCGCCCTTGTATGCGCTGGCCATGGCCACGCCTACGGCCTGTGAGAATTGCGTTCCAACAGGCGATGAAATCGAGATGAAGCGGCCTTCTTTCCATGTGTAATGGACGGGCATTTGGCGGCCCTTGACGTTGTCTTCAGTGTTGCCAATGCAGTGACAAATCATGCTGACCATGTCTCGGCCTCGAACGAATTGAGCGCCTGGCTGTCGATAAGATGGGAATATCCAATCTTGGGTTTCTAGCGCCATGGTTTGTGCGATTGCGATTGCTTCTTCGCCGAAGGATCGCATGTAGAACGAGAGTTTTCCAGTTCGCTGCATCTTAATCATGCGGTCGTCAAAAATTCGAAGTCGCATCATGTATTCAAGGCCTTGAATGAGGGTTTCAGCATCGAGCTTTGGATCCCATTCTCCACTTGCGATGCCGTTGTCGTCAAGCACTCGCACCAAACCAACGGCGTGCGCTACGGTGTCTTGTGCGCCGCATGTGAGTGGGTCTGGCCGGTTCAAGTCACCAGGTTGTTCCTTGAATTTGCCGCCAAAATCAGCCTCTTCACCCGGTCGGAACGGAGGCCGCCCGATGGTGTACGGCGTTGTGGTGGCTGTCACTCTCTCGGTCATTGGTTCACCTCATTCGATACCGCTCTTAAGGTGTGCCGGTTCACCGTTTGCTTGGTTTGTAACGTAAACATAAGCCCCGGGCATTGATTCTGTGTTGCTTGCATCCAAGGTTTTCCTCAACAAGAGGCCAGCCTTGAACGAGGAACGAACGAGAGGTCCACTGGCGATGCCTGAGAACCCAATTCGAATGGCGTGCTGTGCCCACTCGTCGTACATTTCGGGTTCAGGGAAGCGATCCACCGTAAGGTGACGATCAGACGGTGCGAGGTATTGGCCAATGGTGACCAGATCGACGCCGGCCTCTCGAAGAAGGCTGAGTGTTTCTGTAATTTCTGCATCCGTTTCACCCACGCCAACCATCACCGAGGACTTGGTCAAGATATCGGGTCTGAGTTGCTTTGCTTCGCGCAAGATTTCAAGCGACTGGGTGAATGAGGCGCGATGGTCTCGAACGGTTGCATCCAAACGAGGCACGCATTCGACGTTGTGAGCGAAAACGGAGAGTGGGCTTCCTTCGAGCAGGTGCCCAAGCGCTTGGTGATCGCCAGCGAGGTCTGAACACAGCAGCTCAAGCGTGACGTGGGGTTGGCGTTCGTGAACCGCTGCAATGCACTGCTTGTAGTGGTCAGCACCGCTGTCTGCAAGGTCGTCTCGATTGACGACGGTGATCACGGCGTGGCGGAGGTTCATCGATTCAACGGCGTTGGCCAAGTTCTCCGGTTCTTCAGTGTCCAACGGCGGTGGGGTTTTGATCGTCCCAACGGCGCAGAAGCGGCAACCACGGGTGCATTCTTGGCCAGCGATCATGAACGTCGCATCGCCGCTGGCCCAGCAATCATGGATGTTCGGGCAGCGTGCTTCTTGGCACACGGTGTGAAGGGTGTTGTCTTTGACGGCCGCTTTGGTGGCGTTGAAAATAGCCTGTTGTTCGCCTGACGGCAAGGCGGTTTTGAACCAAGAGGGCAAGCGTTCACGCTTTGCTTTAGGCCGAGATGCAGGGGGCAGTCGTTTAGCC
Organism: Candidatus Poseidoniaceae archaeon; assembly: GCA_013329255.1. Taxonomy (GTDB): domain Archaea; phylum Thermoplasmatota; class Poseidoniia; order Poseidoniales; family Poseidoniaceae; genus MGIIa-L1; species MGIIa-L1 sp9513u. Next base: position 6,869 of record DUKM01000106.1, on the reverse strand, counting down.
ATTGGAAGCGGTTTACCTGTCAATGCATCACCCCTGTTGTTTCACCCTACGGCTTGCCCATCAAAAAGGTGCGCCGTGGTGGCCCTATCACCTGTTGGTCGCCTATTTTAGGGCCAGCGGCAAGGATTTGGCCGTGAACGAGCATTGATGACCAATGAGCCTTAGCCACAACCATGGCGAAAGGTGTGGCTTTGGTGACGGGCGGTGGTCGAAGGATTGGCGCTGAAATCACCACCTCCCTGATTGCTGAGGGATGGTACGTTCTCGTCCATGTTCGGTCCTCTCAAAAAGAAGCATCCGAACTTCTCGAATCCAAGAGGAAACCTACTGGAGAAGCCTCCGGCGAAGTGGTCGTGGCGGATCTTGCAACAGATGATGGATTGGCGCATTTGATCGAACAAACTCACACTGCACTCGAAGCCCAAAACGTCGATGGATTAGGGGTCCTCGTCCACAATGCATCAATCTATAAATCGAATGACTACGAGTCAGTTTCTCTTGAAGAATTGCGCTTAAACACCCGCATCCATTTGGAGGTTCCATTCATGCTAACCCAAGCGCTTGTGCCTGCCTTGAAGCAGGTCAACGGGTGTGTCATCGGGATGATTGACACTTCGCTGGGGCGGTCTTGGGAAGGCCTTTCTCATTACACTTCGACCAAGGCTGGCCTGCGCCAATTGATGATGAACCTTGCAGGGGATTTAGCCCCCGAAATACGCGTCAACTGCATCGCACCAGGCGCCATCATGGCGGCACCTTGGGAAGCCGAACATTTTGCTTCAGTGATCGAACGGGTCCCACTCGGCCGTGGCGGCTCCCCACAAGATGTGGCCAAGGCCCTCATGTTTCTCGTCCAATCCGAGTACCTCTCGGGCCAAGTGATCAACGTTGATGGCGGTTGGTCCGTCGCACCTTGAATCAATTAAGTCAAGGGTTTTCTTCAAGTCCAGTGGTCGATTCGCTTGGGTTGCAGGGGTGGCTGAGGTGGTCAAAGGCGCCGGGCTTAAGATCCGGTCCCGTACGGGTTCGTGGGTTCGTATCCCACCCCCTGCACTCTATTTCTGAACCGATTAAAGCCCCCTCGTAGAGGGGGTTTGCCCGAGCAAACAATGCAAAACCGTTTAACAGTCGGGTGAGCAGGGCGGTACGGTGAACACCTTGGTGACTTCTCAATCATTCCTCAGCGGTCGGTTCTTGGCAGTCGTACTCGCGACATTGATGCTCGGCTGTTTGGTCCCGTTGAACGCAAACCCAATCGGTGATGCAAACGAGGTTGAAGTCCTCGAAGAATCAACCGAACCCATGAACGCTGGTTCGTCTTGTTCTGCGTGCCAATCCTATGATTTGTACCTCGAGGAAATGGACAGCGAAAACGGTGGAGACGGTTCGATCACTACCCTCGAACCATCGGGCGCTCACCAAGAGATGAGTGCACTCGGTGGTGTTGAATTCCGCAGCGCTGAAATGATCTCGGACCTGCTCATCTATGGGCGAGACAACACGGACAAAGTCACGCTGAACATCTACCTGCAGTTCAAGGGAGCAACAGGCTCGACGGCAGATGTATCCTACTCGTTGAAGTCAGGGGATACTGAAATCGACTCGGTCTCCATCAACCTCGACGATCCGTGCACAGGTGGTACATTCGGTACCGGTTCCTGCGCTTGGACCATCGAAATCGTTGACTTTGAAGTGCCGTCTGATGGCTTTACCGTCGCAAACGGCAAGCAACTTCGCATGAGCGTTGACGCTCAAGCCTCTTGTGAAAGCAACGGTGGCAGCGGCATTGGTGGCGACAATTGTGAAGTCAATGTTGCGTTTGGCGATGTCGAACAAACCAGCGGCTATTCAAAACTTGAGATGAAAGCGAATGCACTCGCTAATTCCGTCGTTAAGGTTCACCGTCCAGGGGGCGGCTTCCTCGACCCTGAAGTGACTGAATGGTCACCAAACCACCGTCCTGATTTCCGGGCCATGCAATTTTCTGTTGACGTCCGTGACGCATTTGGGCGCGATGACATCGAAGGTGTTGACCTGGTGATGGGAACACCAAACGGTGCCAGCACCGTGTTCGCAAAATCCTTTGACGACGATGATTTGAAGCTTGACAACAACGGTTTGGTTGGAAATTACACCTTTACCTATGACGTTGGAATTTCCGCCGGGGAATACCCTGTGCGACTTGAAATCAGCGACGTGCAAGGTCACGTTCTCGTGTTCGAACACGCTGGAATTGAATTTGTCGAGCATGACGTGTACCTTACATTGCCTCAGACACAGCCCGATGTTGTGTTGATTGCCCCAGGTCAAACATCAAGCATCGAATTCCTCATCGAACACACAGGTGCCAGTTCCTCTCAAATCGAGGTTGTGTTCCAACTCGGCCGTTCTCTTCCATCCACATGGTCCGACCCCGTTTGGGATCAACCCGGCGGCTACACCTTGTCGGGTGGCGGTACTTTTGCTCGTCCAATCCTCAGCATCGATGTCCCAGATGACGATCTAACTTCTGCACCAAACACCCTCGAAATCGAAGCCCGTGCCTATGCTGAGAACACCGAAGGACAAACTGTGGAAGTCGCAGTCGAAACCATTGTGTTGGACATCGAAGAATCAGAAGTGCTTTCTCCACCCCGTATTGCAGTGTTTGAGGACGATGAACACCAAAAGCAAATTGCGGACTCAACCCGTGAAGAAGCCTATGATGAAACGCTTTCTCACTATGTCGACTCAGGGGACATCAGCGGCGACTTCTTCGTTGACGTGTTCAACTCTGGATTCGTAACCGATGCGTTCCGTCTGCGAGTGACTCAACTGCCAGACGCTTGGCAATACAAGTTCTATGACAACGAAACAGGAATGGAACTGGAAGAAGAAGGCATTCATTCACTAACGCCTGACATTGGTTCCCATCAAATCTTGACGGTTCGCATGGAAGTGTTCCCACCTTCGGAAAGGGAGGCTCAAGACATCGGCCTAGTTGGCTTGACCGTCTCGAGCCAAGGCGATTCAAGTCTCTTGACTGAAGTCGCCTTTACCGTCCATCGGACCTTCGGCGTACTCGTGGAAGTCATAGCAGATTCAGACAGCGGCACGCTTGGAAACGTCGGTCCTGTCAGTCCAGGTTCCTCGCTGTGGTACAACCTCCGCATCACCGATTCAAGCGACACCCTTGGCCAAACCACATGGCGCATCATCAACCCCGCAGATTTGAATCGCAACAAGGACGCTGACACTGATTATTCCGCTTGGGATTACACACTCTCTAACGGATCAGAGTCTGACATTGTTGTTGTGTATTTGGAGTCCGACCAATACGCCGATTTGAAGTTGGACCTCACCCTCGGAGACAACGTTGAAGCAGGCAATCACACGGTCTATGTCCGCGTGGTCGAAGAGGGCGTGGACGCTCAAGACGCCCGCTATTTTGACCTGCCAGTGACCATCCAAGTTCGAGAAGATGTCCAACCGGGGCGCCTCGTCATCACTGATGCAAGCAGTTCTCTGGTGCGATTTACTTCTGGGGAGTTCCAAACGGTGGAATTCATCATCGATAACGAAAACAACGTGCCGCTTGATGTCGTGATCACGCTCGAGGAACCTGAAGGGTGGGCATCGCTCATCCGTGCCTCATCCGACCAAGCCGGTGGAACCTTCCTTCTGTTGACGCTTCCTGCTTATTCCAGCAAGGACTTCTCATTGGCCATCACACCGCCTGACAACCTCAAGGATGGGGAAACAGTCGAGTTTAACCTCATGGTCACGCCGATGGATGAAGAAGTCCCATACGACAGCGAATACACCCAGAACAGCAAGCACATCTTCAGCACTGCCTGTGAAGGCCCAACATGCTTTCTCAACGAAATAGTCAACCCTGAACCTCAAACAATGGTGCTTGGAATTGGCCTTGCAGCTGTGTTTGTTTTCGCAGTGTATCGCCGAGGTCAACGCTCAGCAAATTTCTTCGACGAAGAAGAGATGTTTGAAGAGAAAACATACGATACAGAATCCTTCGTAAGCGATACACCTGAGCCTGTTGTGGAAGCCGATGAGGACGACGATCTTGAACTTCTGGACGAACTTGACACTCTTTGACGCAAGTCACCCGAAATAATATGGTTTTTCGCCGCACTGCGGTACATTAGCAAAGAATTCCGTTGTGATTTGAATGCCTCGAAACAAGAGCATTGTATGAACATCGTACCATTTGCCTTATGAGCCATCAAAACAGCCGAAGCCTTGTGACAACCATGCGTACGCCTTCATCCTCCTCGAAGCCGCGCTCCCAATGGCAAATTCTAGAGCATCGCAACACCGTCAAATCCATGGCGCTTGTTGCGCTCATGGTGCTCTCTACATTTGCTTCAATTCAGTACGGTACCTACGATGCACTTGCTGCATCGGACCAAGACGGTGACGGGCTGACATACGGTCTAGAATACCTCATGAACACCCAGCCAAACGATCCCGATTCGGACAACGACGGGTTGCCCGATGGATGGGAATGGCAATACGGGCTTGACCCCCTCTCGAGCACTGGCGCTGACGGAGCGGTTGGCGACCCTGACGGCGACGGTATGTCGAACCTGCAAGAGTACTCCTACCTCCAACCAACCAGTTGGGACGTCGCAAGCACCAGCGGTGTGCTTGACAACGGTGTTTGGTGGAACGGAACCGTTCCGGTCAACAACTGGGATGAAGAAAACGCCCTCCAGTACAACCGACCAGGTTGCGGCGACAGCGGCAACGATGGTACTGGCTCAGTGATCCTCTGCGACGAAGACCCGGTGGGCAACATTTGCACCAACGGCTTCGATGACGACAAGGACGGCTTTGTTGATTCAGCAGACCCGGACAACGACGGTGACGCAGATTGTTCCTCCAACGACGACGACGGCGATGGAATCGAAGATGAAGACGTTGCAGGCTGGGACACAGATGGCGATGGTATGGATGACGGCTGGGAAGCAGCAAACGGACTCAACGCCACAAATCCAAGCAACGCTGATGGACCAAACGGCGACCCAGACGGTGACGGACTCAACAACCTCCTCGAATACATCAATCCAACATGGACCACAATGTGTGGGGCCTCGCCCTGTTTCCGCAACGGTCCTGACGGCTTGGTCACCGAGACCTATTCCCCATGCGACCCCGTTACTGGCGTTGGGCCTGGTGGTTGTGCTACGTTCACTGCAGAAGTGGATGGCATCACCTCGACCAACCCACAGCGCGCTGACACCGACGGTGACGGCCTCAACGATTCCTATGAAGCATTGACGTTGCTAACCGATCCAACGTCTTCTGACACCGACAGCGATGGCATCAACGATGGCGTCGAAGTCTTTGGACAGTACGGCAATCCAGCCCTCTCTTCTGACCCACGCAATAACAACACCGACGGAGACGCATTCGATGACGGTGAAGAAGACCTCAACTCCAACGGTGTCGTCGACGCAGGCGAAACAGACCCCACCCGGCGAGAAGATTCCGGGGATGAAGACAACGATGGCATTCAAAATTGGGAGGAGAACCTTTCATGCACCCTTTGGGATGTTGCAGATACCGATTTCGGCGGGATTAACGACGGAGACGAGCGCAACGTTTCACACGGTACAGATCCTTGTGATTCGATTGTGAACTTTGAAACTACAATTGTCACTTGGAACAATGGAAACGGACAACTGGAAGTGGTCAACGGGACCGGTTTCAACCCTGCAGGGGGTGTTGGCTGGTTCAACATCTCTGGGACATGGACGTCGTTTGCCTATGCGACGGTTGTCAACAATGTTATTCAGGGCGTCTCAAGCGCTCCGGGCAGCGCAACTCAAGTCTCCAACCGAAACGGTTCGTTCTGCCACACCGCAGCAACCACCGATGGAACAATCGGTTCAACCCGCTCTTACTGTGACGATGATTACACCGACAGCGATGGCGATGGGCTTGCTGATTGGCAAGAGCTGCTCGGCACCTTTGGCTGGTTTTCGAACCCGACTTTGGTGGACAGCGACGGGGACGGTGCAAACGATTTCGAAGAAGTGTTTGCCAACACCGATCCAAACGAACCGTGCACAAACTTGCTTGACGACGATCTTGACGGTTTGAACAATTACTTCGAAACCAGCACGGGCTGCGATCTTGTGTACATCGGTATCACCAACGGTTCAACCGATGCATGGGTGACCGACGACACTCAAGTCGATACCGACTCTGGTGGCGTGAGCGATCGAGACGAGTACTTCGACGGGACCAACCCCGAAAACGATCCATCCGATGACCTCTTGCCGTCTGACTTTGATGGCGACACCATTCCAGACGCCATTGAAAACTTGACCGGGACTGATTGGACCAACCCTGACACCGATGGCGGTGGCATGATCGATGGATTGGAATGCACACAAGAGTTCTGGGTGATCAACTGCCTAGGCTCACCCTTTGACCCCTTCGACCCCACCGACGACTTGATCGCCTCTGAGGTCGTCTTTTGGGCCAACAACACCACGGGGGTTGTCGACCTTGACGCCACTCAACGCTGGCGCCAATACACCAATGATTTCTACACCGGTACCGCTTACGCTCACATTGCTGAAGTCCATCCGACAGAAACCGTTGTTCTTCCTTCCTCCAACTTCACTCACCTTGCTGACATGGCGTTTGCCAACGACACGGTCGAATGGTTGCTCACTTACAACAACCCGCCAGTTACTGGAGGGCTGGCGCTGCCAGCCTCTTGGTCGAACATGTCGTTCTATGTTGATCCAGCAGGAGAACTTGAGCGTTCAAACGATACGCACAACGTCAACATCATAGCCGGACCGATCCAAGAAGTCTTCATCCAACAACCGGAATTCTACATTGATTGGGACACG
>DUKM01000013.1:939-14953 GCA_013329255.1 Candidatus Poseidoniaceae archaeon | reverse complement strand
TTCAGCCCAGTCTTGAATCGATGTTTGAATGGGTGCTCAATCGAGCAGATGGCTCTCTTTGAGTCCCAACAGAATACAAAGAAACGACATATCCTTTCCACGAAATCGTAAGAGTTCTCTCAAACCCTCATGAGATTATGGGCAAGTACAATGGGTGTTCAGCCCCCCAGTACCCTGCCTACCTTTAAGATCGAGAGAATAATTTATTCTAGGACGCACTGATAAACAAGTAGCCTATGCCTTTCTTTATTGGGGGCTTAACAATTTCAAATGTTAACAAGAAACAAAGTTTCCCAATTCGTGCTTTATTGTACGGGTTAAGAACGCCAGGGCGTCTTTTTGACCGTTTTATTTTATATCCGATATTAGACCGTAAAATCGCAAATAGTAATTTAGAGCTTTTCGTTCATGATAAAGAAAGAGGATTAATGCGTGTTCTAAATTATGGTGAGAGGTTGAATTGGACTCTTGAAAGTGGTAAAGTTTGTGATGCAGTGCCGTGGTTAGATCGAATAGAACCACTCATTTCAAAACAAGACATCGTATTTGATATTGGGGCAAATATGGGTATTACCGCCAATTGGTTTGCAAATAGATCGAAGCATGTTTATGCTTTTGAACCTCATCCAGACAATATTTCTACAATTAAATCCCAAAAGGAATTACGGAAGATCGAAAACCTAACTCTGTATGATATTGCATTGGGCGAAAAGGAATCAAAGATGCAATTGCACATCAAAGGATTTCATGGGCACCACTCATTAGGCGACGTTGATAATAGCCCTACAATTGGTAAAATGGATGTGAATGTACGCAGATTGGACGATGTATTTGAAGAACTCAATATTACGAATATTAATTTTATGAAAATAGATGTAGAAGGATTTGAGGCAGACGTTCTCAATGGCGCAACTAACTTACTGAGTGATAAGAAAGTCAACTATATTTTATTCGAACTTCAAGACACTATACTCAACTCAATTCAACGCACTTCCAGAGAAGTTTTCGAGATTCTGTTCAATTTTGACTATCAGATAATTGATCTCAATGGTAACCTCATGTCAGACAGCAACAGCAGTATACCCAACGGTGATTATTTGGCATGCATTGATGGTTTAGATGCTGCTAAAAAGTTAGCAAAATCGACGTTTGAACTGTCTTAAATCAAGTTCACCGGTGAGTACGAGCTGCTCAAGCAAACAGTCCATCATGCCACGACGTGATCACGCCGGTGAACGCAGATGCAGCCACAGTCAATGGGCTGGCTAAGTACAGTTTGCCTGGCCCAGATCGCCCTTGGAAGTTCCGATTGATCGCTGAAACAGTGACTTGTTCAGGCGTAATTGAGACGCCCGGCCCAGCACCAATGCATGCGCCACAGCCAGGGTCGATCAGCTTGACACCAACTCGACCAAACAAATCGTGCCAGCCCTTTGTAACCGCCAACTGTTTTACGGGTCCCGAGCCGTATTGAATGAAGAATTCGACGCCATCTTTGACCACCAAACCTGCGTCTTCTGCAGCCTGGCACACTTGCGCGTAATAGGCGATGTCGTCCTCTTTGCCAGCGGTGCATGATCCACCGTAAGCGATGTCGATCGTGACTTGTCCGATATCGGCAATGTCTGCGCCGTTGGTTGGGTCGCTTGGAATGCCTTCGTCAGGGTTGCCTGGATGAGCGACCATTGGTTTGATCTCGTGGAGGTTGATGACGTGAACCCCGCCCGTGTATTCTGCACCTTCATCGGGTGCGACTGCGAGGGATTTCTGGGTTGCTCTGTCGAGGTGTGGTTGGGCTCTGAGCATCCAATCGAACAGCAGTTCATCTGCCTCGCAAATACCGGTTCGGCCCGAGCATTCAGTGGCCATGTTGCACAATGTAGCGCGCTCATCGACCGACAGACTTGCAAGTCCAGAGCCGCCGAATTCCATGCTTCGATTGAGGGTTAATTCCTCGCGAGCGTGGTCTGCTAAGATGTACAAGATGACGTCCTTTGCCGTGCAGCCGTCTTCGAGGGTGCCAACAAGTTCGAACCGTATTGATTCTGGGACCTTGACAAATGTAAATCCAGCGCTGACAAGGTTGGAGTATTCTGTAGCACCAACACCCCATGTAAGGGCGTTTGAGGCGCCACCCATGCAGGTGTGAGAGTCAGTGGCTTGAATGAAATCTCCAACTTCGATAAATTCCTCACGTGCAACTTGGTGGCAAATACCAGGGGAAACGCCATCTTTGGCTGAATAATCCCGTACGCCAGTGTGCTTTTGGAAAGCGACTTGCAAATCTCGCAAGGTCTGAACCTTGTCCATGAAAGGAACAAACTTTGGATTGTGATGCGCATAGAGCAGGTGGTCTTCAAACACGGCAAATTTGCTTGGGTTGGGCAGCGTGTAACCTTCACCGTACTCTTCACCGAGGAATGTGTGAACCTGTGCCGTGGTGAATTCGTGAGAATACCCACCTTGAACTTGAGCGATCACTGGGTCGTCGGGTTTGACGCATTGACCTTCAGCTTGGCCGACCAAGTTCCGAGCAATGATTTTCTCAGCCATGGTCATTGGGCGTGGCGGAGTGTCCATCGGGGGCAGTTCGATCTCACCGGTTTTGAGCGCTTTTGCAAACGGGAATAAGCCGCCTTTTTCCAGGATAATTTGAGTGACATCATCGTATTGAGTGGTGAACGAATCCAATGGGATCTCTTCTCCATTTTGTAGACGTTCAAGCATGGCGTGGTCGCCCATCAGTTGGCCCAAATTGATGTTGTTGCGTTCGTGTATCGGAGCGAATGATGCGGCGATCACGATGTTGATTCCAGCCCAGCGTTCGCACTGAGCTGCGGTTTCTCTGGAAGATCCCGTTCCTTTTCGCTGGCCAGAAACGATGACTTCGAAGTTTCCGTTCTTGAGTGCGTTTTCGTTAAAGACCCTCAGTCCATTATGCATCAAGCCAGCGTATGCGTTTTTGGCAATTTCCGCTGGGTCGTGATCGAAACAAACCCACGCCGGAGTCATGACGTCGGTGTTGATGTCATCCAAAAGATCGTCAACGGTCAGATCTTCCATTCTCAGATCCAAACCATCATACAGTTGTTGCTTGATGAGGTCGAGGTCCTTGGTCAGGAATAAAACCCGCTTTTCTGGAGATAAAGCGACTTTTTGAGGGGGCCAATCTGTTCGCATGTATCCCCCTCAAATCCTTTCATGAGCCAAGCGGATATAATCGGTTCGGGCGCATACAATGCGCTTTGAATTGCATAGCAGTCCTCTTTTTGGTAAAAATCAGCACTTTTAGGATGCAATTGAGGGAAAATCAAAACGATGCAGAAAATGTAATTCAGTCAAAGTTTAAATACAATCGTCAAGGCGACTATATCAAGGTTCCCTAAAGAGTTGAGCATTGGGCTCGGCAAGGGAACAAAATGAGGGATACATATGGCGGATGAACAGCAAATAGATGATATTGTGAAGTGTGGCGACTGCGGAAGTCGTAGTTTAACCCGCGATGAGACTCGCGGTGAAGTGGTCTGCGAAGACTGTGGATTGGTGTTGGAAGACAACGTCATCGACCAGGGCGCAGAATGGCGAGTGTTCTCGCCAGAACAAGGCGATCAACGGGCCCGAACCGGTGCACCAATGACCGTCATGCTCCACGACAAAGGATTGTCCACTGACATCGATTGGCAAAACAAAGACTATTCTGGAAAAACCATCAATTCCCGTTACAGATCTCAATTCTACCGAATGAGGAAGTGGCAGAAGCGAAGCCGTGTGAGCAACGCAACCGAGCGCAACCTCGCTATGGCTTTGGCCGAACTTGATCGGATGGCAAGCCGCCTCGAATTACCAAAATCTGTTCGTGAAGCAGCCGCTGTGAATTACAAGAAAGCCGTCGACAAGCGCCTCATCCGAGGCCGTTCAATCGAAGGCGTCGCTGCAGCATCGCTGTACGCTGCTTGCCGCCAATGTGGCGTGCCTCGTACCCTTGACGAAATTGGGCAAGCATCGAGAACCGGGCGTAAAGAAATCGGCCGAACCTACCGATTTATGGTCCGTGAATTGAAGATGAAAATCATGCCAACTGGTCCTGAAGATTACATCTCCAGATTCTGCTCTGGTCTTGGATTGGATGCTGAAGTGGAAGCAAAGGCATACGAACTGATCAAGGCAGCTCAAGAAAAGGAACTTACGAGCGGTCGCGGTCCAACTGGAATCGCAGCCTCAATCATCTACATCGCTTCAGTGCTGTGCGGAAAGCGCCGCACTCAGCGAGAAGTTGCAGAAGTGGCAGGCGTGACTGAAGTCACCATTCGAAACCGATACAAGGAACTGATTCAGAACCTGAACATCGAACTCGATATTTGAGGCAAATGCACACCACCATAACCTGGAGGCTGAGTCATGAGTAAACCGCGTAATCGCTTGTCTGAATCCGCCTATGCGGCGGTGGAAAAAGGGCTTGTTGCCGCATTGGAACGCGGTACGCAATCATGGCCCTTGCCAGCCCCTCCAATTTCAGATCCAGACTTCCCAGCTCGCCCACCAAGCTCCCCTCAAACAATCATTGAGCAAGGCGTGGGGCTTCTTCAGGTCGACCGAGGCATGTTTGAACGCAACCTCAACACCGTTGTCGACCTGATTGTCCCTCATCGGATGAACCTCAGCGACGACCCGTATGAAGTCCATGAGCGCTGGCTCAACAAGCGCGTGCCTCAAGTTGCTGAGCGACTGTTGTTCGCTATTGCCACCGACTGGTTGGCTCAGGCTTTTGACCAACAAGCACCGAACGTTGATCGCTGGTGGCTTGCTATAGCTCTTGTCGACGGGCTTGCTGTTGAACCGCGCGGTCAATCGGTGCACCAAGGGTACCATCTGGTCGAATCCATCGCTCTTGCAGAACGCCCAGGCACCTGGCACACCCAACCCGACGCAGGACCGCACCAGATGGAGTGGAACCCTCATGCCATGTTGCCACGCCAAGGGGGTGTTGTCGCCCATGACGTTGGTGTCAATGCAGCAATTTGGTTGTTGACCCGTCTTGAAAACGGCTCACTTGAACGCCGTTTGCTGTTGATGGAATGGGCGCGTCTTTTACTTGAACGCCCCAACCTCGTCGAGCCCTTGCACATTGATCAAATCCTCATGCGCCGAGCGCTTGATCCTGAACAAGAAGTTGCTTCCCGCGTTTGCTTGTGCCTGGCCAAGGCCATCGAATACGACAGGGATGCAGGTCTTGCACTCGCTCAACGCCTCCATACTCGAACAGAACTGCTGATTCGCAGGGGCATGGCTGATGTGCTGACTCGACTGTTCAGACGGTTGACATGGGACGCAGTACCGTTCCTTGAAGCCATGCTCAAGGACGAAGACGAGGGCGTTTTGGCGGCCGCCAGCTCAACCGTAGGCGATCTCCGCTTCCTCGATGTCGAACGTTGGGCAGACACCATGGCCGAACTGTCAAACCACCCACTGCCGGTTGTGCGCCGCAACCTAGTCCCCTTCTTGCGCGACTACCTCGAACAATTCCCCGACGACAAGCGTCGACTTCTGCCCATGCTCTGGGTCGACGGCGACGAGGTTGTCCGATCAAGGATGCGCGAATTGTTGATGCGAATGGAAGAGGTTGCCCCCGATCACTTTGCTGCCCGATTGGCGGATTTTATTGAGCAGGGATGCGATCTAGAACCGCTGTGGGCGCCGCTCGCTTTGCGCCGACCAGAACGCTTGGCTGCTTGGCAAGCTTACCTCGCAGGAGAGGCGGAGCAACCGACCATTCCAGAGCGCCCTCCAGTGGAGAATCTATTGGACGGCGACATCAACGGAGAAGGAGAAATCGATCAAGAACTTGGTTTCCTTGATTGAAGTCATTCCTCTTCTTCAATTCGAAACGGACCTCGCACCACAAGGCCGACGTATGTTCCATTGAGCACCGCTAAGCTTCCAACAAGCATCACGAGCAATCCGGTAGGTTCCGGTAGGTGCGCATCCATTCCAAGCCACGCTGCGAGGTTCACAGCAAGCATGCATCCAACACCAAAACCAATCACGAGAGGCCAACTCTTGTCAGGGGCCTTCCACCGGTCCATCGTTGGCGCCACGCCATTGATGTCAAACGTATACCTGAACCAAGCCAAGTAAAGACAAACCATACCGCACAGGCCGAGCACACCGCGAGTAAACGAGGCTGAATCCCAGGGCCCAGGAGGAGCCACGTCGAGAAAACCCTGTGCGACACCAAGAACTCCGAGTCCGGCGAGCCAGTGCCAGGGGTGAGTCCGCTCCATGACTCAACGCAGGAGGGCCACGCTTGAAAGCCTGTGCCACCCACCCACCCGATATGGCGGCAATTCAAGATGCGCTTTTGGTAGCAGGGGGCCTCGGCACCAGAATGCTCCCAACCAGCGCCTCGGTCCCCAAAGAAGCGCTTCCACTCGTCGACGTTCCGGCCCTCGTTCATCTTGCCCGAGAAGCAAAGGCAGCCGGTGTCGAAAGGTTGCACATTGTGACTTCACCGCGCAAGGACCTCTCAAATCTTCTTGGCGATCACTCGTGGCTCAAGGAGAAGCGTCCAGATCTTGACGCCACACTTCTTGCCCCTTTCGCAGACGTCGAAGTTCACATCCATGTTCAACAAACTCCACTTGGGTTGGGCAACGCCATCCAGAGCGCCCTTCATGCAATCAACGGTCCTTTTCTCGTCTTGCTTGGTGATAATTTACTGATTGACACCCACGCAACACTTGACAACTTTGTCCCCTCAAATGCAAGCGCAACCCTTGTCGCCGCTTTCGAACAACACGGTCGCCCTTGCGCGGCTTTGCTTCCCGTTGAGGCTGACGAGGTGTGCAATTACGGCGTGGTGCGCCTTGAGGGCTCGAAGATTGTTGAAATTGTCGAAAAGCCACCAGTCAATGATGCGCCCTCCAACCTTGTGTTGTGCGGGCGGTATGTGTTCACGTCCGACGCTTCAGCGTTGCTTGAGAAGTATAATGTCGAAACCCATGGAGAGTTACAATCCATCGCTCTTCAACAACATTGGATGGACAACGGCGGCATGTACGGCGTGGAATTGAACGGTTACCAATGGTATGATTCAGGCAAACCCCTTCCTTGGTTGAAAGCTCAAGTGGACCACGCTCTTCGACGACAAGATATGGATTCCGATTTCAGAGCGTGGTTGGAACAACGGCTCGCTCAACGCTGACCGGGTTTCCAAAACGACAGCGGTGCTGGGTTTTCGTTCTGTGCTTTGCGAAGTGCCAAGTGATCAGCGCGTTCGTTCCAACGGTGCCCTCGATGGGCGCGCACATGTTCCCACGACAACGGGCGCAAGGCACTCACTGCAGTCCATAATTCTTGAACATGGGCAACTAACGCTCGGTTTGCTTTCGCTTTCCAAGCACCCGACGCGAGGTTGCCAGCGTATTGAGAATCGGCTCGGATGATCGCTTCATCGCCTCCACCCTCGGTCAGCAGCCACCGCAGGGCTTCAGCAATGGCGGTCAATTCCGCAGTGTTGTTGGAACCGACTTCAGCTCCAATAAAATTAGCAGCGCCAGCCTGAGTGATTACGTGTCCAGCGAACTCTTCGACCAGCGAACCATTGCCTCTGCCAAGTCCATTATCGCCGCTGACAACAACAACAGCCCATGCGGCCGGAGTATCGGCGTCAACGTTTTGATTGCCTAAGCACGAACCATCGACGTAGATGGTCCACGGCCCGGTCGTCAAAGGGTTCACTCGCCAATTTCAGCCTTGTAGTCTGCAGCGCTCATCAGAGTGGTGATTGCCTCAGGAGCATCCAACTTCATTCGAACAATCCAGCCTTCGCCGTATGGATCGCTGTTCATCAATTCGGGAGCGTCTTCCAGTGCTTCATTGACTGCAACGACGGTGCCCGCTAGCGGAGCAAAAATAGGAGAGGCAGATTTGACCGATTCGACAATTGCAAATTCACCCATTTCTTCCATAACTTCGCCCTCTCCGGGCAGTTCAATGTAGACGATGTCGGTCAAAGCATCTTGTGCGTGATCGGTAATGCCGATGACGATTTCATCCCCTTCAACGCGCATCCATTCGTGTTCTTTTGTGTAATACAGTTCTTCAGGAATTTGACTCATGTCTTTCCACCCAATACAGTCGACGGGCCTGCCTTAGATGAAGCCACCGCTCTTTGGGAATTACAAAAACAAAGGAGAAGAAGCGCTCATTCCTCTTGAGACAACTCTTGTTCAAGCACGTTCGCTTCAAGTTCAGCCCAAGCAGATCCAACGCTTGCATCTTTAATCGAGGTGTTGATGTCGTTTCGGACGCGCACTGCAAGCTGCTCAGCCGTTTCATCTGGAAAGGCTTGTGAGAGGGGGCCTGAATTGCTGTCGAGGGTTTTTCCAAGCCCGAGAAAAATCAGCCCGAGAAGAACAAAAAGCCAGCCAAGGCTGAGTTCATCCACACTCATTCGTTGTTCAATCAAGCCGAAGCCAGCAATCAACAACAATCCAATCCCGGTGCCGAGCAACAACTTGGATGCAGCATCCCCTGGATTGGCCATGCTATGTCCTGCGGACAGGTACGGATGAAACCAGCGGCTCGATGATAACGTGTGCGTGTGAAACTTCAGTAGGTTTCTCGCATCAACTTGTGAATCTTGTAAGGCAACAACGCTCGGTTCACAGGCGTCACTTCGAGGATGCGACCATCGTCGCGTCGACGAATGTCTTGAAGCAGCGGGTGCCGGCTCTTTTTGTGAAGGGTCAGCAAGGTCGGTTTGTCCACTTCTAATGCACTTCGAACCACGTTGACAAAGTTCTCACTTTCGACAGCAAACTTTCCAATTTCATCGATGACAAGCACTTCGCATTCATCACGTGCGTATTCAATGGCAGGAATTGCAACGCGTTCAAGCGCTTCAATATCAATGCCGTAACCAAGCACTCGCAACCTTGAATCGATGTTTTTGTGAGCCATAATGGCCTCTTCCTTAGTGACGATGTTGATCACCTTGTAGCCGAGTCGTTCACTTCCATCCATGATCGGAAGTGTTTGCATGCCACCGATGATCGGTGCATCAGAGAGGCTTCCTCGGAGGAGGATTTCTCGCTTACGCTCGTCAACGAGCATTTTGAGAACTTTTTCCATCACAGCGGATTTCCCGCTGCGCGGTAAGCCGGTGATACCAATCTTTGGATGAACGCCCACAATATCACCTAGGCTAAACCCTAATGTTCCATGCAGCCGCTTGTCATAGATAAACCATTTTCCTCATGTTCCCTGCATCGTGCGCTTAGATACCCGGAGAAATCCGGCCAGAAATTGTCGGATTATCGAATAAGGGGCACTAATTCCGGAATTTCACTGTTCACATCGAGCGGCAGCATTTCCAATTCATAGTTGTTGACGTTGTTGTTCGCAGACCAAGCTCGAGCCCATTCATCAAGGTCTTCATCGTTCAACAAATTACACATCCACAGCAGAGCAGTTTCGAGTGAGCCATGAAGGGTGATCAAACGGTCTTGGATTTCGGGGTGAAGCTCGATGTGGTTCACGCTGTTGCCCAACACGCATCCCGCTGGGATGACGGCCCAACGCAAGCGTCGCTCTTGGTGAGCGTTAACGATCGCTTGACACGCAAGTCGAGGTCCAAATTTCGGTTCTGTAGCACCGCACCACATGGCGAGTTGACGCTCATTAGCCCTCGAAGGAATGTCAGTTCGGAAGGCCGGATGGCGCACGAAAACTCCACCATCGGAGTCTTCAGAAAAGTGAACGCCGCGAATAAATGGTCTTGATGTGCGCCCTTTCGTCCATGTTTCAATGCTCTTTGAATGTGCAGTCTGGTCGATTTCACCAACACGAACCCGCACGGTGTGACCGTTCGTTGCCAAGGCGTGCTGCTCATCGCCTAGGCGAGGAAGCAGTGCGAGTCGGTCCAACACAGCAAGGGTTTGCTTGCGCTCGATGCGGTCTCGAGGAAGTCGAGGTATGGCCCAAGTGTCTTTGGCCCAAGCGACCCAACGCTCGGGGGCCATCTCAAACGAGGGCACCCTGTTGGAGAGTCCTCTTTGGTCACGGCGCAAATCTGCCCGACTGATTGGACCGTGCATCAACAACTGATCGACAGCCATTTTAGCAGTAATGCCCAACACGGCCACGCCTTGTGTCATGCCAGGGAAGAGGTGGTTTGCTTCTTCAATAGCCCAAATGTCGGACCATCCGTGTTCTTGAACGAGCAGTGTGCGCAACGGATGCGAGGATTGTTCTCGTAGGATGCTATCAGGTGCAATCAATCGAAGCCGACCGCCTTGTTCGAGGATTTGCAAACTGCGCTCGATGAACAAGCGGTAGAGGTTGACGTTTCCTCTCATGGTTGAGAAGCGTGGCTTACCGTTGTCAGTGAGGGCGCGCAGATGTTCGCCAAGTTCCCTGCGCAATTTGCTCCCGTCTTCCATGCCTCGGAAACGGTCCTTGATTCGCAGCCATGGGGGGTTGGTGACCACAAGCTGAGGTTCCGCTGTCCACGGCCATTCGCCTTGGAGAGTGTCGCCCTGTTGGACCGCCTTTTCGAGCAACATTTCCGCTTCCTTTCGAGCCAAGCATCCAGGCTTATCTGCCTTCAGACTCACGAGGCCAAAACGAATGCATTCAAGCAACAATCTGCGGCGGGTTGAGGCGACGACAAGGGCATCGACATCGAGCAACTGGAATGCGGCGAGCAACAATCGCGTGTCTTTGATTCGACGTTCATCTGTGCTGTCTTCATGGTGTTCAGAATGGCGGCGAATGAGGCGCGCATGGAAGATACCACCGCCACACGATGTGTCAGCGATCGGCAACGGAATACCGCTCAAGGTTCGGCGTCCTGCTTCAACACGCTTCAGTTCCACTTCATCATCGATTTCCGTTTCCTGGCTGTGCTGTGGGAGGTTCAGTTTCTCGATGTGCTGTCGGAAACCGGGAGGGAGGTTGCTTAGGTGCATGGTCGAAGATTTCACAGGCGTCTTTGGCCGAGTGAGGCTTTCAAGCAATTCAGAGGCGATCACAGCATCCGCCAGACGAGGCGGTGTAGGATGGGCACCTCGAGGAGAGCGCCCATCGGTCTCGGCATCATGGCGGGCGAGAAGGTGATCGAGCACATGCCCCGGGTCTGTGAGAAGGTTTGCTGGAAGGGTCGGCCAGTCTTCGGGAAGAAGCGCCGCTATGGGTTGGTGAACTCGGAGGGATTGTTCCCATGCTTGGAGCCAGATTTCAATCTGTTCTGGTCGATTTTCAAGGCATCGATCCAATCGTGCATACCAGCCGCTAACTCCGCTTTGCATAACCCCACCCAACCTTGCCGGTTGGTCCGATTGGTTTGAATGTGACCCTTGTGAAGAGGGCCCTAAAATGGCAGATTAGGCAGATAAAATCAAACTAAGCCGAGATGGTCAAAACTCTGGATGTGCCACTCCCAGCCTGCTTTTACCCATTCAAACAAAGCGGAAAGTTGGGGTTTCTTCACACCGGCCGCTTTTGCGATTTGCTTGATGATTTTAATCTCCTCCGAATCATACTCTCCATCAACGGCGGCGACGAGAATTGCATCGCGCAGCGCGACCTTCAGGACAATCGATGTCAGCCGTTCGAGCACCAAATTCAACTGAGGTGGTTTTTCGAGCATGTTTCTCAAATCCACGCGCATTTCAGGATGCATCATGGCCCGCCCCATCAACGCCTCAATGATGGCAAGTTCTTCTTTGACAAGCGCTCCATCAGCGGATGCAACAATGATCATCAGTTGTGCGTAGCCTTTGACTTCATCAGGGGTAAAATCAACCGTAAGGTCGACGTACACCGACCTTCACTCCGCCAAGGTGTTGAGCAGGTCATACCCTTCCTGCATCCACATGGTGCCTTTAACGGTCCAGTTGAGGAGGCGTTCGACGGAATCATCAGCAAGGCCGAGGTGTTCGACAATTGCTTGCAACACATCGCGTTCGTCTTCGTCAACCGTGCCATCTGCAGCCGCCATCAGCGTTGCGTCTCGAAGGGCCAATCGGCCTGCTTCGGGACCTAAGCCACCCAAGCACTCTTCCAGTGGAGGCGGTGTCTTGAGGGCAGTGCGAATCATTTGTCGCTGCTTTGGAGACAAAAGAGCCGTACCAAGCCGTTGTTCAAACATGGCCATCTCATCGACGGTGAGTTCGTTGTCAACTCGCGCCATGAAGGCGAGCAAGCGGGCGTAAGCATAGCGTTCTTCTCGTGGAAGTTTGTGAACAGTATCTGGGAGCATGAATCATCGGTGAGCGACCTCACCTTAGAACCCAACGCCGCCAAGAACCCATCAGCCGCTTGTTTGGTTGACCGCTTTGGAAACGGACAAGCCTTCTTGTGCATCGGCGTGCTGCGCAGTGTATGTTCCCCAGCCTCAACGTGCTTGGCCAACCCCTCGATACCTGTTCGTGCGACCCTATGACCGGATGGTACAGGGACGGAAAATGCAACACAGACGAAAACGATCGAGGCTCTCACACGGTATGCTGCGTTGTCACCGAGAAGTTTCTAGAATTTGCCCGCAGCCAAGGCAACGACCTCATTACACCCGCCCCCCATCACGGATTCCCCGGTCTCAAGCCAGGAGATTCTTGGTGCGTTTGTGCTCGAACCTGGTTGGCTGCGCTCAACGCCGGCTCTGGCTGCCCACTTGACCTTGAGGCAACGCATGAAGCGGCGCTAGAAATTGTACCTCTCAGTTTGATGGAAACTCACGCTGTGTGATTATTCCTCTTCGATGTTGGTGTAACCAAACACAAGCCAGCGCATGCTCGCCCATGTGAACAGGCCCCAAACGGCGATGTTGATGAAGAACAACAGTCGAATTGGCAGATGGTCGAACATCGTTAACATCGTATCGAAGGTGAGGGTCGATCCCATCATGCCAACTGCGTACACAGAAACAGCGCCGAGAACAGTCGTTCGAAGGTTTCTGCGTCCATCAAAAGTAAACATACGGTGAACAAAATGGGCGATGATGCTCGACCCCAACCACGCAAGGGACCAAAGCAGCGTTTCATTGGAATCTCCGTACAGGGGCGTAAGCCGCAGCAGCTCCCAGAGCACCCAGAAAAGGAAGGTGTTGAAGCCACCTGCAATACCAAATCGCTGAAGCGTGCCCCGCGGTAAAACTTCAGAAATAGTTGGTTTTGACATACCAATTCCTTCAATCGTCGTTGGTGATTACGTCACTTGGTTTACCTGTGAGGGTGCCGCGAAGCGCTGCGTTATCGGTTTGAATCGCATCAAAGAGGTTGTACTTCACACCGTGCTCTTCCGCAAGAACCCCGAGCGCCAACGAATCCTTTGGCAGGCATTTTCCACCAAAACCACGGTGCAGCCCAAAGATAGGGTCGAGGTGCGAAGGGCCGATGGGTTGTGCTTGTTCCGCCGTGATCATGTCTCGAATGGTGTACCAGTCTTGACCCATGGCTTCGCAGATGTCGTACATTTGGTTGGCAAAAATTACCTTGATGGCGTAGAATGTGTTCTTTGTGTACTTGACCAACTCGGCCTGAGTTGGCGTGACGTGAAACAGGTTTTCGCGTCGAAGAACGCCCGCTTGACGGTGCTGTTCAAACACCCGTTCAGCCACATCAGCGTGATGCGTGCCACACACGAGCAAATCTTGGTTAGCAAAATCTTCAAGGCGCTGCCGCTCAACCAAAAACTCCGGAGAATAGGCGATTTTCAGATGTGGATATCGCTCGTGGTACAGTTCGGTCGTGCCTGGTACGACCGTCGATTTGATGACGGCAGTAAACCCATCTGGCAGCGCATCAAGGATCCCTTCAACGATGCGGGTGTCGCATGCCCCAGTCTCGGGGTGAGGTGGCGTTGGAACGGCGATGTATGCGAAATCGACGTGGTCGGTGACGTCGCTCAACTCAGTGCCCCGGGCAGGGTCGTGAACGAACAATTCGTGCGCATGGCCAAAGCATTCTTCGATGGCCCCGCCGACCATCCCTGCTCCAATGATTCCGACCTTCAT
>DUKM01000013.1:0-591 GCA_013329255.1 Candidatus Poseidoniaceae archaeon | reverse complement strand
CCATGATTAGGGTCTAAAAGGCCGCGGATTCAACTTGCCTTCTTTGGCCATCAGGGCGGCTTGGAGCAGCGAATCCGGTGTGCCGCAATCCACCCATGTTTCTTCACCTACAGTGAGCAATTTAGCTGCGCCTTTGCGCACATAGGCCCTGGTTACATCAGAGATTGAAAAGTTGCTCCCCTGCTTGCTTACACCAGCATCGACCATGGGCCAAAAGTGCTCATCAAACAGGTAGATGCCGCCGATGGCAAGGTTTGAAGGCGGGTTTTTTGGTTTCTCAACGATGTCGACCACTTCGCCGTTCTCATCGAGCACAGCAACTCCGAAGGCTTCAGGATTCTTTTCATTTCGAGCCAAAAGAACGCACCCCGGGGCCTGTTCGGCCTGTTCAAAGTTGGCCACGTCTTGGTCGAGTTCGACGGTCGTTATGTTGTCAGAAAAGTAAACTAAGAGCCGACAATTCTCGTTGTACGCTCGGGCAAGATTGAGAGCGTCAGCAACCCCTGTAGGCTCTTCTTCCAACACGTAATGGATGCGTTCATCTGGAAATCCCACGCCCACATGCTTTGTAATTTGGCCAATAAATTGGTT
>DUKM01000143.1 GCA_013329255.1 Candidatus Poseidoniaceae archaeon | reverse complement strand
GTTGGCTATATCGGATTGGTTGTACACCTCAATGTCGAATGTCAAATCATAGCGGCCTTCGTTCAAGTCTGCGTACGATGCTTCCCAATAGGCTCGGCCTGTACCAGAGGTGCCTTTCATTTTCACCGTTTTCACGCTAGCGTTGGTTTCTGACCATGCTGCAGTGTCTTCATCCGTTGTTTCTAGAGTGTAAGTAAGCGAAGCATGCCCTTCGGGAAGGTTATGGCCCCACAGAGAGAACGCATGCGTTTCTTCGTTCGGGAACATGTGAATCCAAGGCTCGTCGGTGATCTCTTCACATTCGCCACCAATGTCGAGGAAGGTTTTCGATGCGGCATGGTCGAGGGCTGTTGATTCACCAAGCACGCCAGCCGACATTGAGAAGATCATCAAGGCGTAAAGGACCGTGTAGAGAAGACCAGCAACCAAGACGAAATTTTCCTTATTTGCCAGCAAACTCCGCCCTGAGCCACCGTTTCGTCGGTTGCGAATGACCTCGAGTTCTTTGATGACTTTGTCTTTCCGGGCTTCATGGTCAGAGCCGTCACCATGGGCGCCGGTGTCATCGCTTCTGCCGCCCATATTTCTCAGAAGAGGTTCAACCAAATGAACCCAACGATTGGCAACTCAACTCAATACGAATCAAACCGCTCTTTTCCGGCCCAGTAAAGCCACAAGGCTAGCGCTCAAAAGGTGCGACGAGGTGGGTCAGGCCGGACTTGAACCAGCGACCTCGGCATCTTCAGTGCCGCGCTCTCCCAACTAAGCTACTGACCCGTGCAACTTTGCGAAGACCCCTGCCATATCAAGGCTTCCGCCTGAGCATCATGCCTCATTCGATGCCGTCAAGAATTGCGACTTGAGCGTCGAAGAGCGCTTCCAATCCACCGTCTGCCTGAGCAAGAAGTGCGACCAGTTCTTCCGCAGAAAAGGTAGATTCTTCACCAGTTCCTTGGATTTCAACGTACTTTCCATCAGCGGTTTTCACCACGTTCATATCAACATCTGCGTTTGAGTCGAGAATATAATCCAAGTCAAGCCACACGTTTCCATCGATCAAGCCGACAGAGATAGCAGCCAAATCATGAGGAATAACTGCGTTTTCATGGTTGGTTTGTTCGGTCTTCGAAAGCGATGGAGCAGTCCATCCATTGCGTCGTTCGTCTTCAGTCGGACGCATGTCGAGTGGCAAGCAATCGCCACGAGCAATAAGGCGGCGAACTGCAAGGCGCAAAGCGATGTTTGCTGCGGTAATCGAAGCGCATCGGGTGCCTCCGTCTGCGTTGAGGACATCACAATCGACGTTGAGTGCGACGGGTCCAAGGGCTTCCAAATCAACAGCGGCTCGCAACGAACGAGCAACGAGGCGCTCGATTTCCTGCGTGCGTCCTTTTGCTCCACGTCGTTCACGGCGGAATCTTGAGTCGGTCGATCCTGGGAGAAGGGAATACTCGGCATGAACCCAGCCCTTGGTTGAATCACGGGGGAACCATCCAGGCAAGCGGGATTCTTTGGTGCAACAGGCCAAAATGACGGTGTCGCCCTGTCGGTAGAGGATCGATGCAAGGGCGTTTGGAGTGAAATCAATTTCAACTTCGACGCTTCGCATTTCGTTCGCTGCTCGGTCGGTGTTAAATCCGGTCTTGAATTTGGCCATACTCCGGCCAGCACCTCCTCATCATCAATGCTTCTCCCATCATTTTGGCTGATTTTGAGTCGCGCACATTGAAGAATAAGTTCTCCTTGGGGGTTCCATGCCTCAACCTCAGGTTGCTATTTGCGCGGTCGCTCGGACGCCAATTGGCAAGTTCATGGGCTCCCTTTCAGGCTTCACAGCAGTCGACCTTGGGGTCTTAGCGGTCAAGGAATTATGCCAACGCGCAGGTATTCAAACCACATCAGGCATCATTGATGAAGTAATTTTCGGACAGGTGCTCCAAGCAGGTGCTGGCCAAAACCCTGCACGACAAGTCGCTCTCGGGGCTGGACTGCCTTATTCCACGCCATGCGTGACCATCAACAAGGTCTGTGGAAGCTCCCTCAAAGCCGCCATGATGGCAGCAAACAGCATCCGTGCTGGCGAGTACAAAGCGATCATCGCTGGTGGCATGGAAAGCATGTCAAACGCTCCACATTTGCTCCAAAATCACCGCAAGGGTTCGAAGATGGGTGATTCCATGCTTGTCGATTCAATGATTCACGACGGCCTATGGGACGGGTACAACGACGTTCACATGGGGACCACGGGTGAAACCATTGCACAAGAGTGCAACATTACTCGAGAAGCCTCAGATGCTTACGCTGCTCGAAGTCAGCAACGAGCTGCGGCCGCCCAAGAAAACGGCTGGTTTGATTGGGAAATGTTTGCCATTGAAATCGCACAGCGCAGAGGCGATCCAATTCATTTTAATCACGATGAAGGTGTTCGTGCAAGCACCACAGAAGCCTCGCTTGCTGGACTGCGACCCGTTTTCAAGAAAGACGGCCAAGTCACAGCAGGCAATGCAAGCACCCTCAACGACGGGGCAAGCGCAGTTCTGCTCGCTGATGCAGCCTACGCTCAACAACAGGGTTGGGAAGTGCTTGGTTATGTGGAAGATTACTGCACAACCGGCGTCGAACCTGCAAGGGTCATGAGCGCACCGATCACCGCTGTTCAGATGTTGCTCAACCGCAACGACCTCAACGTGATGGACATCGATGTGTTCGAACACAATGAGGCCTTTGCTTCGGCATCGTGTTCAGTGGCTCAGGAACTCAATATTCCAGACGACCGTTTCAACCTTCACGGAGGGGCAATAAGCCTAGGTCATCCACTTGGTTCCAGCGGTACACGTTGCCTGATTACCATGCTCGGCGTCATGCGTCGGCTTGAGGCCTCAAGCGGTATCGTCACCCTTTGCCTCGGCGGAGGAAACGCCGTAGCAATGCTTGTTCGGGGCTCTTGAAGTTTGCCGGAGTCGCCCTAATGGACATTTTTTTCTACAGCGGGTTCTAAATAGGGTCGGACGGCGGGCATGAACGGGGTGGATGTATGGTTTCCTTTAGTGATCTTGGAATCGAGCCGGCGTTGGTCAAAGCGCTCAAGGCACAAGGCATTGTTGAACCGTTTGAAGTTCAAACAGAATCCATCCCAGATGGAATGCTTGGCAAGGACGTTTGTTGCCGTGCTCCAACAGGTTCGGGCAAGACCCTTGCATTTGGCCTCCCCTTGTTGTCAAGGACAGCAGAAGCCGAACCCCGACGACCAACATCCCTCATCCTCACACCAACTCGAGAACTGGCAGAACAAATCTACAAAGTTCTCGACCCGCTTGCCTACGAACTCCAACTCTACGTCCATGCCATCTACGGCGGCGTCTCTTACCAGAAGCAATTCCGCGCCCTCGACCGCGGTGTTGATGTGCTCGTTGCTTGCCCGGGCCGCCTAAACGATCTTCTCGATCGCGGCGCCGTGTCACTGGATGACGTTGCAGTGGTCGTGCTCGACGAAGCAGACCGAATGGCGGACATGGGTTTCATGGAACCTGTTTGCCAAATCCTCGACCAGTGCAAGAAAGACCGCCAAACCATTCTTTTCAGCGCTACGCTTGATGATGAAGTTGCAGACCTCGTTCGTGATTATCAAACCGATCCAGTCACCATTGAAGTCGGTCCTAAGGAAGTCAGCATGGAGAGCATGACTCACCATTTCTGGCTGCTGCCAAATTCAAAGAAACCCGATATCACTGCAGAACTCATCCGCAAGTGTGGCCGAACGATTGTGTTCTGTCGAACTCGAGCTGGTGTTGACCGAGTTGGCGATGATTTGACCCATGAGGGCCTTGCAATCGAAACCCTTCACGGTGGACTAAGCCAGCGCGGTCGTGACATGGCCATGCAGCGCTTCCAACACGGAGAATGCATGGCACTCGTGGCAACCGATGTCGCTGCGCGTGGCATTGACGTTGAAGGCGTCAACTGTGTGATTCATTATGACCCTCCAGAAAACGGTAAGGCGTACAAGCATCGAAGCGGTCGAACCGCTCGCGGTGGTAAATCTGGCGTTGTCGTTTCTCTCGTTCAGCGCCCGCAAAAGAAATCTTACGTTCGAATCCAACGCGACGTCGGCATCCACGTCGAATTTATGCCTCCAGAATTTTCAGTGCTTCCAGAATTTGAAGTGGTCTACATCGCAGCAGACCGACGTTCTCGCGATCGTAGTCAACGCAACGGTGGCGGACGCAACGGCGGCGGTCGCGGTGGATACAGCGGCGGCGGCGGTGGCGGAGGCTACCGTGGTGGCGGCGGCGGTGGTTACCGTGGCGGTGGCGGCGGAGGTCGTGGCGGCGGCGGTGGCGGAGGTTACCGTGGCGGTGGTCGAAACAGCGATGGCGGTAACGACGGCGGAGGCGGTGCTCGATCAGGCTTCAGAGATGGGAACCGAGGCGGAAACCAAGACACCCGTTCCAGCGGCGGCTCAAGCGGCCAGTCAAAAAGCTACAGAGGCCAAGCACGAGGTCAATCCTACAAACCTTCGAACAACGCTCGCAAAGGCTTTGGCGAGAGTCAAGCCAATCGCAGCAACAAGCCATCAAAAGGCGGCTTCAAAGGCGGACGTTCTAACTGATTTCAGGACTTACTCTTCTTCTGCGATAGCAGCTGGTGGAGAAAAGATTCCATAATCTTCTACAATGTCTGATGCACCTGGAATCACAGGCAAAACATCGTCCGTAACAAGTCCGGTGTTCTTGTAAATTCGATTGGCGAGTTGCTCTTTCTTGGTCAATCCAGGTCTCAATATTGCATACCTTTGGCATGTTTGAGCGATGGTTTCGGGTCGTCCACCCATCAGCAGTGGCACACCGTTTATCGCTACAATACCAATGCCTATCTGCACATCGAGGTCTTTGAACCATTGGCGTTGGCCTCGAACAATGAACGATCCCTTGCCAACGAACTCTCCGGTCTGAGCGGTTTTCGAAACTTGAGCGGGTTTGACGGAATACACCGTTCCATGCGCACCGCCACCAGCCCAAGCGCGGCTCCAACACAAGGCCATCGTCGCTGCTTCGATTAATTTTTCATCTGTAATACGCTCATCTCCGAGCTTATCCACGATTTTGTAGGCTGGCACATCAGCAGGTATGTGGGCCGGTTTGTGCAAATCGATCACAAAACCTTGCGTAGCGCGAAGGCTGCAACTTGGTGCACCGTGTAAATCAGCGTGAAGGTAGCGATCTTGTCCAGAGAGGTGCTTTTTGACCACTGCATCGTTGCCTTTCGCATCTTTGCCTCCAACCAAGAGATGGCCTCCTGAGATCATGGACCATCGATGATGTTCAAACCACAAGCGTTTGCTGCGCTTGATTTTATTGAGTTTCCCAGTGGCTTCTTGCTTGGCTTCCTTCTTCTGCGCTCGTTGAAGGTAGAGCATGGTTTCTTCTAGCGCCTCGACAGCACCCTTGGTCTTGTCTTTCTGCTTGCGTGCAGATTCAAAGTAGCGCTGAGCATTTTGATGCACCGACTCGTCAATCGAAAGGGTCGCCTGTGG
The DNA here is from genome assembly GCA_013329255.1 of Candidatus Poseidoniaceae archaeon. Lineage (GTDB taxonomy): Archaea > Thermoplasmatota > Poseidoniia > Poseidoniales > Poseidoniaceae > MGIIa-L1 > MGIIa-L1 sp9513u. Next base: position 6,725 of record DUKM01000143.1, on the reverse strand, counting down.
CCCTTTTGGTTCACCGTTTTCATCAGGAAGTACCGTCATGAAGGTGCGCTCAGCAGGGGCGAGAGACACGATCCATGGAATGCTCTTGGCCATCGATTTCACTTCCTTCCAACCGTGAGCCTCAACAGCTTCTTCCATTTGTTTGAGAAGGCTTTCAATGTGGCTCCAATGGTTTTGGATTTCATGACCAAGCATTTGCTGCTTCTCGATTTTTTTGGAAAATCCTTGAAGTGCTTTTTCCTGTTGTACCTTGCGTCGCTCAAGCCGTTCCACATCCGTTGAGTGGCCTCTGCCTGGTGCTGCAATGTCCAATCTTTCTGCTTCACGTCGAGCAAGTGCGCCCGCATCATGAGCGCCCTTCCATGCGTCTACAGCCTCACACAGGGTTGGAAACATGGATTGAGCTAATGCTGCATGAGAAGGCAACAAGGTTGGTGTCGCTTCAACAGCGTATTGCTCATAAAACCGGTCTCGAAGGCCATTTGCTTCCATCGTTTCCGCCTTTGCTTCAAGCGATGGCCGGTCCATTTCTTCACTTGGTTTCATCAACAGAATGCCATGTCGATCTTCTGCCAAGTGGCCAAGAAGGGTTTGTAGAGCCGCATGAATCTTCTCGACATCAGCCTCTTGGGTGGCCATGTTTGGTTCCATGCCGGCAAGGTCACACACAGCGTTCGCATGGGTCCCGCCAAGGTTTGCTTTCCCACCAAGCGTCGACACCAAATCTCGGTCTGATGCATCGAACAATTCGGAAAGGATTGCGATGTCCAACTCATGAGGGTCCATCGCTGCCGGTGGTGGTTGGTATTCAACGCCCTTTTTCAGCGTGCGACCAGCATAGGAGGCATGCGTCAATGGTTGTATAATGACCCCTTCTTGGTCGGTGAGGATGATGTTTCCATCTCGAAAGACTTCCACATACAAATGGTACGACCCGTGTTTGGTATCGAAATCGAAAGCGAGAACTCGGTCAAATCCCAATTGGCGAACGCCAGTCATTCGGGCGTTCTTCAGATGCTTGCGCAGCACCATAGCAAAAGGAGGGGGCGTCATTGGCATTGGGCGGTCACGTTGTGAGGTGTAGATGCGGGCACCTCGAACCAATACCAGATCAAATTGATCTCGATCTTTGGGATTGATACGAAGGACGATTTGCTCATAGTGAGGCATGTAGGCCTTCTTGACATAGGCGCCTGAAAAGGCATTCAATTCTTGCGCTACCGCACGAAGATCGAACCCTGACATTGCCGCTTTCATTGCTGTCGCCTATTCTCAACGGTGGGGCGACGCTTCTTGAATGCTCACTTGAACCGGAGCAGAACTTTGCCGATGTTTTTCCCATCATGGATGTGATGATGAGCCTGAGCAACATCTTCGACATCAAAGATTGAATCAATGACAGGAACCAAATGGCCTTCTTGGACGCCTTCAAGAATACGATTGAGTTGTTCAACCATGACCCCTTCATCGCTCCATGTCCCCATGTGAACACCGAACACCCCACGGTTTCGCGTCATCAAGCGCAGCGGGTCAAATTTAGGGGTCTTTCTCCAAGCCAAAAAGGAACGGAGCAAGCTTCGCTTCGCAGAAGGAGCGGCAGCTGACATCCCGTAGGTGTACAATCGACCACCTTCTTTGAGCACCGAGAGGGACCGAGCCAAGTGATCTCCACCAATTGGGTCGAGAATGTGGTCCACGCCTTTGCCGTCAGTGGCTTGCTTGACCACTTGAACGAAATCTTCGTTGTGGCGATCAATGGCAACGCCTCCAAAACCTTCGATGGTTGATGCCTTTCCTCCCGAAGCGGTCGCCCAGACTTGTGTGACGCCTGCCCATTGGCACAGTTGTAAGGCGGCGGTGCCAACGCCACCCGCACCGCCATGAATCAGAACAGATTCATCCGGAGTGAGGTGGCCGAGGTGGTGAAGCATGTGATGAGCGGTAAGGTAAGTGACTGGAATGGCAGCAGCAACTTCCAAACTAATCCCATCAGGTAGAACAAGGGCCTTGTTCGCTGAGACGAGCACATGACTCGACTGGCCTCCGTTTCGCACTCCGGCAACAACCCGTTGCCCAACAGAGAACCCCTCGACACCGTTGCCGATTGCGTCGACGGTGCCGCTCATTTCATAGCCGGGTGTGAACGGATACTTCGGTCGTGGCTGATAGAGCCCAAGTCGCATGAGAAGATCAGCGAAGTTAATACCAGCAAACGCCACTTTAATTCTGATTTCACCCGCTTTTGGCATTGGCATTTCCATTTCTTGCACCGCAAGCGTGGATGGGGAGCCTGCTTTTGTGAGCACAACACGTCGGGGCATGCTTGTTCCACTTCTAACGGTTAAATCAACCCTGCCGTATTCAATTCATGCGCTTCCAGCCATCTTCGCTTTGTTGAACCAAGCCATTGCGCTCGTGGACCAAAAGGTGAGACAGCGTTTGATCTTCCGCTAGGCCGGGATGAGCGTTCGGTGTGTCTGCATAAGCCTCGATCGAAATTTGGGCGAGTGAGGTTGCCCCACTTACTGCCTCGAGGACCCGTTGATGCCTTGCTTGGCGATGCTTGATGTAGCGGTCAAACACACGAGTTGGTTGGGCGATTACAGGACCATGGCTTGGGAAAAGCAAATGCGGTTTCAATTGCTTGAGGCGTTCGAGTTGTTCGATGTAGACTTCCATATCGCCAGTGTGTGGAGGAATCAGGATTGTTCCAATGCCGGCAACCATGTCGCCAGCGATTAAGCCCGCTTCGCCAAGCAAGCATACGTGGCCGGGGTGGTGACCGGGCGTGATGAGAACTTCCCATGCAGTGGTGCCGAGCGTGAGCGTCTCGCCGTCGCTTAAGATGCGATCACAGTGAACCGTTTTGGTCGTGTATTCGCTGCCCCAAATTGGCACATCAAAGGCTTCCCTCAACAGGCCGATGTCACCCACATGGTCGCCGTGTGAGTGCGTGAACAGGAGGGCGACAAGGTTGCCTTTGTGGCGTTCAACAGCTGCCGCTAAATCTTCCATCCCTTCCCGCAGGTGAGCAGCAGGGTCAACCAAAATGAAATCTCCTTCCGGGTCGCCGAGGAGGTAAGCGTTGGTATGGTCGGCCGGTGGCAATGTTGCCGTTTTTACGGGTACAACTTCGACGCCATGCGCAAACAGAATTGATCTTCGGCCGGGCAATCGGTCTGCAATGTCGCTTGCAGCATCGCTCATGCTTCGGTCCACTCGGCTCAGCGTCCGTTCAATTTCCATCAAGAGTGTGACGACGGGCGGTGCAACTTTGATTTCATGGCGAGCCCACCTGGCCAAAATGTTGGCCGGTAAATCCCACATTAAATCTGTGAATTCAGTTTGCGGTTCCAAGTCAATTTCGGGCATTGCATTTGCAGGCCCAGCGTGGTAGTGAAGGAAGGCATTGTCAAATTGAACCGGACCGAATGGGGGCGTGATTCTATGGCAGAGGATCTTGATTTCAGAACGTTCGTGGGGTACATGCCCTTCAAGAGCAAGGGGGAGGTATCGAGTTTTGTCTTCTATGATTTCAGCGCGAACCTCAGGATTGAGAGCGATGAGACCATTCAGGGTTGGAGCGAGGCCCAACTCTTCGCTCATTTCTCGAAGGATGCATGCAATGGTTTTGGCTTGTGGTCCTTGAAGTCCGTCGAGTTGTTCGACTGCAGCAGCATCAACCCGTGACACGCCACCGCCTGGAAAGGCCCAGTACGACGGAAAGGCTGCCATTGTTGGTGAACGCAAGCCGAGCAGCACTTCTACACCGTCGGCTCCATCCCGGGTCATCGTCATGGTAGCCGTTGGCCGAGGAGCGCGCCGTTCCATGGATGGCATGGCCACGCCTTGGGGAACTTCACTCATGGCGTGGGCTCGAACCCACCGGCTTCAAGGCTTTGTATGTGGGTTGAAGCGTGAAGGTCATGTATCTCGAGCCGTTGGAGGTTTTATGGCCGCACAATCCGTTGAGGAGCACCTTGCTGAACTGGCAGAAATCGTCGACGAGGCTGAACGGCTCGGGATTGACCCGTGGCCTGCCGACAAACCAGAACGTCCTTGGGCCAAATGGGCCTTGGGTTCGTTCATGATCATCCTCATGCTCAGCGCTGTGTCCAAAGTGCTGTTTCGTTTCGTCACAGTGTGAATGCGAAGCACAAGTGCATCGCTCTCGCCATCCTTGGTGGTCTCCTTCTGTTTCAGTGCAGCATGCGCACTGTCGATCAAAGCATTAGGCACCTTGCGGTGCTCTTCTGCATCGTCGGACTGAAGGTCTCAGTCACGGCGGCCAGACAGCATTGCTGCTCCAAGAAGAGCAACGATACCGAATACAGCGGTGAATCCAGGGATTCCTTCGCTGTCGACTTCTACGTCGCTAATGTCGCCCGTGCTGCCATCGCCAGTAGCGACAACTGTGAGGGTTCCGGATTCAGCGTGGTAGCCATCGGTCCATGAGATGTCAATTGAGAAGTTTCCACCGGTACCGGCAGGGAGGGCGAAGCTCATCCAGCTCCAAGCGTATCCCATGCTGGTATTGGTGGAGTTCCCAAGTGGGCTCGAGAGCGTAACGGTCATGTTGCCGCCCTCAGGGTCCCAGCAGTAGATTCCGATTTCGTAAGCAGCGTCGTCAACAAGGGTGATGATTCGATCTTCACCCGATGCTTCCTCGACGCCTTGCTCGGACATCATTGTACCATTGGCCAAGGTGACCGTGTAGAACCAGTCACAGATTGGGAGAAGGTTCATTTCTTCATCTTCCCAAGTCCAATCTTCTTCTTCTTCTTCAGGCATTGCACTGTCTTCAACCTTAACGAGGTTGAATGTAACCATGCCGCTTGCATCACAGTTGTCGTCTTCAGCAAACCACATGTCGTTGGTTTCTTCATAGGTGAACACAAGTTCATCGCCTGTAGTCACGACACTGGAAATATCCCAAGACTCGCTGTTGTGGACACGGACTGTGGTTTCACAGATCTCGTCCTCAGTGAAGTCTTCTCCTGCACCGCCGTCGTCTTCAACATCGGTGTTGGTCACGACAAATGCGTGGCTGGTGGAGTTGTCGTAGGTGTTTGTCACTGGGAATTCAATCACGGTTCCGATTCGGACAAATACGACATCGTCGCCTTCGAGCAATCCGTCAATTTCGACCCAAAAGTCAACAGCAGTTCCGTTTTGCCCATCGAGGGTCAAACCTTTAGCAATATCATCAACATTGAGGCTCATTGCATAAAGTGACATGAGCATGTTCACTTCAGATTCGTCGAGAACGCTGTCGTTGTTCCCGTACATACCGTCGGCCATCATGGAAAGGCGCTCGATTTCTTCAGGACTGTCAACGACACCGAGTTCGACAAGGACAAGTTGCATTGTTTGGTCGTTCCACTGTTCAAACCAAACGTCCATGGAATCAAAGTTGATTCCTTGTTCTTCAGAATTTGAGTCATTATCTTGACCTTCTCCGTCTCCGGAGTTGATGTTCTCAGTCCACATGAAGCCTGCTGCTTCACATTCGGATGAGTTGTCAATGTTTTGGAGGATCACATGGTTGACCATGTCGTAACAAACCATGTCGGTTTCATTTCCTTGACCTTGGCCTTGTCCGTCATCGTCGCCCATATCGCCTTGGTCTTCTTCAGAGTCTAAGGCATAGTAGAATTCTGGGAATTCGGAAGCGTTTAGCAATCCATTCGAGTCAGCATCCATGAAACCAAACAAAACACCGAGGTATTCTTCTTCAATTTCTGAGAGAGTTTCGTCTTGGTTTTCAGCACCTGCGTTGAGGAAAGCGATTGTTTCCGCAAGGGAAACACTTCCATCACCGTCAGTATCAAACAAGTCCATCATCTGAACAGGGGTCGGGGTGTATTCTTCACCGCTTTGCATGCTGTCCATGAACCAGAAGAACTCGTTGGCATCAAGGGAGCCGCTCATGTCCCAATCATGGGATTCAAAGATCCATCCGAACATCATGAGTTCATCTGCGGATTCATTTCCGTTGCTCACAGCTGCGAGCACTTCGGACAGGCTGAGGTTGCCATCGCCATCTGTATCGTACATGCTGAGGATTTGAGCATTCGTTGGGATGTATTCTTCACCGCTTTGCATGTGTGTCCAGAACAATCCGAATTCGTTGTGGTCGAGCAGTTCATCGCCGTTGTCATCATAGTATTCAAACACGAACCCAAGCATCATGAGTTCATCTGCAGTTTCATCTCCAGAGGTCATGTCAACAAGGATTTCAGCAAGGCTGAGTTGGTCATCACCGTTCGTGTCCAACATGAGGAGGATTACATCAGTGTCCATTTCACCCCATTCGCAGAACTCGCCGTCTGATGGTGCGGTGTCGCCAGCCATCAATTCGGTTTCGTTCCCTTCTTGGTCTTCGAATGTTCCATCGCTTAGGATTGCATCCCCTGCCATGACGTCATAGCAGTCGTCGCCCATGAGTTCGTCAAGGCGTTCGTGAAAGACGGAGAATTCACCAAAGTCGAGCATTTCGTTGCCATCGACATCTTCGTTGTTGAAGAGGTTGGTATAGAAGGTGGTCATTTTGCTTGCATCAGATTGGTTTTCTTCAACCATGACGAGCATTTCAGAGAGCGTGATGTTTCCATCTTGGTCTGCATCGAGCATCATCCTCATCATTTCTGCGTCTGTGCGCGTGTCGTCGTCGTCGCCGCCCATGTTGTTCAGTGTGTTCCAGAAAGAGAGGAATTCATCAAGGT
>DUKM01000083.1:17079-17968 GCA_013329255.1 Candidatus Poseidoniaceae archaeon | reverse complement strand
CTCAGAAGAGGTCCAAAATAGCGCCAACAACGCCTTGGTTCACGAGGTAGAAGAACGCAGCAAGTCCAATGCATGCGAAGTAAACTTGGCCTGGGGTAATCTTCCAAGCGTCTTCGGACTCCTCGTCGAAGTAGCGAATAAGACCTGCAGCCTGCTGAATTCCGCTGCCATCGGATTTCTTCTTAGAAGCCATGTGAATCAATGTCTGCGAGATGCCTCCCCTTTATCAACGCGACGCGGCCAAGGGAAACGCCTCAAATCACTCTTCTTCCTCATCCGGGGTCGTAAGGTCCACGATTTCAAGATGGGCGTGATCTGAGAATTCGGAGGCTGGCTCGGTTCTGAGAAGCATATCTTCGGGAGCTGAGGCGGCGTAATCTGAACTCAGCAGTCCAGTTCCGGGGTCTGCTTCGATCAAGGCCGCCTCAACGCGGGCGAGGGCCCGCTCCAAACCCGGTGCGTTCTCGTCGGCCAGAGCATTGCGGGCGATATCGAGGTCGAATTGAGCTGCTGCAAAAGAAACCTGGGCTTTCTCTATGATCCACTCTGGGCCTTCCTCTTGCATTTTCATCCTCTTCTCCACCTCGATTGAACGTTGCTCAAGCAGTTCAATTGACGTTTCAAATGTGGCCTGTGCCGCATCCATGCCTTCCCGCCAAACACCTTCATTGGTCTTCAGAGTTACAGAGGGATGGTGCTTAGCAAGCCATTTACCAGCGGCGTTTTGATGTTTAAACTCCCAAGGGTTTCTGCCAATTGACGCTTTCAAATCAAACATCAGGCGCATGCGTTGCTCGAATGGGCCTGTGATTTCGATTGCATTGAGGTACCCCGAATTGAACAAGCCGAAGCCCCAGTAGGCATCGGATTCGATTCGAACGCTGAGCAC
>DUKM01000083.1:5832-16783 GCA_013329255.1 Candidatus Poseidoniaceae archaeon | reverse complement strand
TTCGATTCGAACGCTGAGCACCCCGCTTTGCGTTTCGAAAACCCAGCGTTGCTCGTTGAATTTCGGAGGCTGAGAAAAATGAGGGGTGTCCGGTTGGGAGAGGTTCGCTAAGAGAGCGGTTGCTACGTCACCAAGGTACACAGTATGGCTTGGTAGCGTGAAGCCTTTTGGTCGCAAGAGGTTGCTGTCAAGGTCCACTTTGTGGTTCGCATTTGCTCGGTGAACTTGGGCCAAAATCCGACTCACTCCCGGTGCCAAACTCCCCCCTGTCATGACCCTCGGTTGTGGCTCCAATGCATCAATGCAACCCCGTTATGATTTATCAGAGGCGGAAGTATTGAAGGGCGCCACCTCGCATGGCGATGCAAGTGAGACTATGGCTGCCAAGAAGGGTTCCTCCAAGATTGAAGCATTAACTGCATTGCCTGGTGTTGGCGCTGCGACCGCAAAGAAACTCGTCGAAGCAAAAATCGACAGCGTTTCGAAGATCGCAGGCGCTGGTTCAAAGAAACTTCAAGACGCTGGACTAAGCGCTGCCGTCGCCAAAAAGGTAAGCGCTGCTGCCAAGGCTGCTTCAAAGGCTAAAACTGCCACAAAAGCTACGGCTTCAAAAGCAAAGTCCGCAACAAAAGCGACCGCTACCAAAGCAAAATCTGCCTCCAAGAAAGTTGCTGCAAAAGCCAACAAATCGACAAAGGCTGCGGCATCGAAGGCCTCCTCTGCAACAAAGAAGGTTGCTTCAAAGGCCAAAAGTACTGCAAAAGCTGCTGCGGTTAAAGGAAGGGACGCTGTCAAGAAAACCGTTCCTGCAAAGAAATCCAAGGATGGCCGCAAAGGATCCACGCTCAGCGTTCCCCGTAGCGTTCGAGATATGCCTTGGTTCAAGAAAAAGTGACGCCGATGATTGCGTTTAAGCGCTATTATTGAAAACCGTCATTGACCACAATCGTTCATGCCAAGGAGGAAGTACGGCCGTTTACGCAAAGCGGTGGAACTTCCCTCAAAGGAAAATTGTTCGCGGTGCCGGTCGGGAAAATTCTGCCCCCTTGAGGGGCATTCAGGACAAGATGTGGTTCCAAAGCGGGCATGGGCTGGCCCTGCTGCTGTTGCAAAGCGCAAAGCAAAGCGCAAGTAATCACTCGACGCCATAAGCGCTTGTGGAGGGGGAGTTTTCTTCCACAGATTGGACGCCTTCGGTTGCTTCAGCGGCGGCCTCGATGGTTTCTCGGGTGGCTTGAGCTCGATGGTAAACTTCACGCAGGGTTTGATCTGATATTTCGAGGTAGACGCGGGTTGTGGCGATGCTGGAATGGCCAAGGAGCCGCTGAATGGTGACCAAATCAGCACCGCGTTCCAAAAGACCGGTCGCAAAATTATGCCGCAGCACGTGCGGTGTCAGTTTTCCTTTGGGCAAGCAAGCCTCGGCTGCGAGCCTGTCCATCAGTCGCTGCACGCCGCGTGGTTGAAGTCGGCGTCCAGCAGAATTCAGAAGGAATGCAAAATCTTCGCCTTTCCTGCGCGCTTCTCGAACAGGAATCCAGGCATGTATGCGTTCGAGCGTTCGGCGAGTGAACAGCACAAGGCGATCCTTGTCCCCTTTACCGCCAAAGACCCGCGCAGAGCCATCTTCAAGATCGATATCATTGATGTCAAGGTTGCACACCTCGCTGACGCGCAAGCCCGTATCAAGCATCATGGTGACAACAATTGAAGCCACTGGATTTTCGCTGTTTGCTGACGCTTCGAGCACCATCGACATTTCTCGACGGGTGAGCGTTCGCGGAAGACGGCGCCCAGTACGAGCACGGGACAAATGATCTGGCCAACGGTGACCGAGCCACTTCAGCAGGTGCCTTGCAGCAGCCAATCGAGCGTTGTAGGTGGTCGGCCTGAGTTCCGAAAGGGAATGCGTCCAACGATCGAGACGGCCATTGAGCGGTTCCATCCGTTCGGCCAACTCTTCGATGCTCATTGATTGGTACGCGCTTTCATCGAGAACCAATTCCCCTGGCAACGTGGTTTCTACCAAAGCCCTCAACCCACTGGCGTAGGACTTCTGAGTGTTTTCGGATTTGTTTTCGGAACGCAAGGCTTGGCGATAACTGGCCACCCATGGAAGATCGGCCATGTGAACAAGACGAGGAGGGAGTTCAACAGTCGACGCGTCAAGCCTTCGCTGGCTTGGTTTCAGCGCTTTGCGTTGCCGCTCGTTTGTTCTCCGCTTTTCCATTGGCGTTCACCGCCTCCCGCCTGAGCGAGTGTGCATCCCGTGCTCCGAAGAGCAGTTTCAGTACCGTATGGTCCCATATCAAACCACCGCGCGATGTCAAGGTTGCCAAAACCGCTTCAGCAGGGGTTTGTTTTCGCCGACCTAAGCGTTCGTCTCTTCGCGCTCGTCGATTCCGAATGCCTCGTTTGGAACATCGAGAATGGCTTGCCTCAATGATGCTCGCAATTTTGTGAGTTCTCCATAACAAACAAGGATGTCGTCCCAACGCAACTGAATTTCGTTTGGGGGGTTCCAAATCAGGCTGTTGTCGCGGGAAAGTGCGAACACGGGGATTTCCGCTTCTGATTTGAATAAACTTGCGAGCGGCTTACCCACCACATTGGGATGGTTTCGAATTTGAAGGGAGAGAACACCTGCACCTGGGACGGTGCGAAGCAACTGATCCAAATCAACTTCAGAGAATTCTGTCTCGCTCATGACGTAGTCGATGATCGCTCCTGCGACGTTGACGCCGCTTGCTTTCTCGATGCCTTCAAGCCCGGGCGAGGAGTTGACTTCCAACACGAGTGGCCCATCGTCGGATTCAAGTAAATCCACGCCTGCAATATGCAGGCCAAGCACTCGAGCAGCACGACACGCTACTTCTTCGAACTCTGGAAGAAGATCGACCTTTTCAACCGTCCCGTTTAGGTGGTAATTGGAACGAAATTCTCGCCCACGTGCTCGCCGGCGCATGCTCGCAACCACTCGGTCACCGACCACTAGAGCGCGAACATCTTTTCCGTGAGACTCGGCAATGTATTCTTGCACCAAAACGGCTCGTCCTGTCAGCAACAAACCCTGTACGAGGTTGTTTGCTTCGCGAAGGGTGTGCCGAAGAAAGACACCTTGGCCTTGTGTGCCCTGTGTGACCTTGATGACAACTGGAAGACCTCCAACGAAATCGACAGCCGTCTCCACATCGATGATGTCCCTGACATAGGTTGTGCGAGGGACAGGGAGTCGGTTCCGAGCGAGGATTTGCGAAGCATGTAACTTGTCACGGCTCTGAAGGATTCCACCGCCGCTGTTGGCTGTCCATATACCCAGTTGCTCCAAATGGCGCAAGACAGCCACGCCGTGCTTGGTGATTGAGTGTCCAATTCGAGGGATTACCGCGTCAAAATTGAACGGCTCACCGTTGTGCAAGACATCGATTCGACCGTCTGCGACGAAAAGTGAAAACTTCATTGGGTCCGCAACATATGGGTTGAGGCCTCTCTTTCTTGCCTCCTCAACAAGGCGCCGAGTGCTGTACAAACGCGGCCCTCTCGACAGGATTGCCAACCGAAGATTGGAGCGGGACGCGTCAGTGACGCGATGCTGCTCTTCCTCAGTGCTCATATCGGCTCGACGAGGGAACGCGCCTTTCAAGTGCTCGCTTGGAATCGGGACAAACATGTCAGAAGAACAGGTCGATACCACTGCGGCAGAACCTACTGAGGACGTTGACCGGGATGAAGAAGTTCAAGCCATGACGCTTGAACAACGCCAAGAAGCCCTCAAACAATCCCGTTGGAATGTTTTTTTGTGGCTTGGTATTGCGGTCTTGATGTTTGGTTTTGCTCTCTGGCCAATGTCGTTTGACGAAAGTTATGACGGTTTCACCAACTCCGCTGAGAAGGACATCGGTTGGGTCTGGGGCCCCTCGCTTCCGGGTGAAGATTTCATGGATGTACCGTTGACGATCGACGCCACCGTGCAAAACCCACCGGCTGCTCTTGATGTTCATCTCGCTGCATATGCCCTGCAAGAAAAAGACTGCGGCCAGAATTTAGGAGCACAAACTGAACTTGCACGCGAAGGCACAGACCACCATTACCAGTATATTTTGCTTGAAGATTCGCCTGTTGCAGGCGGAGAATACACCTTCGAATTCCAACTCGATTCGGGCCATTACTGCGTGATTGTCCAATTCGTCAACAGCGACGGTGCCAACATCGGCACGAGCGCCACTAGCATGACCATCGACGGAGCCGTGTACCCAAACCAAGTGATTGCGGGTATTTTTGGCATCGTTTGCTTGAGCCTGTCTGCGTTTGCCTTTATCGGGGCCCAACGTCATGGTGAATCGGTCAGAAGCTTGCTAGAAGGGGATTTGGAAACCACTGAAACCAAGGTGCTTGCATCAATTTCAAGCGAACGAATCAGTGCTGGACCCGCCGGCCCGCCCGGCGCTCCTGGTGCAGATGGCCCTGCTGGCCCACCCGACGCAAGCGGTCCGAGCGGCCCGCCACAAGAGGCGGAGCCCGCCACTCCTGAATCACCGACCGCTGACGCACCCGTAGCCGAACAGGCGGCTGAACAAAGCGAGACCTATGAGCCAGCTGAAAATGGGTACTTCTTCCGAAAGATGCCAGATGGATCTTACGATCAAACTGTCTATGTGCAACACGAAGACGGAACTTACAGCCCACATGAGGCTTGACCGCTGGTTTTTACCTAAGCCAAAACCCATGCTTGAGGGTGCTCATGGAGCGCCATCCTTGAAAGGGAAAGCCGACAGGCCTTAGTTGGGGTTCAAGCATGAGCGATGATGTAGCATCGACATTAACGGTTGCTAAACTGAAGGCCCTATGCATCCTCAATGACTTGTCAACTTCAGGAAAAAAGAGTGAATTGGTCGCTCGTTTGCTGGAAGCAGATCTCACTCACAAGGAAGTGGGCCTGCCCGAACAAGCAGCACCTGAAATGAAGGAGGAGCCGGAACAACAAGAAGTTGTTCTCTCCATTGAAGACGAAGACACGCTCACCCCCGACGTCGAGCCAGAAAAGGAACAAAAGCAACCCGCTAAGGCGGAAAAGGACGACGTCTTGGAAGCCGAAATTCTCGAGGCTGATTTGGTCGAGGATGAGGAGGCAGTGCCCGTACCTGTCAAAGTCAAGAAAAGCGCTGGTAGCACGCAACCTGCAACCTTACTGGACATCATCAAAAGACCTCAGGTTGCTGCCGCATTAATGGCGCTGATTATTTTAGGCGCTGGTGGTTATTTTTTCATCAACAGTCAACTTGAACCGTTTACTGCAGACCAATTGCGCTACGGTGACGAGATGCGGTACACAATAAAAGACGGAACCTTCCTCGCCACAGAGGGCTTTGTAGAATTGGCTTTGGAACAACTTGATACCGACGATGAGATTTGTAAATTATCCTTGTTGTTTGCAGGCGATGGGGCGCTTTCGATTACAGAAGGTGGCACCGATCAATTGTACGCAGAAGGATCAACCGACCGCCTCGGAGCGGTTGTAGCGAAAGGCGGCATGGGCGGCCAGTGGTTGGCCGTTGAGAGCATCAACAGCAACAACCTCGACAAGTTCACGGTTCAGCGCCACCTTACCAACGCCTTCAATGGCTGTTCGTCAACCTATATTCGCGCTGACGGATCCGCCGAAATTACCACCCAACAACACACTGAACTGAGGGAGCAAGCCATGCTTTCCACGCAAGCAGATTGGGAAATTGATTTGCCTGACCCGATTGGTCAATACCGTGGCACGACGGTGAGCTACGGCGTGGGTGGACTGCTCGGTGGCTTGGAATCATTAGCACCTGGTTTTGCAATGATGTTGCAGCCAATTGAGGTTGAAGATTTGCTCGGCAACAACCTGATCGATGTTGGTGCCAGCGGCAGCAACAATGGCTGGGACTGGCGGGTCATCGGCATTGATGAATTTTCCAACAACGCCGCCTGGAAGGTGATTGCCACCCATCAAGACATCAAAACGTACTGCTTAGGCTCCGCCACGATGGAACTGTGGATTGAAGAAGGCAACCCTTGGGCGGCGAAACAGAAAGTCGATGTGGTCATTTCCAGTTCTTCGACAAATCAACAAGACTGTTCGGCAACCTCGCAAATACTCAACGATCTGGTGTTACCAGAAGGTGAATTGGAACTGCACCATGTTTTCGAACGCACATCCATTGAACGCGGTCAAAAGCAACTGGATTTGGGCAGATCGTATTCTTCCCGTCCTCAAGCCAATCAATTGCAAATCGATGAAACGGATTTGAACAGTTGGGGTGGAAATGAACCGCACATGCCCGATGAAACCACAATGCGTTCGCACAGTTTTGAACTGGCAATCGGCTGCTTTGATTACTTCCAAGGCGAAGCGAGTGGCGCAACAAATGCCATCGACGACAGCGGTTACATCTGGCGAGCAACAACGAAAGACACGGCTCAAGGCAGCGAATGGAACATGTCGTGGGTGGCGCAAGACGAAAGCGCTGGATGGATCAAGTTCAACCTCACTGGAACCCCAAGCGAGAGCGCTTGTGAGTTCACAGAAAAAGGCGTCTTTGATGATAGCGTTGCGTTCAACAGGGAGGCGATCCCAACAACGCTCAACATTTCCATGATGGAACAACGCCTGTCTGATGCGGTGTTGTATGAGCAACTTAGCGGAACCGACCTTTTCTTTACTTCCTCTGGCACCTACGCACCTGATGTTCAGGTCGGCTACCTTGTCGTGGTGCCTGGCGGCGATCTCAACACCCTGCTGTCGAACCTCGCTAGCGATGCTGATGGAGCGGTTTCAATCGATATGTCGCGAACATGGGACGGCAACGACGGATGGGCCAATCAACTGAACCTTCTTGCCGACGCAAATGAAGGTCGTTTGCTTGGATGGAGCCTGATTCAACAGCCACAATAAGCGCTCGTTAACGACGAGGATCGTACGGTGGAAGGCTTGCCAAGTCAGGGGCAGAAGGCACGCTTGCAAACTGAGGTGGTGCGTAGGCCTGCGGTGCTTGAGCGAAGGCGCTTTGTTTGGCTTGCTTCGGACGACGAGGTCGCGTGACGAGGAACGCCAACAAGGCGATGCCAAAGACGACCGCTGAGACGACAAGAAGGGCGTTGTTTTCCAACGCAGCCATGAAATCTGTCGTTTCGCTGGCATCGGCTTCATCATCAACAACCGGCGCCGGTGGAGGAGGGTTCCATACGAGGTATGTAATCGACCATCGAACACTGAGTTGACCGCGCTCGTCGCTTATCGTTGCGGTGATTGGTTCTGGACCAACCGTTCCGTTTGTGTCGCAAAGGTATTGTCCGAACTCAGAGGACGGAGACGTGCAATTGATGGCTTGTTCCTCAAACATCCACCCTGTTGCAATCAGCGTGTTGTTCCTGTACCACTGAACGGTTGGATTGAGCCTCTCAAGGCTTTGATTGTCAAGGGAAACAGAAAGGGACAGCTGAAGGGTATCATTTGTTGCGTTCAAGGTGAGGCTTCGGAATTGTGGCGAGGCGGAAACGTAGGCTGAACGGTCGATGTCCTGATCGATCAAGCCATCGCAGTCATCATCAAGACCGTTCCAACGCTCATTAGCGGATGGTGAAATGAGACTGTTATTGTCGTCGCAATCGTTGAACCAACGGTAACTGTCCCCATCGTTGTCAAGGTCTGGATAGAGTGGGTCTGTGTTGGTTGAAAACAGTTCAATGCCATCAAGCAAGCCGTCCCCATCTGTATCGGGGTCAAACGGGTCGGTGCCGTAAGTCAGGAATTCTTCCAGATCTAAGAGGCCGTCAAAGTCAGCGTCTGTGTCAATAAAATCTTCATCGATTTCATCGTTGCAGTTGTTGTCTAGACCATCCAATGCTTCAGCCATCCCGGGGTTGAGGGAGGCGTTTGTATCGTCGCAGTCTTGGAACCAATAGTACCCGTCCATGTCCGAGTCGTTGTCTTTGACAAGGGGGTTGGTGAGATGAATCAAAACTTCTGCCCCGTCTTCAAGCCCGTCGCCATCGGAGTCATCGTTTTGCCAGTCTGTACCGTAATCATGGTACTCTTCGAAGTCGTAGAGCCCGTCGCTGTCCACATCTGTGAGGTTGAAGCCTTCATCCCAGGTGCCGTTGCAGTCGTCATCGATGCCGTTCAGCACTTCAAGGGCGTAAGGGTAGACATCTGGGTTTGAATCGTTGCAATCTTGGAACCAATAGAACCCATCTGCGTCGGCGTCCGCATCGAACACAAGTGGGTTTGTTCCGTAAATGTTCACTTCATCGCCGTCTGACAAAAAATCGTCATCGGTATCGTTGTCGAGCGGATCGGTCCCATTCACAAGCACTTCTTGCCCGTCGTCGAGACCGTCCATGTCCGTGTCAGTGGACAGGGGGTCTGTTCCGTACACGAGCACCTCAAGACCGTCGTTTAGTTCATCATCGTCCGTGTCAATGTCGTAAGGATCGGTGCCGTAGACATCTGTTTCATTCATATCGCTGAGGTTGTCACCGTCTGAATCGAGGTTTATCTGCGTCCCATGAATGATGAGTTCCCATTCTTCGAAGGTCCCCGTGTCCCCATAGCCTTGATCTTCAACCGATAATGTCCACATGCCTCGGCTGTCTTCGCCCCAGTGTTGAACGGAGCCAAAGCGCCAATTGTTGTAATCGTTGTTTTCGTCATCGTGTTTTTCTGAAAGGATGCTTTGGTGCCCCGATGGGCTTGTCAGTGTGAGCGCGAGATCGCCACGGAAATTATGCGGAATGTCGACGATGACATCGAGGTTTTCGATTTGAATCGCTTCGGTCACTGTTGTGTTGACTTCGATGTACCCCTCGTCCCGGTCAGGAATATCGAGATCGGTCTGAATGGTTCCTGAAGAAACTGACATTTCTTCATCGGCGGTTTCCCAATTGGCTGCTGCTGCAACTGCTGCTCCAGCATCAATCACGCCGTAACCGTACTTGTGGCTCACGAGGTGGCCTGCTCCGTTGGTGGCCCAGGAATTATCATTCGGATCGTTTTGTTTGGAGGTTTCAACCAGAATGTGTTGGACGTCTCGCCATGTGAGGTTTGCATTTGCCTCAAGCATCAAGGCGATGATGCCAGAAACGAGCGGGGTTGCAGAGGAGGTGCCGCCAAATGTGCTGGTGTAGTCGGTGCTGCTGTACCCGCCTGATCCTTCGATATCTGTGGTGGTGATGCTCTCCCCGTCGCCGTTAGAAGGCGATGCGACAAGCACATTTGCGCCGGGTTCAGCGTAGTATGATTGCTGGCCCTTGTGGTCCACAGCAGTGACTGCAATGGTGTACCGCAAGTTCGCATAGCCGTCATTGTTCGAATTGTCATCGTCGTCAAGTCCGTTACCTGCTGCCCATGTAATGATGCTACCAAGACCATTTCGCCCTTGAAGCGCGCCTGATTCAAGGGCAGCGAGCATCAATGGCCCCGGACCAGCAAGGGTTTCGCCGTTGTCACTCGGGCCCCATGAATTGGAATAAATGTCAATGGCCTGGCGTTCATGGCTCAGAGTGTTTGCCTCTCGCACGTCGGTTGTGCTGCATGAGATGAGTTGGAGGCCGACGAGGGTTGCCTCTGGAGCGGCGCCAGTTACCCCGATGCCATTGTTGCCGGTTGCGGCAGCAACACCGCCAGCTGCCGTTCCGTGGGCGTTGTTCGAAGAGGGCGTCGGATCATCATCATCGTTGCAAAAATCATAATCTAAGGTGGAGTCGTAATCTGTGAATATATCCGGGTGGTTCCAATCCAATCCATCGTCCACAATCCCTATGACCACCCCTGAACCCTTGTAGGTGTTCCATGCGCCAGTGATGTTGACATCTTCACCACTGGTGCCGCCGGTTTGCCCTGTGTTGACAAGGTGCCATTGTTCATTGAATTTCGAATCATTTGGGGTCCATCTCGGTTCCATGGAGCGCTCGATAAGCGGGTAGGCCGCTTCGATAATCCCGTCTTGTTGCCATGCCTCAAGGGTCTTCAGTGCCTCTTCTGCCTTCAACTGGACGACGAACGACCCTTCGAGGTGTTCGGTTGCCATTCCCATCACATGGCTCGAAAACACAACCCATTCGGTTGCGCTTAGCAGGTCTGATTCATCGTAAATGGAAAGATCGCTGTGAAACGCGATCGAAGCGCGGACCGATGAAGAATAGCCATCGATGATTGGGTGGTCTTGAGCGGAGGAGAGCGGGGCTCCTTCAACAGCGGAAGATGAGGTGAATGCGAGCGATGCGCCTGCCATCGGCACCAGCATGGCGCCAAGCAACATGAGGCACATGAATTTGGCACGCATGGGATTTCCTCCTGTCCGGACCGTCATAATGCTACCCCTGCTGTGTTTGTTCGATGGATGTGCTCATGGAGAGGGTTGCGAACGAGTGAGGCGCTTTGCCAGAGATTCAATCGATTCCTCATCGGATTGCAAGGAACGAATGTAACGAGGAATGGTGTGCGAGGAATGTTCGAGTTCCGGCAAGGTTCCAACCCATTCCAGCGCATAGGTTGGCTTCGCCAATGAAGCATCTTGAGTCGAGTGGACCGTCCACACTGAACACCCGTCGCCGTCTTCCGATGCGGTCTGGAGGCAAAACATCTGAGGCAGCGGAGATGAATGACATGTCAAATCGTTGCGGTTGACATGTTCTACAATGCAATCGTTGACCACATAAGGCGCCCCCATGGACTCCAATGCCTCGATGGAGGGTTGATCTTCAGCGCCCCGTTGAAACCAGACGAGAGGAAAGGTCCGATGGTCGAGCCTGATGATCATGTCCCGCACAACGCTTCGTGCCCGTTCAGGGGCCAAAAAAAGGACGACTATCTGTGGTTGTAATCCTTCATCGACGTGCGGGCGGATTGGAAAACCACCAACCGTTGCACCTGCATCTCTTGGATGAATTGGGGCGGATGCCCAGCCACGCGCTCTAAGTT
>DUKM01000083.1:3975-5478 GCA_013329255.1 Candidatus Poseidoniaceae archaeon | reverse complement strand
CCGGCGCCAAAAACATGAATGCATTGAGTCTCAACCACCCGTTGGCTCAATTGAGAAGGCTCCAAAGAGGATGTTCCTTCGAGTTGCATAAGAAAAAGTCCAATTTGATGACTTATCAAAACTTGTACAGCGGCTGACGCATCGTTATTCGGCAATTGGTTTCAAGTCGGTGAACCGTTAGGGCCAACTGTGACCGGAACACCGCGACCCCCTCATGACCGTGGGCATGTCTTGTGGTCTGCTGAAGATGGCCCGACGCGTATGCTCCAAGCAAGTTTTGATCGTTGGGTTGGATCTGTCCTTGCCGATGATGGCATTGACATGCCGTTTATGGGAGGGGCACAGACTGTGGAAGCGACAATCATCAGCAAGGCTGATGGCATCGTGGTTGGCACCGCAGCGATCGACCATATGTTGCAAATTTGGGCCCCTTCGCTGAAGATTACCTGGTGGGCCAGCGATGGCAAAAAAGTATCCAAAGGCGATGAAATAGCAAGCATCAACGGCGATAGAGAAACGGTTCTCATGATGGAGCGAAGCATACTCAACATCCTTGGACAGCTTTCAGGAATCGCCACGGAAGCAAAACGCTGGTCTGCGATTGCACCAGGACAAATTGCCTGCACTCGCAAAACGATTTGGGGGTTGATGGATAAATGGGCCGTGCACCTTGGTGGAGGGCTCACTCATCGATTGAATCGTGCTGATGCTCAAATGATCAAAGAAAATGATCTTGCATCAATGCTTGATGGCGTTGACGGGCATGCAAACAGAATCGCCCAGTACCTCCAAGAGGTTGATACCTCGACATGCGGAGCGTTTCTGGAAGTTGAGGTCCGTG
Source organism: Candidatus Poseidoniaceae archaeon (assembly GCA_013329255.1). Classification (GTDB taxonomy): domain Archaea; phylum Thermoplasmatota; class Poseidoniia; order Poseidoniales; family Poseidoniaceae; genus MGIIa-L1; species MGIIa-L1 sp9513u. The sequence goes on along the minus strand of DUKM01000083.1, from coordinate 4,637 downwards.
AAGGGAAGGAAGCCATCATCGCTGCAGCCATGTGGGCGCAACGCCGGGAAGAAGGCGTGAAAAAACTCGTCATCATGCTGGACAACTTTGGTCCAGAGCGATGCAAAGAAGTCGCCGCTGAACTCACAGAAATGGGTCTAAGAGAGCACGTTGTTTTGGAAGCGAGTGGTGGTATTGAATTCGAACACCTCGACCAGTGGCACGAATGTGGCCTGGATGTACTCTCAACAAGCGCCATCAACAGGGGCGTTGCTCCGCTTGATGTTTCCATGTTGATCACCGGCGCTTGAGGTGTGATTCAATGGTGGATATCGCTGCAGACCCAAGCCATCCACGGTACCAGTCATTGCTCCTTCGTCACCGACTTGAGCAAGCTGAAAAGCAAGGCATGCTCGCTGGAAGTGCGATGATTGCACATGGCCGGGGTGAGGCTTTTGATTACCTGCTTGGCGAGCAAACCATCGACAGCGCTCGAACCGCAACCAATCACGCATTAGCCGCGCTTCGAGGCGCTAAGCACCCAGTGCTGAGTTTGAACGGAAACGTTGCTGCCCTTGCGGGCAGAGAAACTCTCTTGCTCGCAGAAATGCTCCAATGCCCTGTCGAAATCAACATCTTTTACCGCACGCCTCAACGGATGAAAGCGCTGCTTGAACATCTTG
>DUKM01000083.1:866-3603 GCA_013329255.1 Candidatus Poseidoniaceae archaeon | reverse complement strand
CAACGCCCGCATACCCGGGCTCGAGGGTCCAAGAGCAAAGTGCACTCAGGAAGGGATCATTGAATCTGATGTCATTTTGGTGCCTCTCGAGGATGGGGACCGCTGTGAAGCGCTCGTCGCCATGGGCAAAACGGTGATTGTTGTCGACCTCAACCCTCTTTCACGGTCAGCCAAAATGGCAAGCATCACCATTGTCGATGAACTTACCCGGGTGATGGATAACATGTTGACCATGATGTCGGCCCCAATCGAAGACCTCATTTCAAACCCGTATAACAACGACGCTGTATTGGAAGAAGCGTTGCATCATGTCGCAACGAAGTTCACTCAAACAAGCAATGGTGCTTGATTGAGACGAGTGCATAAACCTCAGAATTCTTCCGATAGTTTTGCGACCAATCGGCTCGAGATGCTCTCGCCAACTGCAGAGCAAGAGGCGTTGCCACCCAAGTCGTAGGTCAGCCCTTTGCCATCTCGCAAATGGTCAGCGACGCTCTCATCGACAAGACGGCCGATTCGAATCAATTCCTCTTCGCCGTTTTTGCGCCCGAGCCAATCCATCATGAGTTGAATCGAATTGATGGTCGCAATTGGATTGACTTTGTTCATGCCAGCGTACTTTGGTGCTGAACCGTGAACGGGTTCGAAGAATGCATGATGGTCGCCGATGTTCCCCGATGCCGCCATGCCCATGCCACCTTGAAGAACTGCGCCTAAATCGGTAGCAATGTCGCCGAACATGTTTGAGGTGACAACAACGTCGTATGATTCTGGTGAACGGGTCAACCATTGCATGAAAGCGTCAATGTAACCGTAATCCTTCTCGGTTCCAGGGTAGCGCTCTGCGACCTTGTCGAAGGTTCGACGGAACAATTGGCAGCCCCGGGTCACGTTGGATTTGTCAATGCAAGATACGCGCTTGACGCCATCAACTGGTGCACCGTTTCGAGTTTCGGCAATGTCGAAGCCCATTTTGATCAGGCGCTCGCTTCCGTGTTCGGAGATTGGACGCGGGTCGTAGGCAACCTCGCCTTTGAGGCCTGGGAATTCCATCGAAGGTGGTTCGTAGGGTTCGCGACCTTGAGCTCGATCTGCGCTGCGGCGAAGCAACGAGTGGTAAAGCCCCTCTGTGTTCTCTCGCAGCACCGTCATGTCAACCATACCTGGTTGCCAAATTTGAGTGAACCTTCCGTGGACCTTGTGGGGCACACCTTCGTAGAGTTTGATTGGGCGGAGGTTGGCGTACAAGTCCAAACCGCTGCGCATGCCAAGGATGACAGAGCCGCCGGCAAGATCTCCGTTTGGAAGAAGTGCACCGGGGTAACCGATGGCTCCGAGGTAAATTGCGTCTGCCTCGTCCCGACAAAACTCGAATGAGCCTTCTGCCCATTCTTCTCCGGTTTCCATGTAATGTTGGCCACCGCATTGAATCACGGTTTGTTCGAAGCCATGGTTGGTGTTGGCTTCGATGGCGTTGAGAATCCGTTGTGCCTCAAGCGCAACTTCTCGACCTGTTCCGTCGCCGGGAAGAACCCCAATCCGATAATTTCCCATGCGTGCACCACAGGCAACCCCTACATGAACGCGCCCCTTTCTGTCCATGGCCTTGCCTTTGCGAAAACCGATAGGGACTGCTCATGGCTTCAACATGAGGTGTGCATCCATTGGAAAGTATTCCTTCCAGCAGTCTGAACGCAGTGTTTCGGTTACGGAATGGAAACGATGGTCGGCCGAGTGAGAAAGGCTTCATAGGCCGTCAAGTAGGAGAGATAAGAACATGAGTGACAAGCAGAACGAGGTGTCGGAAGGTCATGTTCGGGTTGAGGCAATGCCCAACGAAGTGCAACGGCTGGCTGAGGTAATGCAGAGTGTTGACCCAAATTGGGACCTCACCGAGTGGCTTGTCGAGCAAGCAAGGATGTCACTGAATCTGGTGTCTGCGGATTTGACGCGGGAGCGGCTTGCGGTTGAACAGCGCCTCCATAGGCTCGAAAGCATCGCTCGGCGCCTTGAGCCACCAATCGACGAAGTGGCTGACCCGCTTCAGAAGAACCTGTTTGATTGCTTCAATCTTGAAATTGATGCGGCGATGAGAGGGTTGGGCTCAAGAGCAGCACAGCCAGAAAGACCGCGTGAGGACGATCCTGCCGAAGATCTGCTTCATCCGGCTGCTTCATTTTTGAATCTGCTACCTGATGATGAAGGCGATGACCCCTTGCTTGCGGTTGCTTGCCAAATGTTGCTCGTCGTTGTGGAACATGAGATGGGCAAAGGAGAGCCTTGTGCCACGTTGGATAAGATGTTCAAAGGCATGAATGAGCACGGGGTGGAACCAGATGAAATCGATGAAGCCATTGACCACTTGCTGGCCATTGGCGCTTTGGTTGAAATCGACGATGACTGTTTCATTCCTACTGCGTGAACGGTTCAAATCGAAAAGGGGCAGCGAACTGCGGCCTGCAGACGATTCAAATCGTCTCTTTTGCAGGATTTAATTGACTGATTGCGGCATCTTGACCAATGAAAACAAACTGGGAATGCACATGGCGACAAAGAAGGAAGGCGCACAGCGGCTGATTGACAGCCTTGATTCAGGGCGGAAAATACAGCAGAAGTTGTGGTTTGCTGTTGGTCAAGCGGTGGTGGTTTCAGCGATCATTGCATGGTTCACTCAATGGCAGTTTGGTATTGCAGCGTTGCTCGTGTTCGGTCTTTTGATTCAATTTGCATTCGAACG
>DUKM01000083.1:0-460 GCA_013329255.1 Candidatus Poseidoniaceae archaeon | reverse complement strand
GCGCAGAAAATACTCTCTTGATGGTGAAGCGATGCAATCTGATGCCTTACGATACCTCAATTTCATCGAGATTGAGGAACTCCGCCAAGCGCGAATGATTCGGCGAATGGGCGTTTTATCGCTCGTGAGTTTAATCGCTGGTGTTTGGATGATTCGAGAAGGATTTGATGCAGTTGTAATCGGTGCAGTTTTCGCCTCCTTCATCGCCGTGTTCATGATGATAAGACGAACTGAGAGCATCAAAGCCCATCAACGAGAAGACGCCATGCTGAGGCTGCTTGAAGTTGATCCCAAGCACTTTGAGGACGGCCCTTCACGGGAACGATTGGTTCTAGCAGCAGAGACTGGGGCGTTCAACGAACTGCAAGTCAAGAAGAACACAGGCTCAATCCGAGGCCATGATGAGAAAGGGTTCACGGGGGGGAAAAGTGCAAACGCGCTCAATGCAGAGGCGCGCCGC
>DUKM01000111.1:11421-11570 GCA_013329255.1 Candidatus Poseidoniaceae archaeon | reverse complement strand
CAGCATAAACGCAATCGCAAGTCCGACGAGACCTGCACCTGCGGCAATCATTGGTATATTTTCCATCATAACAGAACACCTGTGCCTCGGCGACCTAAGAACCCCTCATAAGTGGTTCCCCTTGTAAAACCGTCACTCCTGCTCTTTTT
>DUKM01000111.1:8040-11107 GCA_013329255.1 Candidatus Poseidoniaceae archaeon | reverse complement strand
ACAGTTCTAAACCCGCCGAGCCATCGCTTACAGGGACTTGAAGGAAGCAATCGTTGAAAGAGGAGAAACCCAAGGGGCTAATATGACCATCACTGCTGAGGAGGTGCTTGCCGAGATTGGACCGGTTCAAGAAATCCTTGACGAGCACGATGGTGTCGTGACCGTCCTTGACACAAGCGATGGCAACATCATGCTGTCTTTAGACGGAGGATGCAACGGCTGTTCCTCAACCCCAATGACGGCCATGCAAATCTATTATTCACTCAAGAAATTAGAAGCGATCAACGATGTCATTTTTGTCAACGGAGAACTTCCAGAATACATGCGCACCTTCATCGACCAAAAAATGGCAAAGGAGCAGTTGCAAAACTCAACCAGCGACGAAGACAAAGACGAAGGCGGCCCTCAACCTCAGGGCGAGATTGTTTGATCACTCTTCAGCGCTTTCTTTACCAATCGTGTGTGGATTGGCCCCAAACGAAACGTTCTCGCCCTTGAGGTTCATTCGAGCTGAAATCGCAATGACAATACAAACCAGCGACAGCGGTTTTGGCAAGTAATTCGAACCCCACAGTTCACCACCCGACAACGACAGCCACCACAAGACACCGGCCGCAGCAACCAAACAAGCCGCAATCATGTTCTGAACAAAGCGTTCAATCGGCGGTGAGCGGGAAAAGGTCGCTATGAAGGTGAATAATATTGCTGAAATCCCACACAAGCCTTCCGCCAGATGTTCAATGGTGGCGGGGTCGACCATGGCTAAGGGGAGCGGCCGGAGTTCTTCAATGTGAAGACCCGACCCATAATGCGACAGCGCAATCTTTGACAAGTGTCGCCGACACAGACCTTCCATGGCAGGCGGCGGTTTTTCCCTTCCGAAAGCACGTCCAAGCGGCCCACCCTACTTTTCTCGCAACCAAGTGGCCAATGCACTGCATCAAGTTGCGGTTCTTTTGGAACTTCAAGGAGCCAACGTGTTCAGGGTGCGCTCCTACCAAAACGCCAGCCGTATGCTCGGTTCATTGACTGAAGACCTCGGTGAACTCGTTGCAACGGGGCGCCTGTTGGAAATGAAGGGCATCGGCAAAGGACTGGGTTCGGCATTGACCCAAGTGATTGCAGAAGGGATATGGCCGAGCGACTGGGTCGAACTTCATGCATCCACCCCTGAGGGTATGATCGAAATGCTTGGCATCCCGGGATTAGGTCCAAAGAGAATCAAACTGATGAATCAAGAACTCGGTGTCGACTCTGTGGCATCGCTGAAGGAAGCTGCAGAAGCAGGAAAAATTGCACCGATGAAGGGGTTTGGAGAAAAATCACAGGCACGGATGCTCGATGGAATTGAGCTCTTAGCCCGGTTCCGAGCGCGCCGAAGGCTCGATGTTGGTCTGATGTACGGCGAAGCATTTGAAGCAAGAATCAGTCAAATCCCGGGTGTGCTCAAGGTGCAACTGGCAGGAAGCGCCCGACGAAGGAAGGAAACAATTGGAGATCTGGATCTGGTTGTTGGCGTCGATGCAGAAGACCATGAAAGCGTGGCGAATGCCATTCTCAGCCTCCCTGGCATTGCGGATGTCAAGGGCGCTGGTGATTCTAAAATCAGCCTCATATTGGACACTTCCATTTTCGAAGAAGGCTTCACTGTGGGCCACATCGATCCCAATGTGCTCGACGCCATTGGCGGCGATGATTACGAGCAACTCGAGAGCGGTGGCACCATCGATGCACAGGTTCGTCTGGTCCCACCCGAAGTGTTCCCCTTCACCTTGGCTTACTTCACAGGAAGCAAAGAACACAACATCGCGATGCGCCAACGGGCCATCGACCGCGGCATGCGGCTCAATGAGTTTGGATTGATCCCCGAAGCAAAAGCAGGGGACCTAAAGGGCATGGCTGCGGCCCAATATTCCCTTCCTGCAGTGGATGAGGCCGAGATTTACGCTCACCTCGACTTGCCTTGGGTCACTCCGGAGTTGCGCGAAGACACTGGTGAGATCAAGGCTGGCGAACTTCAAGACCTGCCCGATTTAATCACAGGCGCTCACATTCGTGGCGCATGGCACAACCACACCACGCTGTCTGACGGCGAAGCGAGCCTCGAAGAAATGGCTGAAACGGCTCGCAAGATGGGATGGAATTGGCTTGGGATTGCCGACCATTCTCCAACCTTGCAAATCGCTAATGGCGCAAGCGCTGATGACTTGCTGGCCCAAGGTACGACGATTCAATCTTACAATGCGGCATGGGCCAAAGAGGGCGTGGATTTCCGTCTTTTCCACGGGGTGGAATCTGATATTTTGCCAGGTGGTAAACTCGACCACCCCGATGACGTGCTCGCCACCCTCGATTACACCGTGGCCTCAGTGCACGCTATTTCCAAATGGCGAGCGCGGGATGAATTGGAAAACACTGAGGAATTGATTCGTTGCATTGATCATCCAGCCACAACGGTTCTGGGCCACCCTACCGGTCGCATCCTTCAAGGAAGAGACGGGTATGAAGTAGATTTGTTTGCTGTTCTTGAACACATGGCAGAGCACAACGAAGAAGGGCGATTGAAGGCGGTGGAACTGAACGCCAGCCCTTACCGGTTGGATCTTGATTGGCGCTTATGCAAGCACGCCAAGGGGCTTGGTGTCCCCGTCATCATCAATCCGGATGCACACTCTGTCCGAGGCCTGGCCGACATTAGTTACGGCGTGATGGCGGCGAGAAAAGGCTGGCTTGAACAGGGGGATGTGCTGAACACCCTCGCTGCTGATGCGTTGGCCAGCCGCCTTGTTTGAACGGGTTGAATGCACACCTTCTTGACTCCGGGCCTGTTGCTTTGTCCATGCGCCTGCTTCGTACGCTCATCATGGGAACCACCATGCTCATCCCGGGGTTGTTGCTTTCCTTCCTGATATGGTACGTTGCTGGCGAGCCAACGAGTGAACCAATAGAGAGTTTGATCTGCAATGGAATCCCGCTGCTTTCTGTGACATTAGGTCTTGTCTTTGGCTGGATGACCGGTGAGGCTTACTCCGTCCAAATGGAACTTGAATGAGGCGCTTTTGATGGC
>DUKM01000111.1:0-7675 GCA_013329255.1 Candidatus Poseidoniaceae archaeon | reverse complement strand
TTTTTTGACGAATTGGGCCAAATCGACGCAACCACCGAACGGCTCCATTTTCGTTCCGTGCCACCCTATGTGCAAACGCAATTCACAATCCACGCCAACGGAATCGTGAACGCTTCAATGCCATTGCATGGCCTCGAGGCATTGTTTGATGGATTTGAGTTTGACCATATTCGAAAAACAGTGTGTTGCACCGGGAACGGAGCAACTTACACATACACCGTACCTCAAGAACTGCTTCAATTGAAAGGTGGAGACGAATGAAACGCAGTGAAAAGGCTCAACGAATCGTAACGATGCTTGAGGAACTTTACCCTGAAACCCCGGTTCCGCTCGATCACACGAACACCTTCGAACTTCTTGTCGCCGTCTTGATGAGCGCTCAGACAACCGACCTCAAAGTCAACGAAGTCACGCCCGCTCTCTTTGCAAAAGCGAACACACCGCAAAAGATGGCGAACCTACCGGTTGAAACAATCTTGAACGACATTCGTCAAGTTGGCCTAGCCCCAACCAAAGCTCGAAACATCAGACGCCTCTCTGAATTGCTCGTTGAACACCATGGAGGAATCATTCCAGACACATTCGAAGCGTTGGAAGCACTTCCGGGCGTAGGTCACAAAACGGCTGGCGTTGTTCTGGCTCAAGCGTTTGGCATCCCTGCCTTTCCCATCGACACACACATCCACCGCCTTGCTGCGCGCTGGGGCCTTTCCAATGACACAACGGTTGAACGCACTGAAAGGGACTTGAAGGCGCTTTTTCCCAAACATCTGTGGAATAAATTGCATCTGCAAATCATTTTCTTTGGCCGAGAATACTGTCCTGCACGGCGCCACGATCTGACCCAATGCCCCATCTGTTCATGGACAGCAACCAAAAAGCGAATTGCCGAAGAGGCAAAGCGCTGATTAGACTAAATTTAGACTTCGCGCTGCGAGGTTCGTCACCACGAGTACACCAAGAATCATTGAAGTTACGCGTAATGCGGTGTGCTCATGCTTGCTGGAATGGGCTTCCCTCAACAACGCATAGCCGATGAGCCCCAATCCAACAGTTTGAAGGATTGTCCCAATCGAAGTGACGACACGGTCCAGGTCGTTGTATCCATCAAGGTCTTCGAGGTATTGAGACAAATCCTCCAACGTGGCATCAACATCGGGCTCATCCGGTGGCCCCCACATTGCAACGACTTCAGAAAAGAGAGCCGCAGCAAGGATGAGAACAATTCCCATCATCAACCAACGTTCAAATGAATACGAAAGGCTAGCTTTGTCGAAACCCTTTGCGGGCTGATAAGGCGAGACTGGCGCAGGTGTGGGTGCGACAACGGGGGGTGTTTGAACGGTCGGGCCGGGGGGTGGAGGGAGGGCTTGCATGGCCCGCCATCGACATCCAAGTTATTGTCCTTCGCTCGTGGAATCTCAAACGCCAAAGATTCCAGAAGCGCCTTCCAAGACAACCGAAGTCAAAAACGAGGTAATTCCGGCAACCCATAGCAATTGTATGGCTTGACCAAGCGCAGTGGTTTTACCTCCGCCGCGCAGACGGTTGGAGATCATGGAAACTGCTATGACTTGGAACAAAACTAAGATCGATACAATAACCTTGAACATTCGAATGTTTTCTCCAACAGCAGAAGCATCTTCCATCACTGGCAGTGCCAAATCAGAACCAAAACGTGACAATGCAGAGACATCGGTTTCGACAAAACCTTCGGCAACACCAGCAATCGAGTCTCCTAATTTCAATACGATTGCAATCGTTACGTTGAGGCTTGTAACCGTTGCAATAAGCAGACCCAGAGCGACCCCGCGCATTGTGTTGGCAGAGAGAGCCCGTCGACGACGCAGTGAGAGAAGGTTTCCGACCGAGCGTGAGACCATTTCTGCGGTTCCTGCTGGTTGACCTGATGACTGTGAACCTTCGATGTAAATTCGGGTGTAACGAGAAATAACGGCAGAATTGGTGTCGGCGGTGAAATAATCCCAAGCCCTGTCGGAATCAATTCTGGTCGAGAGGCGCTTTTCCAATCGATCGATGGAATTGTCCAAGACCCCAAAATCAATGCCGCGTAGGGCTTTGATGGTGGCAGAGGGTTCTGCTGACCGGGCCTGTGCAGTTCCGCCGAGTGCGCGGATAAAATCAGGATAGGTTTCGTCTCGCCGAAGAACAGAACTCTCCTCACGCCCGACCATGAATGCGGGAATGAGCATCGGGGAGAGTGGGGCAGCAATAAGAAGCAAACCATAGCGATCCCATTGGGTGCTAACTTCTCGCCAAGATGCCAGAATGACGATGATGGTAATCACGAGTAGTAAAGCTGATACCAGCGAGGAAGCAACGAGTGCTCTTAGAAAGTTGATTCGAAACGGAGTGTCCATTTCGTCACGTGCAAAGGTCGGGTCTTCTGGAATCGTCGAATTAAACGAATAGACTCCACCAATCTGAACGATGGTAAACAGCAACCCCGCTAACAAAAGAAAACGGAGGCGACTGGCCACTTCGATTGGAGCGTCACCAGCCGAACCGACTTCGAACAAAACGAGGTGAATGCCGGCAATCACAAGTCCGAATAAACCAGCAGACACAAGTGAAACATAAATTTCCTTCATTGTATCAACTGATTCCAAACGAGTGTCGTAGAGCGTTGTATATTGCTCTGCGATTGTTTCCTGTTCCGAGCGCATGAACTCATCAATCGGTTGGCCTGCTTCGATGGAAAACGCCATCCTGTCGAGGAAATCAGCCCATAGCGGGGACGGGCTTTGTTGCGCTACAATTCGTGAAGCCTCGGGGAGGGAGGTGTGCCATTTGTCGACAAGGGTTTCAATTCGCTGGACTTCACTGGCCAATTCTCCATAATCCCTCATTTGTTTGAGAATGTCGAAGATGGACTGAGCCCCTACTTCGCCCAATGAAAGAATACCCATTCGAGTGATGAACATGTGCATTTCTTTCTCGATCAACGCTGCTGAACGTTGAACGTCGAGGAGCGGGAAGGCAATTGCTGCACCACCCGCGAGGAGTGGAAGCAAAAGAAGGAGAAGGATCCCGGCGAACCCTGAAAACAAAGCTCCTTCGGACAGACCACCCGTGAGGAGAATAAGAACCACTGCGAAGAATAGACCGGCAAAAGCGGCACCGCCCACAAAGTAGGCCAAGAAATTCAAAATGGGCATTTCAAGACGCCGCAAAGCGATTTGCCACATCGACATTCGCTTCATTTATCATCCCTCACTCGTGATTGATGCCCTTCCATGAATCGACGGCGCGATCGAAGTGGTCCCATCCGCTGTTGTAATAAATTCCAAGCAGATCAAACACATCATCGTAATGGGTGAGTTCTCGATCAACCATTCGTTGGAGCGCTGCGGCACGCTTCAGCATTTCATCGTAAATGTCTCGCTTATTGGAGAATCCGGCCATTGCAGCAATTTTGTTTTCAAGCAGGTGGCTTTGGAACATTCCACGGAAGTAATGCTTATCTTTGACAGGGTCCCATTCGAACATACCACGGGTCAACACACCATCGCTGTGCTTGTTGTATCCAATGACTTCGTCAATACCTGTGACACGTCGAGCGATTCCACCACCTGGCGCCTCTACGACCTCTTGGAAAATTGCAAAGTTTAGGTTGTCGAAGAAACGAATTGGAACGTTAATCGGATCACCAGTGAAACGCTGAATCATCTTGACAATAGACGATGCGTGGAATGTTGCGATAACGGGGTGACCGGTCTGCATGGCTTGGAACGCTGTCGCCCCTTCAACACCACGAATTTCTCCGATGATGATGTAGCGAGGCCGGCTACGCAATGCTGCTTTGAGTAAATCGAACATTTCCACACGTGACTCTTCGTTCTTTGAGGAACGGGTCACCAGGCGTTGCCAAATCTTGTGGCGCACCTTGACCTCAGGTGTGTCTTCTGCGGAGTAAATCTTGACGTTATGGTCGATGAAAGGAAGAATGGCATTGAGCGTTGTGGTTTTCCCGGATGCTGTTTCACCGGACACAAGGACAGACATGCCGTATTCAAGGCAGATCCAAATGTAAGCTGCCACTTGGGATGAAATGGTACCCCAAGCAATGAGTTGTGTGATGGAAATTGTTTCTTCAGCAAACTTACGAATGGTGAATGACGGTCCTAACATAGAGACGTCATCAGAGAAGATGATGTTGATACGGGAGCCATCAAGCAGCGCACCGTCGATGATTGGCTTGTTGTCGGAAACCGGGCGTCCAATACGTTCTGACATTGCTCGAAGGAAACGAGACAAAAGCTCTCGATCTCTGAACCGAATGTTTGAGGTCACCATGCCGAACACCTTGTGATCCATGTGAACGTGCTTCAGACCAATGGAGTGAATATCTTCCAGCATCTCATCTGAGAGCAGGGGTTCAAGTGGACCATTGCGAATCAGGTCACGAATCACGGTGTATTCCAACCGTGTGCGTTGCTCTTGATTGACGACAAGCCGTCGATCCTCTAATCCAAGCATCTCCCAGAGACGCCCTTGGCGCCGTGGGGCCAGACCGACTTCAGTATCGAGAACGGTATAACGAGCGACCATCTGTCGTAGGATATTTTCAAACTCGTTGTCTGTTGTGAATGAGGGTGCGGCGGGTGCTTCTTGGAGGAGGGTTTCGGTTAATTCTCGGCGAATGTTTTCTTCTTCCTCAGTCAACTGAGGTTCAAGACCAAACCACAGAACTTGGCCGCCTCCTTCTTCATCTGCCGGTGGTTCGTAAATGTGAATAAAAATTGGTTCCTTAGCAAGGTAAATCAAATTGAGTGGTCGTTCTTTTTTGGCTCCACGATCAAGGTCGCCATAGTAAATCGGACGAGTTCCGTAACGAGCCTCGAAATCACGCACCCAGTCAGCCACGTGTTGGTGTGCTGCCATAACGCCGGCGAGGTCGCCCTTGGCAAATGGTGGATCGTCGGACATTCTTGATACCTCCTTCAGCTGACCGCCGTAATGTCGACGATGAAGCCCATGCTCGGCTCAACACGCCATCCAACCGAGGTTTGAACCGGGCCTGCAGCCCTCAAGAACCTCGTAACCACGATGTTTCTCTTGATTTCGCCACCAATCATTGCGGTGGCGAGGTCAAGTACAATTTCTGCCGACGCACGCAACGTATGCATCATTTTGTGATCCATTTCATCAGGGTCAATGCACAACATGAGCGAGCGGCCATCCGCACAAATGCGGCGAAGGCGTTGCATCATGGCAAATCGTTGAGATTCGTCGAGCGAATCAGGCATAAGTGAACTCGCCGCATCGATAATTACGACGTCAGCAAGAGCGATCGCCTCTGACTCAAGCAGTTCATTGAGACCGACATCGGGCAGGGCTTCTGCAATGGTTCCAAAGCGAGAGAAGACCATGAGTTGACCTTCCCGTATGGCGTCGGTGATGCCATAACCAATGGATTCCATTTGTTCAATCCATCCACGCGTCGTGAGTTCCGTTGTGATGACGAGGACCTTCACTCCGTTTTCGACCATGCCGTAGGCAAGACGTTGTGAGATTAGTGATTTACCACCACCTACGCCCCCTTGGAGAACGTACAGGGAACGGTTTGGTAACCGCAAGCCCATCGAATCACCCAGGGAGTCTGTTTCCAAATCGAATGGAAAGCCGTCTTCTTTTGGCTTGTGTGCCGTCAGAAATGGATTTTCCTTCAAGAGAGCCTCACCTCAACATTCATTGATGCACTTGAGGATATGCCACTCACGACTTCTGTGGTAACAAGGGCGTACAATTGGACATCGTCCCCTGTCGCAAAAGGAGTGGTTCCGTAAGAGGTATCTTCGATCACAATTTCAGCGAGTTCATTTGGATCCCAAGTCGTCCCAGTGATTGTAGCGGAGACACTTGTTGGTGAATCGCCATTCACGAGAACGAATACAACTTGCTCATCGAGGGGGTGAATCCCGGTATTTTGCAGGTAGAAGGTGATGCTTGGCGTTGTTCCTGTGGTGTCAACATCAACCATCATTGGGTCGCCGGCAAAATCCAATCCAACTTCACCTGCGAAGGTGATGCCTTGCTGGGTTTTTTGCGCTGCTCTCGCCATCGCTGACCATTCTGTGATGAGCAATGCACTCACAGAACTTGAGATCAACAAGCCTGTGATGAGCATGATGAATGTTGATGCGCCACCGTCTGCCATAGCCAGTCCTCAGAGTGTCGTACCTACGGTTCTACCGCCTGAGGTGAAGGCAAGGCGGGAGTGAGTTGTAGGCGATAATTCCCAACGCAAATCAAGCGTTTCCCCCGAGTACCAATACTCGCTGGACAAGCCAACCGGATTTGATCCTGAAAGGGTTTGAGGATTGGCTCCATCGAAGAACAGCCAAACGTCCTCGGTAGGAAGTGTGACTGTGCCATCGTTGGTGACTTCGGCGAAGACATACGTCTTCATGACTGGGGCAAGTGTTGCGGTAATTGTAGGGCTTTGAGCGGGAATTCCAAAAGTGATGACAGGAGTGGATGTCGTACAATCGCCGGTGCTGGTGATGGACACGGCGTCGATGACTCCATTGCTGTCAACTGTGAAACTTGCGCTAAAACCCGTACATGAAGACGCAACAAGGGTCCCGTTCACGTAATCTGTTCCTCCATCGGTGATGGTGATACCCTCAAGGGCAAAAAGCCAGATATCACTCGAATCAACGGTAAAACTCGGTAGAGGCTCGGCAGCGGCTTCAATCGAATCCATTGAGGATTCCATTTGATAACTCATTGTTTGAACGGCCATGGAAAACACGACCAACAATGAGACCCCAATAATGAGGCCACCAATACCTACCGAGCCAGCCATTTCAAGCTCCACCTCGGAGGGAACTCACGCTTCGCCAAGAACTGACGAGCGATGAGAACGTTAGCAAATCTTTGTGCGGCAGATGATCGTCAAGCGCAGCCTCGGCTTCCCCAGGTGCTGCAAGTTGAACAATTGCCAAAACAGACCGACCTTCTTGGTCGTTCAGCATACCTGAAGACATGGCCTTCTGAGTGAAACTGACTGCCGCCATGCCCGACATGTTGTCGAGCAGGAGTGCAGAGACCGTTGGGGCACCCACGTTGTTTCCAGCAGCGGTTGCGCCATGCGATGGAGCGTGCAAGAATGGATTTGCAGCGAGAGCTTGCGCTTCGTACAATTCCACCAAGGGTGCTTCATCAACTTCCTTCAGTCGGTCGTTGCCAGCAGCGGAGATGACTTCGCCGCTCGCGGTGACAATCATGTCACCATCAAGCGCTGATGCGTCACCATCGCCGCCTTCAGTTGCCACGCCTTCTGCTGCAGATGCTGCAGAAGATGATTCAAGACTCACTTCGACATTCCGAAGCACATCCTCGACCATGTCGAGGCGGCTGCTGATCATGCGTTCGAGTCCAGAGGTATCAACTGTAGCGTTCACAGGTGCAATGGATGCTGGTGCGAGGCTTGCCGCCACGCTCGGCACACTGCCGATGCTGTTGAGACGTGCCTTGGTGGGTCCTGCGGAGATGGTCCACGCATCTTCTTCTCCGAGTTCCCCCTCTTCAGGGAGAGGGACCTGCTCAATGGCGATGTTCGCCATGATTTTGAGCCGATCTTCGGTGAGAGCTGCGTCTTCATCAACGTCCTCATTTGCACTGTTGCCAAATGGCCATGCCATGATAA
>DUKM01000023.1:6929-10646 GCA_013329255.1 Candidatus Poseidoniaceae archaeon | reverse complement strand
GCTGAAGACACTGTTTTCAACGTCTTGTATGACAAGTTCATGTTTTGGAGTATCATTGTGGGCATTTTCACCTTTGGGTGGATGTTCATCGCTATGGTGCGCTACCGCGACGGTGTTGAGCCCGTTGAGAACATGGACAAGTATCACATCGAAGTCGGGTCCTTCCCAGTCGATTCTCACAACACCAAACTCGAAGTGCTGTTTTACGTTCTGCCAACCATCATTGTGGTTTGGCTCACCATGATGGCGCTCGCATCCAACACAGCCGTTTGGCAACTTGATGAAAACAAAGAAAACTTCGACATCAAGATTGTTGGAAAGCAATGGTTCTGGGAATTCCACTACACTGAAGCCCTCACTTGGGAAGATCCAGGCACTGGCATCGACGTTGAATGGACGGGCAACATGCTGATGGTCCACGCCCAAAACTCCACGGCAACCAACGTCACCATCGCAGTTGATGGCGTTGAAACCGATTATGCTCTCAACGCTTCAGTAGGCATGTTGACCTTGATGAACAACATGTTCGATGTAGAACTTCATTCAAAGATCACTGTCTTTGACAGCGAAGACCAACTGCTGCACACATGGGAACACCTCCCTGTCGGCACCATTCTTTCCACCGCAGGCGGCGAACACCTGATCTTGCCATGCGACAAAGTGAGCATTATGAACCTCCATTCTCGACCGTCTGATGCATCAAACCCAAATTACGTCGGCGTTCAACACTCCTTCTGGCTCCCTGAATGGGGCGTCAAGGAAGACTTGGTTCCCGGACTTGAGGCTGGTACAGTGATGTACGCTGAGCCCGATGACATGGGCACCTTCCCAATTCGCTGCGCAGAATACTGTGGTCTCGACCATTCGAAGATGCAAGGTCAAGTCACCATCGTTGCCACAGAAGGCGATAATTGCGAGACAGACTCCGGTGTCAAGAAGACGGGCTCAGGCACCACTGGTGGAGGCGGCTACTGATGAGAACCCGTGCACTCACCCTCGTTGCACTCATGCTCCTCATGCTCGCAGCAACCCCTCAATTTGAGGCCATGCCAACCGGAATCGGTTCGGCAGGTGACAATGGATGTACCTGTCACGGTGGCGCTTCAGGCGACACCTCTGTGATCGTCGAAGGGCTTCCAGAACGCTTCAACGCAAGCGAAACATACCCCTTCACGGTTACCGTTGTCAACGATGCAATGGAACTCCACAACGGGGGCAGCACGGAAGGCGCTGACCCTTGGAACGGCCACGCAGGTGGATTCCGAATTCTTTCTTCTTCCGGCATGGTTTCGACCGTCAATGAGTCCCTCAGCCACGACATGGACGGCGGCTTGACGCACACGGCAGAAGCCAACGGCGTTCGTACTTGGGACTTTGAATGGGTCGCTCCGGGCGACGACGGCAAGGTTGTCGATATCACCGTGTACGGTAACGCCGTCAACGGCGGCGCAGGCTCCGGTGGCGATTATTGGAACCAAGCAGACTTCATGATTCCCGGCGCTAACGCTGGCGAAGTAGCCCCAAGCGCTCGTGCTCTTGTCGTGCTCATCACCGCCATTGGACTCGCCCTCGGCCTTGTGCTGCTCGGCGTGCTCTACGTGTTCTACGCTCGCAACCCATCGACCTTCACCATCGAGCACTTCTGGTCCTACCTCAAGCCGTGGCTCACCACCACCGATCACAAAGAAGTCGGTATCCTCTACTTCCTGTACGGATTCACCTTCTTCCTTGTTGGTGGCGTGCTTGCGCTGCTGTTCCGTATTCAACTGGCCTTGCCCGAGAACACCTTCCTCACCGAAACGGAATACAACTCCTTCTTCACCCTTCACGGAACGACGATGATTTTCTTGGCTGCCATGCCAATGATTGCTGGTTTCATGAATTACGTGCTTCCACTTCAGATTGGAGCAAAGGACTTGGCATTCCCCCGAATCAACGCTATGGGTCTGTGGCTCCTCGTGTTCTCGAGCCCGCTGATCTATGCTGGTATCTGGTCCGGTGAAGGCGCTGACATTACCTGGGTTATGTATCCGCCTTACTCCTCACTCACCGAGTCCAACCTTGGTGCAGAACTCGCTCAGTACGGTTCGAACCCGGGAACGACAGCGTTCATCTCTGGTATTCTGATGCTCGGTGCGTCTTCGACGCTTGGTGGTGTCAACTTCATCACCACGGTGTTCACCATGCGCGCACCCGGTGTCGGTTTCATGAAGATGCCATTGTTCGCTTGGTCGGTCTTCGTCAGCGTGTTCATGCTCTACATGTCGCTTCCAGCCTTCATCATCGGCGTGGCGTTCCTCCTGTTCGACCATACGCTTGGTACGGTCTTCTTTGCCGCAGGTGGCGACAGCTTGCTGTTCCAGCATCTGTTCTGGTTCTTCGGTCATCCAGAAGTGTATGTCGTCGTTGTGCCAGCGTTTGGTATCGTCTCCGAAGTGCTGGCTACAAGCGCTCGACGCTCGATCTTCGGATACAAGTCGATGGTCTTTGCAATGGCTGGTATCGGCGTTGTCGGTTTCATCGTCTGGGGCCACCACATGCTCACCTCCGGTATGGATCCGTTTTGGCGTGCTGCGTTCATGATCACCACCATGGCGGTAGCGATTCCAACGGGCGCTAAGGTGTTCAACTGGCTTGCAACCATTTGGGGCGGGAGCCTCATCATGCGAACTCACACCTTGTGGTCGCTTGGGTTCCTTGTCACCTTCACGCTTGGTGGCATCTCGGGTATGTTCTTCCCAGTGGCTGGACTTGATGTCCACTTCCACGACTCGTACTTCGTTGTCGCTCACTTCCACTACGTGTTCATCGGCGGTACTGTCTTCGCATTGTTCTCCGGTGTCTACTACTGGTACCCCAAGGCAACAGGTCGAAAGCTCAACGAAACATTGGGCCTCTGGCACTTCTTAATTGGATTCGCTTCCTACAACGCAACCTTTTGGCCCATGCACGCTCTTGGGATCATGGGCATGCCTCGCCGAACCCACAGTTACACGACTGAAAGCGGATTTGCCGAGTACAACATGGCCATCAGCACATTCTCCTTCATCTTTGGATTAAGCCAACTCCTGTTGGTTTGGAACATCATCCGTTCCAACCGCCATGGTGAACCCGCAGGAAACGATCCATGGGGCGGATGGTCCCTTGAATGGATGACCACATCACCACCTCCAACACCTTCCTTCAAGGACATTCCAACTCAGGGTGACATGAACGAACTCTACGGCCATCACGGTACAGGTCAAAAGAAGGAAAACCCGCTGAAGAAGCTGACAACACCACTTGCAAAGGGGGTCGAAGAATGAGCGGACATGGTAACGACGTCGCAAACAGCATCTGGTTGCGCGCCATTATGATGGCTGGTTTGATCCTCACGATTGGTGTCGCTGGATTCGCCGTTCTTGGCGTTGGCATCGCTGACCAAAAGCACCACACTTGGGAAGACGAACATCATCATTACGACGACGCCAAGGAAGAATGGCAAGAGGCTGTTGCAGCTGGAACCATCTCAGGCGAAGATCACGACACAGAGTTGTACATCGCCAAGGAAGAAGCACACAACGACGAAGTTGCTGCTCACCTTTCCTACCTCACCTACCGTGTGGCTGGGATGACCATGCTGTTCCTCACGGTCGGCTATGCTTCATTCATCGGACTTGGCGGCTTCCTCAACGCAAGCAAACCAAAGGGCGACGATCATCATGACGATCACGGCGA
>DUKM01000023.1:0-6617 GCA_013329255.1 Candidatus Poseidoniaceae archaeon | reverse complement strand
GACGATCACGGCGATGCCTATGGTGGCGACCACCACGGCTCCGCTTCTCCAATCATCTTCGCCTTCGGTATCATGGTGTTCTTGATGGGCCTGCCAGATTTCATCGTTGCTTGCAAAGCAATGCTCGATGACACCGTGGCTGCCGAACTCGGCATGCTTGGCATCAGCGTCTCAGGATTGCTGATTATCGTTATCGCAGTCTCGAACTGGTGGTTCGAAGATTTGCCCTTCATCGGCCACGGTGAGCAAATTGCAACCTCGTATCCGTTCGAAGGCGACCACATTCGAAAGGTCGGTCTTTGGGTCTTCATCATGTCTGAAATCATGGTGTTCGCTACCTTCTTTTCCTCGTACCTACGAATGCGTACTGAATGGTGCACAAAGTGGGCCTTCGAGAACAGCGATGGCGGATTTGACGGCTGTCGATCCTCTGATGACTGGGTCCTCACAGCATCTGACTACCTGCGACCCGGCGGCGCCAAAATCGACGGTCTGGGGAACTCAGTCGGCGACTTCTGGACGCTCTTGCCTGGTGGAATCAACACCTTTGCTCTGATCATCTCTTCCTACACCATCGTTCTCGCACTCAAGACCGCCAAGAACGCAAACTGGGAAGCGCCAAAGGGCATCATGGGCAAACTCATGCCAACTCGAAAGGCAGCGGTCCGAAACTACCTCATCGCTACACTGATGCTTGGTTCCCTGTTTATTGTGCTCAAACTCGTCGAGTGGAGCCACTTGGTGGCTGAAGGGTTCACCATCGGTACCGTTCAAGGATCAATCTTCTACATCGCTACTGGCGCACACGGTCTTCACGTGTTCGTTGGTTTGGTGATTATGCTGTACTTGGTGTTCAAGGCGGACACCGTCGGCTATGACGAGGACAACGCGCAGGGCATCGAATACTTCGGTTTGTACTGGCACTTTGTCGACCTGGCTTGGGTGGTTATCTTCCCAGCATTCTACTTGTATTGAGGTGATATCATGGGAGAGCACGCAAATTTATACATGGGCAAAGACATCTACTTTTGGAACTTTATTGTTTTGATGGTTTTCACGCTGTTTGAACTTGGAGCGGTCTTCTTCGAAACCGTTCCAGGCACTGATATTGACATCAGCCGCTCGGCTGTATGGGCTATTCTCATCGGCGTTGGCATCGTCAAGGGATACGGTATCGCTGCGTTCTTCATGCACTTGCGAGACGAACACAAGTGGTTCAACATCACGTTCATGTTCCCTTGGATCTTTGTTGCCCTCATGCTTTGGGGTATTGGCTTGTCCAACCCCGAAGGTGTCACAGGACTTCCAAGCTGGTGCACACCAGATTGGTCCTATGCGACCGAACGCTGAACCGGGTTGGCATAACCTTCAAACCCCTGCGCTGAGGGGAGAACACCATGAAGGTCCAACGCTTGCTCACCCTGTGCATTTGCTTCGCGCTTCTCGTGGCTGCAACCCCGAATGCGACGGCCTACAAGGGCTATCAATTGTCAAGGAACGATATCGTCGATTTTACCCTCGTTGATCAGAACGCAGAGAACTTCACATTCTCCACCCTTGACAAGGACGTGACCGTCGTCGCGTTCATTTTCACAGCGTGCCCTGACGTGTGCCCCGTGATCACTCAATCGCTCCGGCTCGTCCAAGAAGGGCTTTCAGAATCGGATGCGGAGCGCGTTGGTTTTGTTTCGATCTCAGTTGACCCGGATCGAGACACACCCGAAGCACTGGCCAAATTTACTGAACGTCATGGAGTTTCGTGGCCTCATCTTACCGGCGATAAGGACACTCTTTCCGAAGTGTACCGCAATTTTGGCGTCCTTGTCGATCAAGAGGTCATCGATGCTCACATCGAAGTGAACGAAGATTCAACAGTGACTTATGTCGATCCTTCGGGAAACGCTTCAGAATTTATGTCCATGCCATCTGGATGGGAATTGCATCAAATCATGGCTCATGAGGCCAATTGGAGCATCAACGCTACGGACAGTGAATACGGCCATTACGTCACAGCGATTGAAGGAGTTGAAGCCCCTTCGGATTATTCTTGGTGGTGGAGCCTGTTGATTCACAATGAAACCTCAGGAGCGTGGGAAGCATCTGATGTAGGCATTGATTCAATCGACGCTCTGGAACACGACCAACTGGTTTGGGCTGCTTCGAACGCCAACACCTCCAATCTCGCAGCCCCCCACCCAGACCACTCAACAATGCAGGTGCTGTTCCCAGACAACACAACGGCCAACCATACCCTTCAGGAACTGAACGCATGGCACCTTTCGATGGGCGCATTTGCCGGAGCAGGCCTCAACACCTCGATGCCATCCAGTGAATGGGGCCACTACATGGAATCCATAGATGATGTTGTAGCGCCTTCGGATTATTCGTGGTGGTGGAGCCTCTCCACTTGGAATACCACCTCTCAAGCATGGGACGCTTCCAGCCTCGGTATGGACAGCCTGATCGAACCAACCTACATCGCATGGTCGCCCAATTCCACCAACCTCTCCGAGATTCCACCACCAGGTGCAACCTTGAGAGACGAAGTGCAACCAGGAGTCTGCAACAACCACGGATGGGAAATGGGAACTGGAGAGGGCAAGCATTGCATGTGCGATGAAGGCTATGAATGGGCCGAAGACAACCGGGCATCTTGCGTTTCGAGCGACATAACAGCGATTGATTACGCCGTTGGCCATTCCACGATCACCTACATCCTCGATGGTATGACGCCAACGGTTGCATGGACGGGAGATTCGTGGCGCGCTGAAGACTTCCAAATCGATGTTGAAGCGGCACTTGGGGGCCAATCCGATCCGAGTCAAAACAGCGGTATGCCCGGCCTTACCTTTGGCATCGCTATGGCTGGCCTTGGCTTGGCAGCGGCTGCAATTTCACCACGTCGAGAACCAGATCAGTGAGATTGTCCAAGACACTCGAGCCGAAAACGGTATGATGGGGTGGTGCCTCGCTTGGTTTGCTGCAGAGATCGCATAGCCCGGTATTGCGGTGGACTTGAAATCCACTGTCTCCTAGACACGGGGGTTCGAATCCCTCTCTCTGCGCTCCATCATACAGATGCGACCGTTTTGTTCACTCAAATCGGGGGAAGAGTTCTCAAACTAAAGCGGCCCTAGGCTAATTATGCGCCGAGGTGCTTTCGCCGTTGCCCTGTTGGGTCTTATGCTGCTCGCTGGGTGCTTTGGCCCCTCTACAGCCTCGTGGGGTACGGGCAGCGATTCTGTTGAAGTGGATTTTGATCGCGCTTCTACCTCCTTCACAAGCACCCTTGGACCCGAACCATCGAGCATGGACAACCTGCAAGCTGTTGGTTGTTCACCAGGCGAAGAGGATCTTGGCACAAACAAGACGCAGGCGATCAAGTTCAGCGGCTACCTCGCTGCAAGTCAAATCTATCAAGCGCACACTGACCAAGTGAACGGCATTGGGTTGGCTGTAACAACCAGCGTGGCAATCCATGCCATGCCGTTTAAGCAAGCGGCTGAAACCATCGAAGGCGAAGGGTCTCGTGTAGATTTGAAAGATTGGAACGACCCAATGAACCCTCAAACGGGTGCGGGTTCGGTTGATTTAGATGAAATCGATGCAGATGAAGATTCTCGCTGGTACATTCTAGGTTTAATTCCAACAACTGAGAACATCCAAGACGGCATGCTTTCACTTGGTGAATGGCATCAAGCCGTCACCATCAAGGGCTACCTCGTTTCGAGCAATGCAAGCAACGCTTACGGCTACCACTCAATACAAACCGTGAGCGATGATTGTACCTTGGACGTAGGCAATCAAAATCGAGAACAGCTGTTTGTGATGGTCACAGGAATCGAACTCGATGGTTCGAGCGTCACTGCAAACGGGGAAGCGGATGATGAATGGGTGCATGGCGATGTGCCAATCCTCGGTCGCACAGGTTTCATTCTCATGTTCTTCATTGTTGGCGTCGGTGGCGCTGTTGCAGCATTCATTCTTTCCAAGATGTTCGTGATGAAAGGTGCACGTGACACCATGAAAATCCTTCTTGGGCAAGTTGGCATTGAGAACATCAAGAAAGTCAAGCAGGACGTCAAGAAAGCAAAGTCCACAGGAATGGCATCTCCTGCTTCACGCAAGGCTGAACAACGCTCAATGGCGCAAAAAGAACTTCCAAAATCCGCTAAAAAACCCAAGGAAAGCGCTCTTGCAGGCTTTGACCTCGACAGCATTCTTTCCAACGATGATTCAGATGCCTCTCCAGTCGTCTCCTCGAGCCGCGGATCTTCAGTTGTGGTCACCGAAGCGGCCCAGGAAATGGAAAGCAGCGTTTCCAATCAAGCCACTAGCGTCCCCTCATCCTCTCCATCCCCAGCACCCGTTTGGGACGCTCCAAAACGTTCCAGCAGTGCACCAACCAGCGTTGTTTCCACCCAGCCCGAGCCAGAACCTCGCGGTCACTTCAGCAGCGTAGCACCAACCCGCTCAGCTAATCCTGAACCAAAGCAACCGCAAAAGAAGAAAACGGTACGCAAGCGAAAGGCAGCAGCCAAGCCTGTGAAAGAAGAACCTGAATCTTACGAAGCACCTGCTCGGCAAGAAAAAGAAAAATTCGAAGATGAGGAAGATTTCTCAGACTTCTCATTCTGAACCAGGGACGCACACTCGGATTGCTCCGGGCATGACCTTCATCGAAAGGGGCGTGGATCCGATGTTTTCTCCATCAATGTTGATCGCTGTTGGCTCAGGAGTTTCAATCGTTAGCGTCGTGAATCGGTGGTAATCCACTTGCGGATGAAACACGTGGCGACCTTCAGCCTTTAGCATGCTAAACGCTTTGAACACTTCTCGTCGAGTCATTTTCTTGAGGATTCCAATATCCATACTGCCATCATCAAGCGATGCCCCGGGCGCTAATGGTAGCATGGATCCGCCCGTCTGGCTGTTCTGAATCAAGAAGAGGGTGAAGTCGCTTTTCATTTCCACGCCATCGACGGTGAGGGTGGCTTGCCTTCGGTTGTTAGCCATGATTGCCATTACAATTCCAACATCATACCGGATCGGGCCCATCCATCGCATTTTTTCTGCTTTGATGGTGGAGTCAACACCGAGGCCCCATGTTACGAGGTTGTGGCTGTACCGGGTTGTGGTACCGTCCACCGCTCCGGGTAAGCCGTTGCCCATCTCGACCTTTGCCAAATCGAACGCTTGATTGCGCCCTTTCAAGATATGATTTACAGCCTCTTCTGTTGTGCCTATGGCTAAATCATGAGCCACCGAATTGCCGGTGCCGGCGGGAACCAATCCAAACAGTTCACTTTTTTCCGAGGCCGCTTGCATGCGGCCTGTAACAACTTCTGACAAGCTTCCATCGCCACCCACCACGACAAACACGTCGCTGGCTTTGGCCTTGATTTCGGAGGCTATTTTGATCAGGTGTCCGCTGTAGGCTGAAAAATGAATGTTCACTTTAACGCCTTGAGCCTCAAACATGGATTTAGCCAATTCTCCAGTCGCTCGCCCTTTCCTCTTTCCAGAGTAAGGATTCACAAGCATGTGGACTTGTTTGGTGGCCTTGCCTTTCTTGGACTTTTGAGTGAAAACAGGCGCATATTGAGGCTTATGTACACCTTTCTTGATTTTGGACGAGGAATCTGGCTGGAAGTCGAGGGGTGCGGGGTGGGCTGCGTGTTCATCGGAGGCCATACTCGCAAGAAAACGAACAAGCGTTTGAAACCTTCTCCGGTAATTGCATTTCACGTCCCAACTTAAAATGGGTCATCTTTCAGTCATTATGCATAATCTAGATTTATTCGTTCGTATATTAGCGCAGTGGTCTTTCCACAGATGCGACGGCCTTGCAAGTATGCAAGATGTCTTGAACCCCAGCCATGTGGATGAAGCATGGCCACGGTGTGGAGCGACCAAGAATACGGGTTCATGCAACGAGCCCTGAAGGTCGCTGAACGGGGCAGGGGGCGGGTGAGTCCGAACCCGCTTGTCGGATGTGTTTTAGTCAAAGACGGAAATGTAATCGCTGAAGGCTGGCACGATCACCTCGGTGGTCTGCATGCTGAGCAAATGGCCATCCACGACGCAGAAAAGAATGGATTTTCCTCCAACGGAGCCACAGCCTACGTCACGCTCGAACCCTGCAACCACTTCGGTCGAACGCCTCCATGCACAGAGGCGTTGATGTGGGCGGGAATTAAAGAGGTCATTGTCGCCCATTTGGATCCAAACCCGACTGTCCGTGGTGCCGGTATTGAAGTGCTTGTTCAAGCGGGAATTAATGTTCGTCAAGGGCTGCTCGAAGCAGAGGCAGGCGCTCAAATGCGCGCTTTCATGCACTGGTGCGAACACCGTCGCCCAATGGTGACGGTCAAAATCGCAGTCGACCGCAACGGTTCTGTCGATGATCGCTCGGGCGCTCCCATGCGGTTTACTTCTGAGGCGTGCCTCGATGCAGTTCACCAACTGCGCCAGGACTGCGATGCGGTTCTGGTGGGCGCTGAAACTGTAGCAAGGGATGACCCCTCGCTTACGGTACGTCGCGTCGAAGCACAACGTCAACCGCTTCGCATCGTCATTGACCCGAACGGCAGAATCCCATCTGATGCAGTCTTGCT
>DUKM01000051.1 GCA_013329255.1 Candidatus Poseidoniaceae archaeon | reverse complement strand
TCTGGCACATCTTCACCAATGAGAGGAAGGCATGCCAAGATTGAAGCATCGAATTCTTGTTGTTGCACGTCGTCATAATACAAAGCCTGAGTTGCAGGGACCGAAAGTTGCTCTGCAACGAGTGGTTGTACTTCAACGGCTTGAGCGGCTTGTTTTGCCAGCGTAGCATGCCGTTCTGCCATCTCAGCAGCAAAGCCGGTTCGAACTGAAACGGATGACCACCCGGCATGTCGAGCGAGGCTGACCGCCATGTCTGGCGCCAATCCATGCGAATCGTTCATGTTGAACAGGATCTCATCGGGAATACGAACTGCGTCTTTTGGAAGTGATTTTAATTGGGTGTTGATGACGTTACCCCCTTTGCGCAGCATTTCCCCGTAGCGAGCTTCCTCGAGTTCTAAAATACCAAGCAAACCATCATGTGTTTGTTTCATTGCTGCTCCACCAAGGTTGACTTCAATGTGGTGCGTTGCTAACTCCGCGAGTGAAACAGTGATGTTCAGTTCGTCGCGCAAACGAAGCGTGCGGCGTGCGAGCATACGAGCAAGATAGCCGGCCTTGGCGTTTGATGGCACCAGACCGTCACCGAGCATGTTGCACAGGGCGTGAAGGTGATCGGGGATGGCGTAGATTTTAGCAAGTGGTTCTGTGATGGCTGAAAATTGTTCAGCAGTCACATCAATGCCGCGTTCAGACAACCTTCGCAAGAAGGTCAAACGAAGTTCCTCGGCATCGACTCCAGGTTCAATGTTCATAATGCCGTTTAGCCGACTCATTTCTCCCAGCAGAGCGTCAAGGTCAAGCGTTGGCCATTGTGAGGAGATGGAACTGAAATTTGAGAGTTCTTTCAACCACGTGGTTGACTCGGGGTAAATCGATTCGTAAATCGTTGGGGTGCCTGCAGCCGCCCAGCAAAACCGTTCCAAGCCATAGCCAGTGTCAATGATTTGAAGCGGCATTTCTCTGTAGCGGTCTCCTTTGAGTTCAACATCGCCCTCGGGGTGTTCTTCCATGTTCATGAAAACCAGCGTTGCCAATTCTAAACCGCCAACGATGACTTCCACAGCGGCCCCGGCATTGCCACCGCCGCACCAAGGGTTCTCCACGTAGGTGATTTCATCGGGATTAATTCCAAGTGCATCGGTCAGGAGGTCATGGCAAAAGCGAACACACTCTTCCATCCAGTAGAACATTCGACCTTCATCAGGACGATTGAAGACGTGATGGGCCATCATCTCAAAGGTGGTCAAATGCCGTCCAGAGCGGCCCACAGCATCGACGTCGGTCAGGCGAATGCATGGTTGTGAAATCGTCAAAGGGTTCGCAGGAGGTTCAACTTCACCCGAGGTGACGTGAGGTTGAAAATCAGCAATAGAAGCGATGGTCAAGTGAATGTCATCTCGCCATCGTGCAAGGACAGGGTATGGGGCAACCCTTGTGTGACCTTGGGCTTCGAAGAACTTCAAAAAAGTCTCACGCATGGCGTCTTTCAACGCCTTTCCTCGCATTGGATAGCCTTGAATCAGAGGTGCGCCAATGAATGTGTACTCATCTTCAGTTGTATCACCGCATGTGGTTCTTGTTTGATCGGTGGTCCAAAACCAAAGGTCTGTGATGCGACATTGCTTACGAACGAAGCCGTTCTCATGGAACACAGCCAAATCAATTGGTGGCATACTCATAACAACACACCCGGAGAGGAACGAGTCTCCCTGTGACGCCTCCCCCTTGAAACCTGTGCTGTGGATTCATACAAATGACTTGAACAACGCTCAAAGGTAATTCACCCGAGGCCGGCCCATGGGCGAAGAATGGCGCAATCACCTCGTTGACGAGGGTGACGGCACCATGCGCATCAAGGCCCACGGCCGTATGAAGGTCGACGCACGCCTTGTGACCGATCGGGCCCACTTGGACAAACACGCCGATGATCGTGGGCCGGAACAACTTGTCAATGCGGCTGCCTTGCCTGGTATCGTTGGCGAAGCATGGGCCATGGCAGACTGGCATTATGGCTACGGTTTGCCAATTGGCGGCGTGATTGCAACCGATACTGAAGCGGGTGAGCAGGGAGGCGCAATCTCTCCGGGCGGTGTTGGCTTTGACATCAACTGCGGCGTGCGAATGTTGGCGTTGGACGCAACTGAATCAGACATACCCAACCTCAAGAAATTAGCAGGCCGACTCGCTGGAAGAATCCCTGCTGGCGCATCGGGGAAAGGTGGCCTCGATATCAACGCACAGCAATTGGATGATTTGATCAATGGTGGCGCTCATGCTGCGGCGGAACTGGGTTTTGGTTACCATGAGGACTTGCCACACATTGAATCAAGCGGTCGCCTCGCTACAGAACACGCTTCTATTTCTCAAAGAGCGAGGGAACGAGGGTTGAGAGCGCTTGGAACGCTTGGCAGCGGCAATCACTTCCTCGAATTGCAAACGGTTGGAAAAACGGTTGACGCCAGCACCGCTGAGGCATGGGGGCTGTATGAAGGACAACTCGTTGCCATGATCCACTCTGGCTCAAGGGGACTTGGACATCAGGTCTGCAGCGATCATGTTCGCGCCCTTGAAGGCCGATACAAATCGAGAGGCGATACGTGGGTCGAAGAGGAATGGGGTTACACCCTCACCGATCGACAA
>DUKM01000057.1:46374-46532 GCA_013329255.1 Candidatus Poseidoniaceae archaeon | reverse complement strand
AGCGTATCACCGACGAGTATCTCCATGTATTGTCCGGGGTTACTGCTGCCAGTGCTGTCGATATCAGTCACCTGCCAAGTTGAGGCGTTTGAGGTATTATGAGCCCATAGTTCGTAGCCGCTGCTTCCATCATCCGCACTGAAGTAGAGCGTATCACC
>DUKM01000057.1:45788-46043 GCA_013329255.1 Candidatus Poseidoniaceae archaeon | reverse complement strand
GTAACTCCATGTATTGTCCGGGGTAACTGTGGCCAGTCCCGCTGTTGATATCAGCCACCCGCCAAGTTGAGGCGTTTGAGGTATCATGAGCCCATAGTTCGACGCCGCTGCTTCCATCATACGCACTGAAGTAGAGCGTATCACCGATCAAGAACTCCATGTATGCTCCGGGGTAACTGTGGTCACTTCCGCTGTGGATATCGGCCACCTGCCAAGTTGAGGCGTTTGAGGTATCATGAGCCCACAGTTCGTAGC
>DUKM01000057.1:44991-45418 GCA_013329255.1 Candidatus Poseidoniaceae archaeon | reverse complement strand
CTCCATGTATTGTCCGGGGTTACTGTTGCCAGTGCTGTGGATATCAGCCACCTGCCAAGTTGTTCCGTTGCCGTTGGAGGTTCCAGAGCCTGAACCGCTGCCTGAGCCATTTGCCGCACTGGCGTTGTATTGGAAAGTGATGTCGGTCATGGCCTCATCGATGATGAGATCTGCACCTTCGATGCTTGCTGTAAAGTTGCTTTGCGAGGAACCTGAGCTGCTGCTCAGTCCAGTTGAGGAATCCCAGGTGTTGCTTCCGGAGACTGCAACGGGTGAACCTTGGGCGGTGTTGCTTCCACCATCGCCCAACTGTCCGTATTGGTCATACCCCCAACACTTCGCATCGCCGTTATCAAGGATGGCGCAGGTGTGATATTCCCCTCCAGAAACTGCAACGGCCGTCCGGCCCGTGCCGAGGTCAATCGCT
>DUKM01000057.1:44343-44677 GCA_013329255.1 Candidatus Poseidoniaceae archaeon | reverse complement strand
TGTGGATGAAGGTGCGTTGGTGTTCGTGTTGCCTCCACCATCGCCCAACTGTCCGTAATCGTCCCTTCCCCAGCACTTCAGGTCGCCGTTGTCAAGGATGGCGCAGGTGTGCATATGTTCTCCAGTAGACACCGCAACGGCCGTTCGGCCCGTTCCGAGGTCAATCGCTGTGGATGAAGGTGCGTTGGTGTTGGTGTTGCTTCCACCATCGCCCAACTGTCCAACGAGGTCCAACCCCCAACACTTCGCCTCACCGTTGTCAAGGATGGCGCAGGTGTGGGAATCTCCAGCAGACACCGCAATGGCCGTTCGGCCCGTGCCGAGGTCAATCGCT
>DUKM01000057.1:29192-44033 GCA_013329255.1 Candidatus Poseidoniaceae archaeon | reverse complement strand
TGTGGATGAAGGTGCGTTGGTGTTGGTGTTGGTTCCACCATCACCCAACTGTCCGTAATTATCCTGTCCCCAGCACTTCACATCGCCGTTGTCAAGGATGGCGCAGGTGTGGTAATGGCCAGTAGTTACCGAAACGGCCGTTCGGCCCGTGCCGAGGTCGATTGCTGTGGATGGAGGTGCGGTGCGAGTGTTGGTTCCACCATCGCCCAACTGTCCAAATTGGTTCCGTCCCCAGCACTTCATATCGCCGTTGTCAAGTATGGCGCAGGTGTGAGAACCTCCAGTAGACACCGCAACGGCCGTATGGCCAGTACCGAGGTCGATCGGTGTGGATGAAGGTGCGTTGGTGTTCGTGTTGGTTCCACCATCGCCCAACTGTCCGTAGTAATCATACCCCCAGCACTTCAGGTCGCCGTTGTCGAGGATGGCGCAGGTGTACAGCAATCCAGCAGACACCGCAACGGCCGTTCGGCCCGTTCCGAGGTCAATCGCTGTGGATGAAGGTGTGTTGGTGTTCGTGTTGGTTCCACCATCGCCCAACTGTCCAACGTTGTCAGATCCCCAACACTTCGCCTCACCGTTGTCAAGGATGGCACAGGTGTGGTAATCTCCAGCAGACACCTTGTCGTTCGCATAGGCAAAGGACGAGCCTGAGCCGCCCGTTTCGAGAACGTCGTTGCTCTCGTCAAGCGTTTCTTCGCTGTTGGTCAACGAATTCATTGATTCAAGATACCCCACTTGGGTCATCATTATCATCAGGAGCGATAAAACGAGGGCTCGGTTGAAATTGGCATGGCGTGCGCCGGACATAAGTTGATTACCAAAACCAAGTGGATAGACCTTCAACCGTTCATGATAGGGTGAATTATTGCCCATCTTTGTACAAATGTATTATGTTGGACTCCGCTGACTGCAAATGTTCACTCACAGTCGCTTGTTTGATCCCGAGGCTTTCTGCGATATCTCGTTGAGTGCATCCCCTCGGGCGTTCATAATAAGCCATTTCAATGGCTTTATCCAAAACGATTTGTTGGCGGGATGGCAAAAGTTGAGGGACTTCAGAATCGAAGTGAGATGTTGGTCCTAATCTGATTTTGTAATCCTCGATCACTTTACTCAACTCGGCACGGATTTTACGTAACGATTTGGGTGTTCCGCGTAAAGTCATAACAAAGCGGTCAGGATACAATATCGTAGGCGTGATCCACCAAACATGTGGTGATTTTGAGAATAGTTTCCCCAATTGACCTAAGAGTTGAACTTTGCAAATAGCGCTATTTTTGCCCTGTTCGATAATCTCCAGCATTCTTAGTCCTTCGTGGTCTTTCTTCAAAACTTTACTGTCTTCAAATTCCATTTGAACAAGAGCATGAGGTCCTTCAGGCGATTCTTTGACGTTGTAAAGGTGTTCAATTTTAATGAAGTCCTTGGATAATCCTTGACCTAGAAGGTGATCGGCTTGGTCGACTTGGATTACGATTTGCATATCACGAGTATTCACACCGTCCATGGCCTATCATGAACGGGTAGGTGTCTTAATTGATTCCCTATCATGAAAGGGTCCGTATCTCAAGGCACTCGTGCTTATGGCGTCAATGACTCGTTTTTGGATGAATCAGTTGTCGCCTGCTTCGAACATACTCAATACGCGGTTAAGTTCACGAAGTGATTCTTCCAAAGCAGTCCGTTCCTTTCGATCGAGTTCCGGATCTTTGAGGCGCTCATTGACCTCTTCAATTTCATCTTTTGCCGCAGCTCGCTCTCGTAATAGGGCCTTATCTTCCTTGATCATCTTGAGGCGGGCAGCACGAACATTCGTTGCTTTGCGCTGCTTGTTGTATGTCGATTTGTCACTTGCCGTAATCTCGATTGCTGTTGGGAATGGAATGCCAATGCCTTCCTTGGCGAAACGTTCATCGATGTTCTTGAGCAACCAATCTTTGGCCACAAATTCATCTGAATAATCCTCAACCCACCCGTACATGCGGAACACTTTGGCGAAATCTCCCAGTTCATTCAACAACACTCGGGGTTCTGGTAAGTCGATAATGTAGGGGCATTCCCTCATCAATTGCAGGACCGTGTACTTGACGTGAGATATGTCTTCATCGTATTCAACACCGATGTCTAGAACCAGAGAAATCCTTCGCCCAACGCCATCGCTGCCGCCTCGTGCATGGTTGATGACGGTTGAGTTGACGAGGTTGTTGTTTGGAATCACAACTAAGTTCTCTTCATTGGTCAAGACCTTTGTTGACAGGATGCCAACGGAAACTACGGAACCGATTTCTCCATCGACTTCAATTCGATCTCCGACTTCAAACGGTTGATCGAGTGCGAGCATGAACGAATTGACGATGTTGCCAAGCGTTTGTTGCATAGCAAGACCAATGATTAGAGAAAACACTGCCAATGAAGCGAGCAGTCCCAAAAGTTCGATGCCGACTTCTGAGAGTGCTAGATATGCGCCTCCAAACCATACAACTGCGCGGAGCAAGAACACAATAAGCGAGTTGCTCCCAGAAACGGTGACGGTTCCTGGATTTGTGAAACGGTCCATCACCACTGGGACCATCACCTTCAGGCCAACGCTGGTCAGCGAAGTTGAAAGCAAAATGTATGCTGCTTGGAACAGTGATTCTGTCGAGGTGTTGAGGTTGTCGCTCTCCCCTAAGACCCATGTCATGGTTGCCTGTATTCCAGCCAAGAGAATGAATATGTACATTCGGGTGGAAACGGGCCGGTAAAGCTGGTCATCCCAATCGAACTTCGTCACTTTGACGAAGTCTAATATGACCTTCCTCATCAAGAAACGAATAACGATGATGGTTAAAGCAGTAGCAAGAGCGCCAACTCCCCATTGCATCCAAGCATCTAAACCGTTTAGCGTGTCAATGGCCTCATCGATTTGTGTCATGTCTATCGGCCTACCGAAGTTTGAGATGGATATAGTCCCTTTCATGATAGGGTCGTATTGCGATTCGTTGAACAATTGCTCAAGGTTGGGTTCGAAACCACTTCTTTCCCAATGCTAATTTACCAGCCACGTTGGTCCATTCGGACTTCGAGTGTCTCCAATTCGTCGCCTTTCATTGGGTCGCCCAGTGTCATGGCCATGGCCTCTGTCACTTTGGAAGCGTCATCGTAGTGAGCCGTAGCAAGCACAATGGCGTCGGCCATCGTTTTTGGATCGCTCGACTTGAAGATTCCAGACCCGACAAAGATACCATCCATGCCGAGGCGCATCATGTGAGATGCATCTGCAGGTGTTGCAATACCGCCAGCTGAGAACGTGACTACAGGCAGTCGTCCCATGTCCCGGACATCGTTCAAGATTGACTGGATTTCATGTTCCATCACATCGTCAATGGCTCCAAATGGGGTCATTGGGTGGCTACCAGGGAGTTCTGAAGTGTTCGCCAAAACCTTGAACCGGTCCATGATCATGAGGGCTGCGGATTGAATGCCGTTCTCATCAAGGCCTTGCACTTGCTTAATTTCCTGGTCGATTAATCGGGCATGGGTGACAGCAGCAACGAGGTTGCCAGTGCCAGCCTCGCCCTTGGTGCGGATCATCGAGGCGCCTTCGTAGATTCTTCGAACCGCTTCTCCGAGTCCAGTAGCACCGCAAACGAATGGGATTTCGTAATCCTTCTTGACGATGTGGAAGAACGGGTCAGCTGGGGTGAGGACTTCAGATTCATCCACCATGTCGACGCCCATCGACTCGAGGATTCTTGCTTCGCCTTCGTGGCCAATTCTGGCTTTCGCCATCACCGGGATCGAAGTGCAATCAAGAATGCCCTGAATCATGTCTGGATGGCTCATTCGTGCTACGCCACCGTCCCTGCGGATGTCTGCAGGAACCCGTTCGAGCGCCATGACCGCCACTGCACCAGAGTCTTCTGCAATTGCTGCTTGAGCGGGGTCAACAACGTCCATAATGACGCCGCCCTGTTGCATTCTTGCAAACCCACGCTTGAGGAGGTCGCTGCCGTTTCGAAGGTTTGTGAAGTCAGTGTGCACCATGTGATTCAGCCTCTCCTAACATCTGACCTTCATGAACATTGGTTCGCACCCACGGCTCAACCATGTCGAGGATTTGGCTTCAATCGGCGAGCACTGGGGAATCGCCTTCTGCGATTTCAGCGTCAACGGATTCGACAGCGTTGCGCTCAATCCAATATTCTTCTTCATCTGGAACATCTGTGTCTGCAAAAATAGCATCAACAGGGCATTCAGGAATGCAAGCACCGCAGTCAATGCATTCATCGGGATCGATGACGAGGTAGGTGTCTGCTTCTCGAAACGCCTCAACAGGGCAAACGACAACGCATTCTTGGTATTTGTGATCGACGCAAGTGGATGTTACTACGTGTGTCATATGTTGGTCTCCGCTCTGTGCGAGGGACAGCAGATACATGAAGCCTTTGAAGATGATATCAGGCATCACCAAGCAGTCCTATTGGTCTTCTTCCTGCCATTGGTGTCCGTAATGCGCCCATTGTTCCATCGTCCACCCATCCGGCAGACCAGCCGTCGGAAGAGGTAGAGGTTGAGGCCCAGTGGGACCGAGCGCCATCATAGGGTTTGATGCGTCTTGAGCCAACGTTTGTTTTTCAGGTTCAGGGCCAACGAGGTCAAGTTCGCCATCGGAAGGTGACCCATTTAATCCAATTTGGTCATCAGGGCGATTTTTTCTCAGCAAAGCGAAGAATACAGACAGAAATGCCCCTAATGATACGAGGGATACAGCAACCGGGAAATCCCCCTTGCTGGCATCGCCATCTGCTTGCCCTGATGAGGGATTTATTCCTCCATCATCGCTTTGATTTGTGGTTTGATTCAATGTCGTGTTGTTTTCAGTTGACTCAACTTGTGGCCCTCCAACATCAACTTGGTCATCGCATCCGTCAGGCGTGCCGTCTTCATCCAAATCAACAGCATCATCGTAGCCTGCGCACTGATCCACTGCATTCGCAACCCCATCGCCATCGTTGTCAAGGAGGCTGTCGCATCCGTCAGGCGTGCCGTCTTGATCGACATCCGTTTGGTCATCATGGCCTTCACAAGAATCCTGTTCATCCGCTACACCATCTTCGTCGCTGTCAATCAATTCATCGCATCCATCGGGTGTGCCGTCTTGATCGATGTCGATTGCATCGTCAAAGCCAGCGCAGGTGTCGTTGGCATCTTCGACGCCATCAGAATCAGCATCAACGAATGAATCACAACCATCGGCTGTGCCATCTGCATCAACGTCGATTGCATCATCGAACCCGGGGCACGAATCATCGGGGTCGAGGATCCCATCTGCATCGCTGTCGTCGATGCAACCATCGCCGTCGCGGTCCCAAGGCAGAGCGTCTGTTTCGGGGCAGGCATCGTTCCATGGTTCGATGTACTCACCTGAAGTCAACGATTGGCCGGCAAAGGCAGCGTGGTCGAGTGGGATACGACGGGCTCTAAACACTGGATTGCCTTTGGTGTTGACCTGATTTCCGTCGGGGATTTCAGCCCCTTGTTCGACAATGCCGTCTTTTGAGACCGGGTTGATGTAGGTCCAAACGATTTCGCCATCCAGCGTCACTTCGTAGACGGTTCCTTGATTTCCGTGGGTCACAAGCGTGTTTCCGTTCGGCAAGCGCTCTGCCCCCGAAATAGCACCAGAATACATTGCTGCTCCTTGGTCCCATGTCCATGATGGGGCCGCGGGCAGGTAACGGTTTGACTCATCCATGAGGTAAGCGCCGTCAACAACGCTCGGCGTGATGACATCAACCGAAGAGTATGTGCCGGCTCGATTGACGCCGTTGTTGAACACAATCAGGCTTCCATTGCCGGCTCGGTCCGCCTCAATCCATTGAACATCATGTTGCCCGAACAGTTGTTGGTCTTGGTCTGTACCTGCATCGTAGGCTTCCGGATTGCCCCAACGATAGAGGAAATCACCACCCTTCCCAGAGGCCCCGCCTGTGTGGCCCGAGGCTTCCTCGGTTGTCGTGCTGTGGTCGATAATATAGATTTCATTCATGTTCTTACACGAGAGTGCAATTTGGTCGAGTTGGGCGTTGTAATCAATGCCATTGCAGTGCATCCAATCGGCCTTTCCGGCCTGCGCTCCGGCAGCATCGATGAAGTTGATGTCGAGTAATTCTGGGTGGTCTGCCACCACGCCAAAGTTGTCTTGGCTTGAATTGTAATCCTGAATCAAATGATCCCACGCGTGCCAACTCCACACGACGTCGCCACCCGTTGTTCCGTTTGGCTGTATTTCGACGATTTTGTCCGGCCATACGCCATTGCTGCCACCCGGTGCGTCCGAGGCAATGGCTGGATTTCTACCCGCCAGTTCACCTTCAGCATCGGTTTTTGCTTCCCATGCAATCATCAAGATGTTGCCATTCGGAAGTGGTTCGATGTCGTGATGAGAAATGTAGGTTGTTGATGAGTACTCATAGGACCACATCAGGCTGCCATTCCATGCGATGCGTTCGACTTTTCCAGCGGTGCCACCACCGCTGAAATCGCCTACGGCCGTTTGTGCGATGTTTGCGGTCCGCAACAGGGAGCCGTCGTCCATGAGGTAGGCAGAGAGTGCCGGCCGATGTCCACCAGGTGATGTCCAGGTGTGCACTTCTCGCCCGTCGCTGTCGATCAGGTAAGCTGTGGTTGTTGGCATTGGGGAAAAGAGGGTGTAACCAGCGCTGATGTTGTCGCTGCATTGTATCAAGCCCACGGTCCAATTGGCTTGCCTTTCAGCGTTGCAGACTGGTTCTTCGATGCTTCTGCCGTTGAGGTTCAGCGCTTGTGCGTGAAGCAGCGATACGCTCATCAACAGGGCCAAGAGCAATGCTTTGCTTGACTTGGCCATGCCACGAGGTCGTTGGCAATCTCATATCAATGCCACGATGGGCCTTTACTGTTCCACATCAGCAAGCGCCATCGCTGCTTCAATCGTGCTCTGTGCTTCGCTCAAACCTTCTTGGCCTGGAAACACCTGTACCTTGGTGTGCCCTTTGATTGTGGGGCCATCGTCGGATGACGCTAGGCGAACTTCACCGTTGATCAGGGCGTTGAAATCGAGCCGAATATGAAGCGTGTGGGATTCATCAAGGCGAGCCTCAACCTCGTTGAGCAAGATCTGTAGGTTCTTGCGGCCGAGTCGAGCGAGGCATCGAAGAGCAGGCCCTTTGCGGGTAGTTTTGGCTTCAACAATGTGGATTTCGGAACCGTGGTAGGATGTCGTGCGTTCAATTTCCACGGCTTCCTCGTCGTCCATCAGCCATGCGAGGGCATCAGCAACAACGGTTTCATCAGCAAGGCCGCTTGCTGTGGCGCGCCATGTGATGTGATGGAGGCTCATGGCTTGTCGAGGGAGCGTTCGCTCAAGAGGTTAGCGCAGTCAGGCATTGGACTGCATCCATTTGTTTGGGACCAAAACATCAGAATTGGCTCCACCATGAAAAAATCGTAAGATTCAGTGGACCGTCGTTCTCGAGGGCATGATGGTATCAACTCGTACCTCTACGGGAGAGGGATGGATGCAATGCTCTTTCCAGTCAATCGTTGTCATTTTATACGCAGGCATGGAGGGTGGGGCATGGGTCGGAACAAGCCGTTGCTGTTGGTGTCCCTCCTGTTGGCTGCGTCCCTTGCTGGTTGCATTGAATCTTCAACGACCGATTCGATGATTGAACTGGACGTCGAGTATGCTAGCCTCAACGGCACCGTGGTCGAAACTTATGTCGATGGTGGACGAACTTCACTCGAATCTATGGACGTCGATTTTGACTTTTCTCGAACCACTTCTGCACGCGAGTTGGTGACCTTTGGTGTTGATCTGATGGATGGCACCTCGCCCATTATCATCGACGCCTCGCAACAATCGATCGTTTCCCTTTCGTTCGAAGAGCATGGCATCCACAACGTAACTCTGTTTGCTATCGATGACGACGGGGCTCGTCAAAACCAATCGGTCTCGATTCGCGTCGACCTTCGAATCGATTGGACTGAAACGAACACCAACAACCCGACACCCCTTGCGTTCAATCCCACCCCCAACAACAACGGCGTTCATCCGATTGTGATTGAAGTGAATTCCACGGTTGAAAATCCGAGCTTGATCGACGGCATCGGCGGCGGCGGGCAAACGGTGCAGTTTTCCTGGAACATTGTCGACGAACTTGACGATGTATGCCAAAGCAAGAGTGGGCAGGCTGAAGACGGCAGTGAAGAGACTTGGAACACCGTTCATTTCAACACTTACCTTCTCCATGAATTGAGGATCACCCCAGAAGACGGACAAGACTTCCTCAACGTGTTCCAAACGGTTTCTGTGGTCTACAGCAGCGAATAACCTGTAGGCCTTTCAACTGCCCATTGGACCGTTTGATAATCGTTTTCTCGAACCACCACGGGTCGGCATTTCCGCCTTGCTTGAGGGGGTTCTTGAAATAGGGGTGGTTTGTCGCAGGCTTGCAAGTGGGGTAGCCCCCGCAATACACCCCCCCTAGAGTTGATCCCATGGCAAAAAAAGTAAGTGCAAAGGCACGTGCAGCAGCACGTAAGCAGCGAGACAAGTGGAAGACAAAGCGCTGGTACACGATTCGTGCACCACGCAATCCATGGGAATTTAAGAAAATTGGAGAGACTATTGGGGAGTCCGATGAGCATATCATGGGACGAGTGTATGAGATGACGCAACAAGAATTCAGCGGTGACTTCACCAAGATGCACGTGATCCTACGGTTCCGTGTCACTGAATGTGTTGGACAAGACGCCTTGACCACATTCATCGGTCACCACCATCAAACCGACCACATCCGACGCCAGATCCGCCGATACCGCGGAAAGGTCGACGACGTCGTCGATGTCGTTTCAACCGACGGATACCTCGTTCGATTGAAGCCACTCATCATCACCCAGAAGCGAGTTCAAACCTCGATCAAGCAAGCCATGCGCGCTAAGGCCCGTGAACTCATCGTTGCGTTCGCAGCCAAGGCCACATACGCCAAGATTCAAACACAAATCTTGGACGGAACCATGGAAGAAGAAATTCGCAAGGCCGTGAAGCCAATCTACCCAGTGAAGAGCGTCGCCATCCGCAAGAGCCAACTCTTGCAAGAAGGTGTCATCACTGAAAAGGGCAAGACCCTCGATGAAATTCACGCAGAAGAAGCTCGAAGCGATGCTGAAATCAAGGCCAAGAAGGCCGCAGCACTCGCATCGGCAATGGAAGACGAAGATGAAGAAGCCGAAGACGCACCTTCAATTTTGGACGCCGCCGAAGCAATGGAACCTGCCTCCGAAAAGACCGAAGCGCCTGCTGAAGAAGCACCTGCTGAAGAAGCACCTGCCGAAGAAGCAGTGGCCGAAGAAGCAGCACCTGCAGCAGACGTCGACCACAGCAGCATGACTGTTGCTGAGTTGAAGGATCTTCTCAAAGCAGCAGGAAAGCCAGTCTCTGGAAAGAAGGCTGACTTGATTGCACGCCTCAACGAGTGAACCCACACGAACCCCGGTTCGTCCACATGACCAGCGAAAGCAATGTCAAAGCGGCTTTAGGGCCACAGGTTTGACATGGAAGGAAAAGGTGGAGCAAGCATGCAGCGACTCGGTGTAATCGGAGGGACAGGCCTCATTGACATGACGCTCGGCGATGAACTCAAGGCCCACGGCCTTGCTTTGACACAGCGCGACCAAGTGGTTGTGGAAACACCGTACGGTGAAGTGCCGCTCACATGCATCGAACTTACTCACGGTGAGGTCAAGAAAGAGCTGATCTTTTTACAACGCCATCACAACGATGGAGAAGCAAGCAAACCGCCTCACATGATCGAACACCGTGCGAACATGAAGGCGTTGGCTGATGCTGGTTGCGAGGCCATCATGGCGGTTTGTTCAGTTGGAGCAATTCCACAGGACTTTCCTCCGGGCAAGGTGGCATTGGCCAACCAATACCTCGATTTCACCGGCCATGCAAGCACCTTCCACGATGATGCAGCGGTGTTCACATCGGTCACCGATCCGTTTGATTCGACCCTTAATGCCACGCTGGAATCTGTACTTCGAACGACGCAGGGCTTTGATGCGAACGAGCGAATGCATTACACATACTGGCTTGCTCAAGGCCCTCATTTCGAAACAAAGGCAGAGATTGACGCCATCGACACGCTCGGTGGCCACATGGTCGGCATGACCATGCCAAGGGAAGTCAAACTGGCACGTGAACTCAACCTGCCGTATGCAGCAGTCTGCATTTCTTCTAACTGGGCTGCTGGGCGTGAACCTGGCGATGCCTCACAAGACCTCGATCATCACAGTGTTTCAGCTCAAGCCAATCAACGGCTCGCACCGGTTTGGGCCTGTATGCTTGGACTCCTCGTATGAGGACCGTCAGAATCATTCTTGCTGATTTCGCTTTGGCTATGAGGAGCATCGCTGTCTAGGTTCGGTTGAATAAGTGCTGAGTGCTATTTTAGGGCAACCTAAACTATATCTATGGGCCATATTTAGGGCGCCCTAAACCGGTGGCTGCTATGCGAGTGCAAACCAAAAATTCAAACTGTTCCTCTCCTCATGGGAGTGTCGGAAAGAGGCTAAAAGAATCCAGACACCACCGGTTTGGTGCGCCCAAGGCCGTATTTCTTGTTAGTTTGATGATGTGTTCACTGTGCATGGCCATGGTGGCTTCTGCTGATGAACCACAAACCTTCACGCTGTCGGGCAACGTTTACGACGCCGAAGGTGCAATCGCAGGTTCGACGTCCATCAAAGTCGATTCTTCCGCATCAATTTGGTCAGATGCCGAAGGCAATTATGTGTTTGAAGGAATCTCACCGGGCAGGCATACAGTCAGGGCTTATTTCATGAACAACGGCCATGAAGTCGTTTACCGCAACATGATCTTCCAATCGGACATGCAGTTAGACTGGCATGCTGGATTAAACTGGATTACAGCTGAATTCGCTGATGCCGATGGCCAGGCACTTTCCAATGGCTCTTCCAATTCAACGGTTGAATTGATTGAGGAACAGGATATTCGTTCTCCTGTTGACGGTGTTGTGGAATTCGACCTCCTGCCAATTGGTTCCTATTACACCTTGAAGGCCATGTCAAATGGAGAAGAAAGTGAATCTCAGTACTTGCATTTCAACATGCAAGCAAACGTCCCGAATCATTTTAACTTTCAAGAAGGCGAAAACAGTGCCTACGGCTTCCTCACCCACCTCGGTGGCCAACCTCTTGTCGGTACCAAGGTGAGCAACGGCGTCACAGAATGTGTGACCAATGACGATGGTTTCTTCTTGTTGCAACATTTACCCGTCGGTTCAAATCAAACCCTCACCTTCACCAAAAACAATCAACCAACCATTCCGGATTACAATTTTACAATGACTTACGGTGAGGTATGGATCAACCTTTCTTCCAATGTGGAACTCCTTCTACCAGGTCCTGCGTACTTCAGCAATTCAGAACAAACCATTTCCATCGAACCCCATCTTATCGAATGGGTTGCAGGCAATTTCACCAATTCCTATCACCTCTATCTTGACGATGATTTGCTCTACACCGGGGTAAATACCTACTACGAATTTACACCCGAATCTCAGGGCAGTTATGATTTCAAACTTGTTTCCTTTAACATAAATGGCTCTACTGCTAGCCCAGATCTTCTGCTTTTGATTGTTCTTGGAAACGAAGTCAGTGAGGATCTATGGTCGGTAGGAATGTCCTGGGATTACCAAGTAGCATACACACCAACGTCCGATAACGGGGTGCATAATGTCTCCATCACGGCTTTGGAAAAAGAAACGCTCCTCGATGCCTTCGGAGCAGAGCAAACTGTATTCAAGACCCGGCATAAGGATGAATATGCACTCGCAGGAGAAAAATCATACCGTTGGTATGACACCACAAACTTGCTTCCAATCCAGACCTACTGGCGCGACGCTCCTCTCGAATCTTCTTACTTCATGGAAGGGCAACTCGGTTGGAACTTTTCCTCATCCGAGGCATCAAATCCAACAAACCTTTTCTCAGATTATGAGGAATGTGACCTTCATTTCAACCGAACCAATGTGATTGGTGTTCCAGGGCACCCCAACGGCTACGATGACACAATGAACAGGGTCACACAAAGCCTTGCTGAAATAACAACGCCCGCAGGGACCTTCCAAACAACTCACTACTCCATCCTTGACTTGAACGACAATGTTGTCTCTTGGGAATTATGGTATAACGAAACGGTTCGAAACTTTGTCAAGAAAATCGATCGACTCCCTGGCTCGCATTCCGAGCAAGTGGTTTACGAATTAACATCCTTTGACGTACCTACAACCCCGCAATTTATCACCGAAACAGCAGAGATTTCCACAACGGATTACACGGTGGAATGGGCTGAATTCCAAGGAGCATCCTCCTATGTTCTCTCTGCCACCGACGGCTCCGTCGTGTATGATGGAAGCGAAACTTCATTCGAATTTGTTGATCAGTCTGATGGCGATTACGTTTACACCCTCGTTGCTCGTATGCCAAATGGTTTCCAAACAGAAGCAACCGAACTGGAACTCAATGTGTTCCAAATAGCGATTCCTCCAGTGGCCATTCTCTCGTCCACAATGGCAGTTGAAGGTGAGGCGGTGACGCTTTCTTGGGCGGCGAATGACAAGGCTGCATGGTATGCTGTCAGCGTTGAAAATGCACAAGGTGAAACGAATGAAGTCTACAATGGAACCTCTTCATCGTGTGTTCTTGACGATTTAGATCCGGGAAGGAATCGAATTCGAGTTCAAGTCGGACTCGAAAACGGAAAGGTTTCCGACGCCTCGGATTCCGTGTTTGTCACCGTTGAGGAAGAACTAGAACCAGATGGGGTCACCTTCCCCTCCATTGTTTTCATCATCAGCTTGATTGGTGTTTTCATCTGGATGATGTCTTCTACGATTAAAGATTGAGGGGTTGGTATCATGGTTGAATCACGAAACATTGCCGTTTTCCAGGTTGCTGTATTGCTGCTGTTCTCCGTAGGCGTTTGGTATGTCTCTTCGATTGACTCTGAACAAGACATTGAGGGTCGCTTGATTCAAGTTACGGATTCGAACGGGGTGAAGCATGGCTATGATGCGCCTCCAGAGCGGGTGGCAATCACCAACACCTACGCTGCGAGCGTCTTGCGAATGTTAGAAGTTGATTTATCAGTTGTAACTGGCGTTTCTGGCGACTTCTACGATGAAATGTTTTGGCCTGAATTTACCGACACACCGATGATTCAACAATCTGCGCATTCAGAAATCGACTTTGAAGCACTCTTGGACGCCAATCCAGATGTCTACATTGTCTTTGCAACCAATGGCATGGTCGATACAAACGCCATACGGGAAAAATTAGAACCCGTTGGTATCGATGTCCTTGCCCTTGACTTTTACAAGTATGATTACCTGAGGCAAGAAATCAACGTCTTGGCCACGTTGTTCGGAAAGGAAGACAAAGCACAGGACATATTCGACGAATTTGATGCGATCGAATTGGAAGTGCAAAACCGAATCTCAGGCCTCAACGAATCTGAGCGGCCGAATGTCGTGATGGAGCATCACGCCTCCTTGACGAGGGACCCAGTTGTCCTCACGGGTACGTCACAGTGGACTGACCTCATCCAGAAGGCTGGTGGAGTCAATGTGTTTGCCGACCTTCCCGGCCACACCACCCACGTCGATATGGAAGCCATTCTCGATGTCAATCCAGACGTGCTTATGTTTGATGGAATCACATTTGACATCGGTTTCAACAACTACGATGATGCAGACAAGTGTCAAACACACATGGAATTCATTGCCAACCGTCCAGGTTTCGATGAAGTGCAAGCGGTGATGGATGATCGCATGCTCATTCTGTCGGGTGAATTTGCAGGTCCAATGATGATTTTTGGCTTACCAACCCTTGCTCAATACCTCCATCCTGATTTGTTTAGCGACCTCGATACAGAAGCTTACCTTGTGGATTACTTCGAATCATACCATCAACAAACCAAAGTTGGCACCTTCACCTGCACCATTGATTCGGAGTGATACCTTTGGACGACCTCTCTTTTCAGCACACACGAAAGTCAAAGCAACATGCGTTGATGATTTTCATGATCAGTTTGGTCACCTTTTTGTTTGCGATCTATTCGATGGGGACGGGTTCTTCCAGTAACCTTGGCTTCTGGACGACTTTGAAAATCATTCTCGGTTTGGACGAGGGGACTGAACTCCAGT
This sequence comes from Candidatus Poseidoniaceae archaeon, assembly GCA_013329255.1. Lineage (GTDB taxonomy): Archaea > Thermoplasmatota > Poseidoniia > Poseidoniales > Poseidoniaceae > MGIIa-L1 > MGIIa-L1 sp9513u. The sequence goes on along the minus strand of DUKM01000057.1, from coordinate 29,775 downwards.
CTGCCATCATCTGGGAACTCCGTTTCCCACGTGTTTTGATGGCGATTGTCGGCGGTGCAGCCTTAGCCACCGCAGGTGCGTTGATGCAAGGTGCGCTTGGCAACCCACTGGTTTCACCCTTGACGATGGGCGTTGCCTCTGGCGCTGCACTGGGTGCTGCGTTGGCCATCGTGGTCGGTTGGTCAGTTGTCGACAACCACGATCTTACCATTGTGGCAAACGCCTTTTTGTTTTCATTGATTGTGGTGTTCATCATCATTCAACTTGGCAGATACAGTTCGATTTCTGCCGAATCTTACATCTTGGTGGGGATTGCCATCACGTTTATTTCTGGAGCAATTGTTTCTACGCTGCAATATTTTGCCACAGATGCCCAACTTTCCGCTTTGGCTCACTGGTCCTTTGGTAGTCTTTCGCGCCCCACAATTGAGAACGCTGTCTTTGTCAGCATGAGTCTGATTATCCTGATGCCAACGGCTTTGAAATGGTCTTGGGACCTCAATGCGTTATCGATGGGCGGTGATGATTTTGCAATTTCAACAGGCGTTGATCCTGTTCGGACCCGAAAAAACATCCTTGTCCT
>DUKM01000057.1:13561-28810 GCA_013329255.1 Candidatus Poseidoniaceae archaeon | reverse complement strand
CACATGAGTCGATTGTTTGTCGGAACTGATTTTCGTAAACTCATTCCCTGCTCTGCGGTGTTAGGCAGCATGCTCATGCTCTTTGCTGATACCGTTGGCCGAACCTTATTCGCTCCAATTGTGATTCCTGTGGGCATCATGTTGTCAGTGATTGGGGGGCCCTTTTTCCTCTATTTACTTCTAAAAAAGCCAGGAGGGAGATCATGACTGAACTTCTGGCTGTTAAGGATTTAAACTTCAATTGGGGACGAAATGAGGTGCTGAAAGGAATAAGTTTCAACATTGAATCCAATGAAGTGGTTGCCATTCTGGGCGTGAACGGCGCGGGTAAATCAACGCTCATCAAGTGCATCAATCGCATCTTGAAGATGGATTCAGGAACGGTGCAGGTCTGCTCTTCGGACCTCACATCGTTGAGTATCATGGAACTTTCCAGACGCGTGTCCTATGTACCCCAAACGGTAAGGACAAGTTTTTCGATCGATGTTTTCGATGTCGTTTTGCTTGGGCGAAGACCACACATCAGTTGGCGAGTGAGTCCAAGGGACCAAAAAATTGTGAGCGAAACCATTCGCTTTTTGTCGCTTGAAGAATTTGCGTTCAGGAGGTTCGACCAACTCTCAGGTGGAGAACGACAACGCGTGATTGTCGCAAAGGCAGTGGCACAAGACTCCAATCTCTTGCTCATGGACGAGCCTACGAGCGATTTAGACTTGAAAAATCAAATCACCACAATGAAGAATATTTCTCAAATAATCTCCAGAAGCCATGCGAAATCCGCTTTGATTGCGATTCATGACATCAACATCGCAGCGCGTTTTGCTGATCGTATTCTCTTGTTGCACGATGGTAGAATCATCTCCGATGGAACGCCTCAAGAGGTCTTGACCATCGAGAATATAGCAATGGTGTTTGGTGTAAGCAGCCACATAGTCCCGAGTACAGATACGCAACCATTGCGGATTGTAATTGAGGATGAAATACAAGATACGGAGGAAGAAAAATGATAGAAAAAGAAAATCAAATAGGAATTTATTACGGTTCACAAACGGGAAATGCAGAACTCTTGGCGTCTGATGCCGGAGCCTTGGCCACTGCGTATGGGTTCGAAAACAAAGTAGCGGGCTTAGACGAAATATCAGTTGAAGAATTCTCTCAAAACAAGTTCGTGATCATCTGCACCAGCACATGGGGCGATGGGGAACAACCCGACAACGCCCAAGAGATGTATGACATGATTTCAGAAGTGTCTAATGATGCTTTAAGTGGCACACATTTCGCTGTATTGGGGATCGGCGATACGGCGTTTGAAATGTTTTGTGAATCCGCTCGTGAATGGGATAGTTTACTGGAACAGAAAGGCGGCCTGCGCACCTTTGAGCGTGCAGAATGTGACGTCGATTATGAGGACGAGGCTGACGAGTGGCTCGTTTCGACCCTTGAATTGATGAAGACTGAACAAGAAAAGGAGGATTGAGCATGAGTGAAAACGAAGAAGCATCGAATAAGGCAGCTGAAAAAATAGCTCGAAAGAAAAGTGACCCAGCCGCAGATGTCCATCAATGGCTTCAAGAAGTGCATTATGGGACCTTGTCCACCATTTCACAAACTGAGGGTTTGGAAGGATTTCCAATAGGATCGATCGTTCCATTTGCGGTGGACACCGATGGGAAACCATATGTTTTGATTGCAGAAATTGCCGCCCACACCAAGAACCTCTTGAGTTCAGACAAGATGAATTTATTCATCAGTCATCCGAGCACAGAAGATGACCCACAAACCAATTGGCGTGCAAGCCTCGCTGGACGTATGAAGCGAATTGTTTCACCTCGAAAAGCAGATCTTTTCTCAAAAAAATACTTGGAAGAGTGCCACCTAATTAGCGAGCGTGAAGAAAAAATACTCCTCGCCCGGTACGCAGAACGCGTACCCAATGCTGAACAATACCTCAATGTCCACAACTTCTCTTTCTGGAAGTTGGACAGCATTGCTAAGGTAAGGTACATCGCAGGATTCGGACGGATTTGTTGGATTGAAGCCTCGGAGATGATTGATGATTCGAATGTAGGTTTTGAAGCCATCAAAGACTCATCCATCGAACACATGAACGAAGACCATGAAGATTCAATGATCACCCTATGCGAAGGGGCACATTCGTTCAAGCCCGAAAGCGTCAAACTCTTGGATCTTGATTCTCGAGGTATTCTAATGGAAACCAAGGGCCCTGACAAACTTGTCTTTTCCTCGTTTGGCAAGGTCATAGAACCTTCAGACTTGAGGGTGGAAATTGTTCGTCTGATTCAGGACGCACGGGCCAACATCGAGTGATGCAAGGACCGGTGCTTCTCGAGCCCAGGTGACACACAAGTTCAAAATCCGCCTTCCTTTGACTCCATCATGGAAGGAAAAAACGTAGAGCAGTGGATGGCGCACGAGCCAGAACACGAATGGGATGAGATGATGAAAAAGGTCGCAGCCTTTCATCACAAGCATGATTTTGAGGCCAATAATGGACACGATATGGGCTATAGAATCGCACTTACCGTGGAAGAACTCGGAGAATTCGCAGCAGCTGTCACCAAAGGCAAACCCCTGGCCGATTGTGCGGAAGAAATGGCAGATGTTCTTCTTTTGATGATGGGACACGCCATTGCTATGGAAGTCGACTTGAAAGCAGCGTTCGAGGCAAAGTACGCCACAATCATGCAACGACCGAGCCGCCAAGGTCGATTGGGCCTTCGAGTAACCGAATACACGCCTGATGAATGATCAGCGAATCCAATGCTGGAATGTCATGTCGTGTTGGTCTCGAGGACCTGCGGCAACATGACGCTCCCCAATCAGATGGAAGCCCTCATCCTCCATCGAAGGGCCAAAGGTATCAGCATCCTCCACAACGGTGTGGATGATGGTCTTGTGAATCTCCTTGGCGTGTTCCATAAACAAGGCGTAAATTTCACCACCACCGATGACCATGATTTCCTCATCTTCGCCAAGCGCTAAAATTGCATCAAAATCGAGCACTTCGGCGTCATCGCGAGGGGTACGGGACATCACGATGTTGCGCCTGCCAGGCAAAGCCTTGGGAAGGCTGTCCCATGTCTTTCGGCCCATGACGATGGTTTTCGACATGGTGATGCGCTTGAAGTGCTGCAAATCACTTGATTGGCGCCACGGCAGATCGCCGTCTTTGCCGATAGCGCCTTTCATATCGCATGCAAAAATCATTGTGAACATGGCAACACCTCAAATGGCAATTGGAGCAGAAATATGCGGATGGTGCTCATAGCCTACAACTTCAATGTCCTCGTATGTGAAGTCATCAATGCTGGTGATTTCCGGATTCAACTTGAGTTGAGGCAGGGGCATTGGCTCCCTGCTCAGTTGCAAGTTGGCTTGGTCCAGGTGGTTGCTGTAAAGATGAGCATCGCCAAAAGTGTGGACAAATGCCCCGGCTTCAAGCCCACAGACCTGTGCCATCATGTGGGTCAATAAGGCGTAAGAAGCAATGTTGAACGGAACGCCCAGGAACACATCGGCTGAGCGCTGATAGAGTTGGCAATTGAGTTTCCCATTGGCAACATGAAATTGGAAAAAGGCGTGACAAGGCATCAATGCCATTTCATCAAGTTCCCCTACGTTCCATGCAGATACAATGATCCGGCGGCTGTTTGGGTTGTTCTTGATCATGTCAATGGCTTGCTCCACCTGATCGATGATGCGACCGTCTTTGGCTTCCCAACGGCGCCATTGCTTCCCATAGACTGGTCCGAGGTCTCCGTTTTCATCCGCCCATTCATTCCAGATGCGAACGCCGTTCTCTTGCAGGTAGGCAACGTTTGTGTCGCCTTTCAAAAACCACAACAATTCATGAACAATTGAGCGCAGGTGGACCTTCTTTGTCGTCACCATCGGAAAGCCCTTGGCGAGGTCAAATCGCATTTGATGACCGAACACGGAAAGGGTTCCAGTGCCTGTTCTGTCGCCCTTTTGTTCCCCTTCATCAAGGATTCTTTGAATCAGTTCATGGTACTCTTGCATGGACTCACCACACCTTCGTTGGAACGGAGGCACTTGAGGGTTCTTGAGTCGCCAGCCTCAAAGTACGATGAACAAATCATCCTCGGAGCATTGAGGTGCTTCGAGGTATCGCTCAATGTGAGCGGGTTCAAATTGAACGAGAAGCTCGCCTAAAATTGGGTGGATATGCTCCAGTTCCCAGTTGCGGCATACATACCAGCGCCGTCCGATCTCTGCAATGATGGCGATGGCGTTCATGTGTTGGCCCGCTTGATAGCAATCCACTGCAAATTCAATTTCTCGATGGTCAAGGTCATTTATTTGCATGTCACGTTCCAGCCATTGTTCGGAATTTTCCAATCCTGAAAACGCCTTGGAACTCAAGGTGGAAGGCGTATGTGCAAGCGGCCACCCCATATCGCCAAGCAGCACCAAACTGACCATGCTGTCTGTCGATGGCGTCATCACATCAGATTTGCTTCGCAGCACGCAGACTTCTTTTTGAGCCATCATGATCGAGAGGTGAGGGTTGCCGCCTAAGATTCGGGATTTCATTGATTCGAAGATGTTGACAAGAATGCCGGGTGCGCCATCGGTCGAAACGAGGAAAGGGGTGTGGGCGTCGGTTCGAATTTCCCATACATTCGATTTGTTGACTTGTTCAATGAGCAAATCCAAGCCACGAAGTTCAGCCGCAATTTGTTTCTGGCATGCGCCTTTAAGAACATTGAATCGGCCAATTGGAGTCGCTATAGGTTTCACCCAAGCATACTCTTTGACTGTACTTAAACTTCCAACTCACGGGGCACCTAATGCTTTCATGCTCGCCATCAACTGGTCTGTGAATTTCCTGTACAATCCTGCAAGCGCCGTTCGAACTTCATGTTCCTCGAGCGTCAATAGTTTGCTCAATTGCTCAGCGTTCATCGCACCACCCTGTTCGTGACCGAGCCACTCCAACCATGTGACGCCCTTGCCAACGTTCATGGTGACCCTTTTCCACAACTTTGGAAACTTGTCCTTATTTGCCTCCATCATCTTTCGAGTGCCGATCAGCGCCATTGGAACAACGACCGTATCCGGATAGGATGCGGCGATTCGGGCCACGCCAGTTTTGCCAGGAAGGAGGAAGGGTGGTTCCGTTCGCTTAGAGCGCGTACCTTCGGGGAAAATCCCGAGCGTTCCTTTGGATGCGAGGACATCTGCTGCGCTTGAAAGCGCTTGGCTGCCGCCTTCATCGCGCTTCGTTTCGATTTGTCCTGTGATTCGCATAACTGCTGCTAAGGCTTTGTTTCTGAAGTGACCGTCTTTGGCAAGGTAGCGCACCGGCCGGCGGGCCGAGGCGATGACCATAATTGGATCGACGTGCGATAGGTGGTTTGCTGCGAGGATGACTGCGCCTTTCCTTGGGATGTGGTTGGCGCCGATAATTTTGATGTTGACGATCGGGCGCAAAAGCGGTGACAGCGTCCACCTTAGCACGCTGTAACCGGGAACCTTGGGTAAGGCCGTACCTGTTGTTGGAATAAGCCAGTGACTCTCCAAGGAGGACCATGCTGAAGCCAAGGATTCTTTTGTGTCCATGAGCCTTCGGTTCTCTGTTTTGCTTTATGGCTTGCCGCCAACATAGGTCGGTTTCACCCCTTTTGTTCACTGATTTTTGAAGCCCAGAGGGGTGCGAAGAATCAAAGCATTCGGGCATGAGCCGAATCCATGGCGGAAGTCAAAGCAACGCTCCCGCAGCGCTGCCTTACGTTGAGCATTCTGGTGTGCTTGTGCAGTGTGGCATGGAGCCCGGTGGCCCTTGCAGAATCTGCATGGCAAGAGGATGGCTGGTTAACAACCACCTTGGCTCAAGATCGCCTCGACGCAGGCGATGAGTTCGGCTGCTACGGTATACCTGGCTTGTCATGGCAAACCGACCCAGGAGCGGTCGCTACTGAATGTCGAACCTACATTGAACAACGGGTCGCGGCCAGTTCATGGGGCGACGTTCCGATTTCCACTTACACCCCTGGCGGACTTACAATGGCCCAACACACAACCGTGGCCGAGCAGGGATTCGTTGTTCACGGCGACAACACCGGTCTGAGCGTGTCGGCATGGCACGATGCCAACAACACGCCGACCGACAAATGGGATTGGTACAACCTCGGGCGGCGCGGCGGTTCGATGGAACAACTGATTGGTTCACTTGAAGAGGTTCAAACAGCGGTCGAAGAAGGCGGCTTAGTCAACCTCTATTGGGTCGGCCGAGTCAATGACGCAACAATTCGCCACGACCGTGACATCAGTGCCTATCTTGCGGAAGTACCCAATGTCTGGCTCACCACGTGGGGGGAAGCTTGGTCGTATTGGACGGTCAACGATTGTTACGAATTCACCCACGACACCCAAACAGAGGGTGAACAAACGGTCTTGATTTTCGAATCCTTGGTGACCGAAGAATGCTCTGCAATGAATCCAGAGGCCTGGAACGTCCCCATCACTTGGGTCCTCGACCTCGACGGCGCCAATGTGGAATCAATTGAAGGCCCAAGTGGACCCTTGGCCGACATCACTGGTGTTCGCAAAACGACCGAGGGCTACGCTCAAGCAGAAGGGGAACACCTGCACCTTTCGGTTGTCAACGGCCACCAAGTCGAGATTAGATACAACGGTTCTTCCAGTCACGATGTCGTTGGCCGGACTGAGTTCTTCAACAACCACTCGGCGGCCGTAACCATAGCAGCGCATGAAACGCACGACCTGTTCAAATGGTCCAAGCGTTTTGTCGATGATGATCATCTTGTGTTTACTTGGCTGGTTGAACCACGGGAAGGGCTCAGCGAAGCAGGCTGGTTGCGCTATGTGGCCGCTGGTGTGGCCATCAGCACCGTGATTGGTATGCTTCTGGTGCTCAAGAAAGAAGGCTTAGGTCCTTTGGCAAAAGGCCAAGACGCCCAACCATCAAGCCCTCCAAAAAGCGAGTGATACCCATCGTGCAGGGCGAAGCCTTGATGCAAGGAAGGCGTGAGCAACACGCATCCGAGGTGGAAAAATGGCAGGTGAAGACGTCGTCATCGATCCGTGGGGCAGCGCCCAATCCACCGATTACGATCGCATCATTGACCAGTTCGGTTTGTCCTCAATGGACAATATATCGCTGGAGAATCCTTCTCGCTTGCATCGGCGTGGGATTGTTTTCGCCCATCGTGATTTCGATCAAATCCTCGACGCTAAGCGCAGAGGCGACGGCTTTGGGGTCCTTACAGGATTAATGCCAAGCGGGCAAATGCACATGGGTCACTCGATGGTCATCGACCAGGTCAAATGGTTCCAAGAGCAAGGCGGCGATGTCACCATTGCCGTTGCGGATTTGGAAAGCCAAGCAACTCGAGGCGTTTCACTGCAAAAAGGGCGTGAAATTGCACTGCGGGAATATGTGGCTCATTACGCAGCGCTCGGCTTGGATGTCGAGAAGACAAACGTCTACTTCCAATCCTCAAGACCTGCTGTTCAACGGCTTGGATTCCAACTCGGAAAACGCACAAACTTGAATGAATTTGAAGCCATTTACGGTTTTACTGGCGAAACAAACCTCGCCCACGTCCAAGCCCCCATGGTCCAAGTGGGTGATATCTTACATCCGCAAACTGAAGAATACGGTGGTCTGCGGCCGATTGTCGTACCGGTAGGTGTCGACCAAGATCCTCACCTTCGACTCACCCGTGGCCTGGCATCCAAAACCAACTGGTTCAACGTCAATGATGGTAAGAATGCAGGCGTTACAATCACGCTCTCTGTTCATGAAGAAAACGCTACGGTCTTGGGCCAACTTCCAAACGGGCGCATGGACAAAGAAAAATTGAATCAGGTGTTCACTGGCATTGTAAAATGCCTCACTGAGTTAGGATTCTCGGACATTCAATCCAACCCTAAGCAAGGGACTGTAAACGTGATGAGTGCTACCAAGCGCGACAAAAACACCATCCGAATGAAATTGCTTCAATATGAACGTCAACTTGGTGGCATGGGTTTGCTCGCTCCTTCATCGACATACCACCACTTTGCTGTCGGCATGACCGGCGATAAAATGAGCAGCAGCCAACCGAAGACGACGTTGTTTTTGCGCGATGATTTGCCAACGGTGGAGAAGAAGATTAAGCGCGCCTTTTCAGGCGGCCAAGCCACCGTCGAAGAGCACCGCCGAATCGGTGGTAACCCTGACATCGATGTTGCGTATCAATACATGATGTACTTCTTCGAAGAAGACGATGCTTACCTCGCAGAATTGAATTCTGACTACCGTGCTGGAAAAATCCTTGCTGGCGAAATGAAGCAGTTGTGCATCGACAGGGCCAGCGACTGGCTCGGTCAGTTGCATGAAATGCGAGACCAAACAGCCCACCTCGTCGAGGACTTCCTCGCTCCAGATGCCCGCTGATTACTTTTTGTCGTTTGGTGAAAACACAGCCGGGTCTGGCCCAACAGGAAGGGCCAACAATTCTTGTTCCGTCAAATCCCTGTGATTTGCACCGTCGTGAAGGATCATCGAAAGCCCGTGCGGATCGAGCAGTTCGAGGGTGAGAGGCTCCGAATCTTCGGCACCAGCGCTGTTGATTCGTTCCAACATGCCAAGCAGAACGCCCACCGATTCCATGCTTTGGTCGAGGGCTTCTTCATCCACGGCTGCGCTCGATTGCAGCATCTTCACTTCTGATTCGATATCGCGCAGAACCATTTCGACGATGTCTTTGAATCGGTTGAGTACACCCTCAACGTTGCTGACATAGCCCGTTGCGTTGCCTCCCGGTGCCACTTCCAAATCCAATTCTGGGACCTTGACAGTGCATGAAGACGATCGAATCACCCGCGCTGACAGCGTATCGCTTGAATCAACTACAATGCTCCATCCACCAGCTTTCTTTCCTTCTGCCGGAATGAAATCGGTTTGACGCCATCCACAAGAATGGCACATCACGGTAACTTGAGTGTGTTCGCCGAAGTATGGGATTTCTTCAACATGAGCGATCATGAACACTTTGCCTGGAACGCTGCAAATGGGGCATGGAATGTCAACAGGCTGTTCTTCCATTAGATTCCAACCCCTGAAAATTCACCAGGTTCCGCTGCGAAGGCTTCCATCTCGACCCCGTTCACGCCCCGGCAACCCGCAGGCAGCAAAAGCAAGCGTGATTCAGTCATTCGCAGAAGTTGGCCACCAACATCATCGACAATGAAGGCATTGAGTTGTGCGAGGGCGGCGTTGAATTCAACGGTTCTTTTCATTAGACGCTTCATCTCTACAATCACAGCGTGGCCTTCGGCAACCCAATCCAGCAGGACGTCGCACCCAGTCAAGTCATTCAGCACCGCTCGGTGGAGGACAAGACCTCCATCTTCGCTAGGAAGAGGGGGGTTTGGGTACTTTTTGCCGAGGTCGTAAAATCCGGGACCTTTTGCAGGTGAATGGGTCACCTTGTTTGCTTGCATGCTTGGCATGTCGAAGGTGCGGAGGGGTTGTTCAGGATCTTCTTGAGCCTGCAAGGCTTCTTCGTTTTCTTGGCGCAACATCTCATCGGCCTCGGCTAATAAATCGAGATCCGGCATCGATGGTACCGATGGCTCAGGTGGTTCTGGAGGAACCTCTGCGGGGGCCTCAATTGCTTTTGGCGGTCCGGTGAAGGCATCGAGCGAAGCCTGAGCTTCGTCCTTTTCCCTCGCTTTGCGCCGGCGCATAAAGAGCGGTCAAGTCGGCCACCTCAAGAACACTCCCATGCATCGGTGGCCAACGGTTGGGTTTGGGAGCGATAATGCGTCATCGGAAGGCTTCGGCGGGTTGATAAAGGGCCGAGTTTAACACAGGCTTGCGCCTCAACCTTCAAGAGGTGTCGTCTTAGAGAAGGGATTGATGATGATGGAGAACCAACCAACCGTAATGAAAACTGGAACAAGCACAATTGGCATCACATTCAACGGCGGTGTCGTTGTTGGAGCCGACCACCGAGCCACTATGGGCCACTTCATCGCTAACAAGAGCGTGCAAAAGTTGTTCAAGATTGGCGACAACCTCGCTCTGACCACTGCAGGTCTCGTCGGCCACGCTCAATCGTTGTCACGCACCCTCGCAGCAGAAGTTTCGCTCTTCCAGTTGCGCCGTCAACAAGAAATGACGGTCAAAGGCGCAGCGACCCTCACCGCAAACATTCTTTCTGGACGACCGCACTGGGTTCAACTCCTCATTGTCGGCGTTGATGACGAAGGCGGTCACGTCTACTCCATCGACTCCGCTGGTGGTTCCATTCCGGACTCATATTGCGCAACCGGATCTGGTTCCCCATACATGTACGGTGTGCTCGAAGACGGGTTCAGCGAAGGCATGACCCGGACCGATGCATTGAAACTTGCTGCCCGCTCCCTTCACGCATCGGGGCAGCGTGATGCCGCCTCCGGCAACGGCATGGATTTGGCGGTCATCACCGCCAAAGACGGCTATGTAGCCCTCGAACAATCTGAAATCGACAAGCTCCTGGCTTGAAGTTTCACATCCCTTTCCCGCAGCTCAACGCTGCAACCCCAACGGGGCCAGTGCACATTGTTTTGTGCGAGCACGGGAAGACGGTGAATTACATGCGTCTAACATTTAAAGAATTAAAAGATCAAATTGCCAAGGTTGTCCCCAAGGACATACCATACACGGTTGAACTCGAAGCAGGAAACATTGCCATTGTCACGCCAGTACCAAACAAGTTTGGCGGCGGCGAGGGTTTGATTGGAAAGATCGCCAAGCGCGTCAAGCGAAAGATTGTGCTTCGCCCCGATGTATCCATCATGAAGACCGAAGCAGAAGCAAAGAAGTTGATTCAAGAAATAGTTCCTGAAGAAGCGGACATCACAAACATCTACTTTGACTCATGTTACCGTGAAATCATCATCCAGTGCCAAAAACCCGGCGAGGCAGTCGGGCGACGTGGTGCAAACCTCAACGCCATTCGAGACCAAACCGGTTGGCTCGTCAAGGTTGAGCGAACCTCACCTATCATCTCCAAGACGGTCCACGACATCCGTGGATACCGTCAAGTCAACGCCACCGAGCGACGAAAGTTGCTCAAAGATTTCGGCCTCAACATCCACCGACCAATGCGCCCAGGCTCGGCGTGGGCCCGCGTGACAGCGCTTGGTTCCTACCGAGAAGTTGGACGAGCGTGCCACTTTGTTACGACCAACGAATCAAGGGTCATGATCGACGTCGGCGTCAACATCGCTTCGGACACCGACCCGATGCCATACTTCACTGCACCAGAGGCCCTGCCTTTGGAGAAGCTCGATGCAGTTGTCCTCACACACGCCCACTTGGACCACGCTGGAATGCTTCCCGTCCTGTTCAAGTACGGCTACCGTGGCCCTGTTTACTGCACACCACCTACCCGTGACTTGATGCTGTTGTTGCAAACTGACTACCTCAAAGTTGGCGGTTCAGAAGGCAAGCGTGCTCCATACGACATGGAAGACATCCGCACCTGCATGAAGCACGTCGTGGATGTGGATTGGGACGACACCACAGACATCACCCCTGACATCAAACTGACCTTCTCCAATGCAGGCCATATCCTCGGCTCATCAGCCGTTCACCTCCATATCGGTGAAGGAAAGCACAACATTGTGTTCAGCGGCGACCAAAAGTACGAGAAATCATGGCTCTTCGACGCAGCAAACACCCGTTTCCCTCGCGTTGAAACACTCGTGATCGAATCGACATACGGTGCATCTGGCGACTACCAGCCTTCGCGGCAGGAAGCAAACCAAGAACTGCAAGACATCGTATCGCGCACCATTGCTCGCGGCGGAAAACTGATTTGCCCCGTCTTTGCTGTGGGCCGCAGTCAAGAAGTGATGATTGCAATCGACGAATTGTTCCGCTCCGGCCAAGTGAAACCGGTGCCAGTGTGGCTTGACGGAATGATTCAGGAAGCAACAGCAATCCACGCCTCTCACCCAGACTACCTCACCAGCAGCTTGCGCAAGTCCTTGCTCAAGGATGACGGAGAAAACCCATTCACGAGCGAATGGTTCCGCCAGGTCAAGGGACGTGAACTTCGAGAAAGCATCATCATGGACAATTCACCTTGCATCGTTCTTGCCACCTCAGGCATGCTGAACGGTGGACCTGTGATGGAATACTTCCGCCACTGGGCTCACGAAGACCGCAACTCGTTGTGCTTCGTTGGCTATCAAGCAGAAGGAACCCTCGGTCGTCGCCTTCAGAAAGGATTTGGCGAGGTTCCAATGATCATCGATGGAAAAACAGAGATCGTCAAAATTGGCTGTGAAATGGTCACCATTGACGGCTTCTCAGGCCACTCGGATCGACGCCAATTGTTGGATTTCGTCGATCAATTGTCGCCTACACCAAAGAACATCATTTGCCACCACGGTGATTACCACAAGTGCAACGAATTGGGCCACACCCTTCGAGAACGGTACAAGTGCCGAACTTATGCACCAAAGAACCTCGAAACAATTCGCCTTTTGTGATCACATCAACGGCACATCAAAGCCTGCGTCAAGCGGGTCTGGGATGGCTTGCTCAACTGATTGTTCCGAAGGATTAATCCCGCCTGTACCTCGGATTATAGAATGTTCAAGCCGTATGCTCGTCGCTGCGACGGTTCGCTCTTTTTGCTTTCCAGCAAACAAGAGCCAGATGAAGGATGCAAGAATCAGGCACCCGGCAAGAACCACCAGCAAGAGGGTGGATCCGCCCTGGAGAATGTTGTTGATCACCGCAATGAACACAGCACCAATGGCGGTTCCCGCCAAAAGCGTTCGAGAATTCATCGCCATGGGTGTGGGATAACCACGGTGTTCATGAACCCGTTGCGTCTGTCTTGACAACATGTACCCGAATGGCAACGCTCGCTCAAGTTCCGTTGCCTGCCCCGGATGGCTGATGACAGCCGTTGCTCCGTGGGGCGAAAATGCAGAAGATGCATACGATCAAGGCTTGGTTGAACTGGGTCTTGGTGACACGCGCTTGATTGAGATGAAGGGTGCAATGTTGCCGCTTGGTTTTGGAGCAACTGCCCCTCAACCTTTACCCATGGGTTCCTTGGTTGAATGCCACCTTGCTACGGCTTATGCATGGAACGGTTCAACCGCCTGCGCCGGTGTGGCTTGGGCTGCATGCACAACTCCGGAAGGCGATGAGTGCGCAATCGTTGCCACCATTTCCACAGACTTAGATTACGAAGAAACCTCGCTTTTGTTGAGGAGAAACTTGCAACGCCGATTGGCGAGCAGGGACCTTGAAGTCAAATCTTTCGACGTAGCAGTCGATGAAGTGACAGCGGCAAACGATCACCACGGTGTGGCCATGGCCGCACTGATCCTTCCAAACTCGCTTTCACTTGGAGCGAAAACGGGCACTGGTAAGGTGCGTGGCGGTCTTACTCGCAAAGCAGCAGAGGCTCCTCCGAAGCGGGTTGACGTCAAGGCGCCAGCCGCCCCAGCCCTGCGTCCGGGCTCTCAGAAGCAAAACACTGACTTTTCACTTTGAAGAAGTCTTGAAAAACCCTCGACCCAAACAGGTCTTATGACCAATGCAGGGTACAACATCATTCGATGCCCTGCATGTTCGACGTGCCACGGTCGTCGTGGTCTTTCCGCTTCTTGTCCGCACTGCGGGCAGCGTCTTGGTGAGCATGGCATCCTTGTCAAAACAGTGAGGTCGGCAGAAGCATTGCGCATCGAGGTTGCCTTACAGAACACCCCTGAAGAGTTGAGGGATGCGCTGCGAAGTCGAATGGTGAACAACGACCATCTTGCCAATTTCAACGATGAAGTCCCTTCCAGAACGATGGGCAATTGGGTGCAACAATCCGTGAACGAGGAAGGCCTCATCACTGTACGATCTGTTCAACGAACGCTTCATAAAAACCATTCAGATTTGGATGCGAATGATGTTCTTGAGCAAGCCGAGGTACAGGGAATGCTTGTTCGTATGGCCGAAGGTCGGTGGATGCTCCTTGAGTGAAGTTCATAGGTAGAACCTCGTGGGACGGAATGCAAGGGCGATTGGGTTAGCTTGGCCTATACTCGGGCGTTTGGGACGCTTGGACCCAGGTTCAAATCCTGGATCGCCCACCAGCAATGGTGTCAATTCACTCCGGTAGGATGATTTCATGCACCCACAGGATATGAAAACCAAACTGAGTTTTGATGAAGTTTTGCGGCACCGTTTCAGGTTCCATAGCCCACACAGCGTCTTCAAAATCTTGAACCATCTGGCCTTCAACGAATTCTCCTAAATCGCCTTTTTTACTGGCGCTTGAGCAGTTCGAATGCTTCTTGGCCAACTTCTTGAACACCTTGAGCGGACGTTTTGCGGCTTGAATCTCTTCCAAAATGCTCCTAGCATCAGGCTTCGCTGCGACCAAAATATGGCGGACATGAGCCTTTCGGGGCTTACGTCTTTTGTCGTGCCTTCGCATTCAGTCTCAACTCCTGTACCGTACTGGTCGCTCCCTTATCAAAAAAGTGTGCCACGGCCCACGCTCCAAACGTCAAGACAACAGGGGGGCAGCCCCGAGTCACCAATTCACGTTCAAGGTCGGTGCTGATCGATGGAAGCAGTGCAATCCAGCCAATCGTGTAAGCGATGAGAGCAAACAAGGTGTGCGGCGTGATGTTTCGGCTGAACAACCATCCAATGTTGCGCCGATGATGTTCAACAGCCATCATGGGGCCCACCGTTGCGAAGAATTTCAGCGGTTGAATGCCAGATTTTTCCTTGCCGTACACGGAGTGGACAGGGATTTCAGTGATTCGACAACCCATTTGGGCCAGTTGAATGAGCCAGAAGTTTGGGTAGCCATACCCCTTCCAAGAGCGCTTCCAATTCCACTCTCGGAGCACCTCATGGGAGGTTGCGGTGAAACCGCATTGCGGGTCGTCAATGGACTGGCCTGCTGCAAGGGTTGTAGCAAAACTGAGAATCTTGCTGGCTATTTTCCGGTGAAGCGGCATGGTTTTGGTTCCAGCGCTGTGTGCAAATCGGTTGCCCTTGACATGATCTGCTTGGCCAAGGATCACCGGTGCAATCAGGTCCGGTACATCACGAGGATTCATTTGGCCGTCGCCTGCCATCACAACGCTAACAAAAGGAGTTTCAAACTGCTCGAGGAGGGCTTGATGGCCTGCATCAATGGCAGCCCCAACGCCTTTGCCATCAAGGTGAATCTCAATGAG
>DUKM01000057.1:306-13208 GCA_013329255.1 Candidatus Poseidoniaceae archaeon | reverse complement strand
GTGGAGCCGTCATTGACCACAACGATGCAATCCACAACTTCGGGCATTGTCTCAAGGACGTTGCGAATGAAGGGGGCTTCATTCTTTGCGGGGACAACGACGCCAACCGACCAAACGCCCTCCATGTTTCATCCAAATCTCCTTGACTCAAGAACATGACCTCTCAAGGCTGGACCACAAGAAAGGACCACTAAAATCGAATTATGTCCCTGCCCCCGTCGAGAGGTTTGATAGGTGAAAGGCATGGCATACAGAGCGTGGCAGACATTCCTTTGCGCATTGTCCTCATCGGAAAGGACATTGAATTGCGTGTGGTTTCTTTGATCATTCGAGCGAGGGAAGTCTCGGACGAAGTGGTTCTCTTGGACCTTGGCTCAAACGATTCAACTGTGGAATTGGCCCAGGAAGTTGGGTGCAAGTACCTTCATTTCTCTTCAACATTGAACGCAATTGAATTGGCCAAATTCATGCAAGAGGCTGACATTGAAGAAGCCAAAACGACCCTTGCCATTCACATCACAGATGGATGGAAACTGCAAGACATTTCCCTCTCAATCAATCGAGCCCGTGAACTGTGGGACCTCCACATCTCATACGTCACTGAATCGGGAGAAGAAGATTCGATTGAAGACCCGATTCTATCTGAATTGAACCTCCGCCATATTGTGATGACCCAATCGGGGATGAAAGCCATGGCCGACTACCCTGAAGAAGCGACCCAAGAAGCGCTTGACCAAACGCTACGGGTCCGGATTGTCCGAGCTTCTTCCAACATTAACATTCAACAGCGAGAATCACTGGCAACCGCTTCGAAGTTCGCGCAACTGTTCTACTGGATGCTTGAATCAAAGCACCCTTTGCTGTTGTTTGGGATACCGGGCATTGTCTTGTTTTTCTTGGGATACCGCCTTTCAGGCAACATTGTCGGCGCTCTGGAGGAAATCAACTCAACCTCAATCGGCGTCACTTTGGCTACGATTGCGATGACCCTGATTGGTCTGTTTAGCATCATGGTTGCGCTGATCTTGTACATTATGGGGAAGCAAGTGGAACAAATCCAATCTCAGTACGATTGGCCTTCTCGCACTTGAGCCAAGGAAGAGTTTGATAACGGAGGTTGAAGACAATGACGAACATGAATCCTGCACGTTTGGTATGCCTAGATATGGACCGAGTGCTCGTTGACCACTTGTCAACCTGGCAATTCGTCTACGATCGGCTTGGCATCAACAACGATGAATCCTTTGAATTGTACAACCAAGGTTTACTTGACGAATGGGACTGGATTAAACTTGATATTGCCCTCATCAAAGAAAGTCGCAAAGACGGGCCTACCGTCACCGATGGCGAACTGCGCGGGTTGATGGAAGGCATGCCGATGATGACCTACTGGAAGGAACTCATCGGTAACCTCCTCGACAGTGGTTTCCATGTCGCCATCGTCAGCGGTGGGTTGCAACAAACAGCAAGGGACATTGCAGCACAATTTCCTTCTGACGCTCCATGGAAGCGGCGCTGGGGCGGCATTGACCGGTTCACTGCTAAGCGTTTTGGTGGAGGAAATGACACAAAACTCCACGTCTTTACCAACGGTTGGCTTCAAGGCCCTCGGACCAACGACGGTGACCATCAAATTGCGGACTTCGGGCGTTACCAAGTTCAAATGGACGGCAAAGGGTCTGTAGTGCGGATGCTTCAACGAAGGCTGGGTGTGAAGAAAGAAAACACGGCGTCTGTTGGCGATTCTGCAGGCGACATCAGTATGTTTCAAGAATCAGGGTTGCCGATTTGCTTCAACCCTTGGGATGACCGCCCTAAAGCACATGCGCTTCATGTGGTCGAAGAAAAGCATCTCAAGAACGTCCAAAACATCATTTTCAAGCATTTTGACATCGCTTCGATATCTTGATGAACTTCCCCGTGGAGTTCATCGCATGCTCGGAGACGACATGATGACATCGATTTGCCCCAATTGTGGTTTCCTCTTGGGCGTCTTTATTCCCGGCATGCCTTGCCCGCAATGCGGCGAGCCACTGCTTTAATCGAAGCGGAAATCCACGCCTTCTGATTGCATGTATTGCATGATGTGCTCGATGGCTTCGGCGGAGAGCCCTTCAGGTGGATGAACGCCAGGGCTTAGCCCGCAGCCGTTCATGGGCCCCTGATCGATGAACAACATTGCGCATGCGGCCGTGACAAGCCCGGTGGTTCTCGCCATTGAACCATCATCGTTGAGGCCGCAGTCTTGCACGATGGTGCGACGTTGTTGGTCACCTTTTGTGGCTACAACTTCAAGCCAAGTGAACTCCTTTCTGTTTGGGTCAAAGGCCCACGCTTCGAGCAGTTCGCTCTCAATCATGCCTTGGCCTTCTGCAATCCATCGGTCGATGTGGCCTGGCCAGCGTACGGTGTACTCCTTCATTGTTTGACAATCAATGGTGTCCAAGACGCTGCGCAATCCGTCGGTGAGAAAAGCTTCCATGGTGCCGAATCCTTCGACTTCAATGGCGTGAGCCTCGCTCAGCGCCGGAACTTCCAGCGTGACGCCATCCACTCGAATACGAGCAGGTCGAGTGTATTCTTCGATGACATCAGATGGGGAAAATGGAGCCATGTACGACCACTCATCGTCCATCTGACACGGATTGCCTCCGACCTTAATCGATACAGCATCCAGAGGCCCAAGCGCATCAAAGGCTTGCTTGACAAGCATGTTCGAGATGCCCGGAGCGATCCCAACATCCCAAAGCAAAACCGAGTTGTTGGCTTCAGCAAGGGATTGGTGACGGTGAGGGTCTTCCGCTGTAAACGCCAAGTCGACAATGTTGTGGCCGCCTTCGAGGAGCGGTGTTCGCACGAGATCGCCAATCCTTCCGGGGAGCATGTTGACAACCGTTTGATTTGGTTTCAGATTTTTGATTTGCTCAAGCGCATCGCCTTCCCTTGCCTCTACCATTGGATGGGACCTGAGGGATTCTGGAACCGTGAGATCGATAACAATCACATTGTGGCCTGCTTGCAAAAGCCGTTCGACGACAAAGTGGCCAACAAGCCCACACCCGAGGGCGATAACGTTCCCCATTGGTTCACCTCAGGGCGTGACTCGGCGTGAGTCCCGTGGGAAAGGAATGACTTCTCGGATGTGATCTGCCCCTGTGAGCCAGGCACATACCCTGTCCACACCGAGGCCGAAACCACCGTGAGGTACGCCACCGTATGAGCGGGTATCGATGTAGAATTGGTAAGCATCATGCGGGGTTCCTTCTTCATCAAGGCGCTTTAGAATTTCTTCCTCTGACCATGTGCGTTCGCCTCCACCGATGATTTCACCATAGCCTTCGGGCGCAAGTAAATCATGGCACAGCACGTATTTTTCTTCATCAGGGTCGACGCGGTGATAGAACGGCTTAGCAATCTTCGGATAGTGGGTCAAAAAGTGAGGAACATCGAAGTCTTGTGTGAGGACCTTTTCCTTTGAGTAATCAAGATCTTGGCCCCATTCGACATCAACGCCCATGCCTTGCAGTGTTTCCACAGCTTCATCGTACCGCATTCTCGGGTAAGGGCTGTCAGCGTATCGTGCAACAAGGTCGAGGTCTCGACCAAGCGTTTCCAACTCAGTGCTTCGTTCATCCAAAAGTTTGGAAGCAATGTTTCGGACAACACCTTCACCGTGGCTCATGATTTCTTCATTGCTTGCCCATGCGACTTCCATTTCAGCGTGCCAGAACTCGGTCAAGTGACGGCGTGTTCGAGACTTTTCAGCACGGAAGGACGGTGCGATGGTGTAGAGGCGCTCAAGAGCTGGCATGGCGGCCTCGGCGTAGAGTTGCCATGACTGAGTGAGGTAGGCTGTGCGGCCAAAGTAAGGGACTTCGAACAACGTTGAGCCGCCTTCCACAGCACCTGCTACGAAGTTAGGGGCTTGGTATTCAACAAAATCCAAGTCGCGGAAGTAGCCGTGAATTGCTCCAAAGACGCTGCTTCGTAATTTGAGCATGGTCGTCATTCGGGAGGTTCGCAAGTAGAGGTGGCGGTTGTCCAACAAGAATTCTGTCTCGCCGCCATCGGCCGCTGCCATGGCTGATTCGGTGATTGGGAAGGGGCGATCAGGATTGACCGCTCCAATGATTTCCACACCTGAGACAACGAGTTCATGCCCACCTTCAGATCGTTCGTCGACGTTGACGGTTCCTGTGATGATGATGCTTGATTCGATGAGAGCGCCTTTGACTTGTTCGAATGATTCATCGCCCAAAGCGTCTCGCTTGGCTACGCATTGAATGGTCCCTGTGGAATCCCTCAACACAACAAAGCGGATTTTATTGGAGCCTCGAGTCCGCTTGACCCAGCCTTTCAATTCGACAACTTGGTTGTCGTACATTCCAGATTGCACATCTCCAATCCAAATCGTCTTCACCATCTTCGCACCTGTTCTCGGGTAGGCCATAGTCTAATTCAATGTCACCCTCCAGCGGGGTCGCAATAATCGGCCCTAAACCTGCTTGCTTGCGGTCCATGGCAGCACAAGCCTCAAACCAGTCATGGGTCGATAAGGACACGTGGCACGGGTAGCAGTCTACGCAATCGGAGGCAACGCACTTGCCTCGCCATCCGGAGGGGGTGACGGGGAGAGTGAACGTGTGCTCGCCCACGTCATGTCCGATGTCGTTGATTTGCTTGAAGCGGGTTGGGGCGTCGTGCTCACCCACGGCAATGGCCCTCAAGTCGGTCACTTGATGGCTCTTGATTCAGACCTCACTCAGAGCATGGATGCATGGGTGGCCGCCACACAAGGCATGATTGGTCACGGGCTGGCGCTCAACCTCGACTCAATCCTTTCCAAGCGCCAACGGCCCGAACGAACGGCAACCGTTGTCACACGTGTGCTGGTTGACGGTGCGGATGCAGGGTTTTCCAAGCCGACAAAGCCAGTTGGTCCCGTTCTAAACGCAAAAACCGTGATGGAAGCGGATTGGGACATAGCCGAAACCAAACTTGGCCCTCGTCGAGTCGTGGCAAGTCCATTGCCGATGGAGATCATAGATTTGCCCGTGATCCAAAAACTGGTTGACCTCCATGCGGTGGTGATTTGCGGCGGAGGCGGAGGCATTCCGGTGGTTCGCAAAGAGCAGCATTTTGTCGGTGTCCCTGCCGTGATTGACAAGGACCGAGTTTCTGCATTGCTTGCAATAAAATTACAGGCTGAAGCCCTCATTATCTCCACCGCAATTGACGCTGTGAGGACAGGCTTTGGCACTTCGAACGAGCAAGTGCACCGAACGCTCACGCTCGATCAGTGCGAAACTCACCTGCAGGCTGGAGAATTCCCCGCAGGATCGATGGGTCCCAAAATCGGCAGCCTCATGGAAGCGGCCTTGCATCAACCAGGGCTCCAAGCGGTCCTTTGTCAGCCAGGCGAGGCGCTTGACGCTCTGCGGGGCAAAGCCGGAACCACAATTGTTGTTTGATGTACGCTTGAGCGCATGTTCATGTACTAGGGCGCAGTGCAAGAAATGATGACCCAAGACAACATCCTACCTGAAATCGAAGCCTCTGCACATTGCGACGGACCTTGCGGCGTTTACGACCCAGCAAGCGCCCGAATCGCTGGAGAAGCTGTTCAATCGATGACCAAGAAAATGCTCGCTCTTGAATACCCAAAGGTGTTCAGTTCAGAATCCATGGCTTCCTACCTCAACACCATGAGCCGCTATGCAGCCATCAAGGACGAAGAAGCCCAGAAGTGCAAGCATGAATTGCTCGTTTTGTGGACTGATTTCTTCAAGCCACAACACCTCGATGCTCACCCCGAACTTCACACGACCTTCTGGCAAGCAGCTAAACTTTGCAGCGCTTGCAAGGTTGAGGTTTCAGCAACCCACGCTCAAGAACTCATGGACGCTATCGAAGCGATTCACACAATGTTCTGGGCCGTTAAGGGCCGAGAAGTTCCTTGGATTCGCGCCAGTTGAGGTTCATCCATGCAGCGTTTCATCGCGGTGATTTCTGGCGACAGCATGTGGCCAACCTACAACGATGGCGATCGAATTACATGCACTGCATCGCATGATGCGCTACGCGTCGGTTCGATCGTGGTGTTTGAACATCCCTTTCACAGCGGTCTGAACGTCATCAAACGTGTGGCTTCGATGGATGAAACGACCGTGTTCGTTGAAGGTGACCAGCCAGACCCCACTTCCAGCGACGACTCCCACAACTTTGGCAGCATCTTACGCACGAGTATTCTTGGCGTTGCTGTCGAAGATTCGACAGATGAATGAGAGCGGGCCTGACGGGGTTCGAACCCGCGACCGATGGATTAAGAGTCCATCGCTCTACCTGACTAAGCTACAGGCCCACACCGCCGTCCTTCCGCCCGTATTTAATGATTGACGGACAACGGCTCAAAGCAAATCAGTTCAAACGCCCAGCCGGATTGATGATTGTTTCAACCCCTTCTGCACCAGCAAGAACAACGGCGTCACACATGCCGTTAAACAAACCCACTTGGACCACGCCAGCGATGTTCAGAATGGCCGCTTCAAGTGCCACTGGTTCTGTGATTGTTGGGCCCATGTGAGCGTCAGCAATCATGTTACCATTGTCGGTTACAACAGGGTTGTCACCTGCCATTCTGCAGTTGACTCGGCAGTCCAGCAACCGACCAAGGGTTCGGATGGTGGCTTGATGTTCGAACGGCGTGACTTCAATGGGGAGCGGGAAAGCGCCCAAATGGGAGACACGCTTGCGATCATCTGCAACAATGACCATTGCCGCCGATTCCTGAGCCACGACTTTTTCTCGCAACAAAGCAGCGCCACCGCCTTTGATCAATTGGAATTGAGGATCGTATTCATCGGCACCGTCGATCACGATATCAAGCCCATCAATAGCAGACAATTCGACAAGTGGAATTCCGACTTTAATGGCCAGTTGTTCGGTCGCCAAGGAGGTTGGTACGCCGACAATTTCCAGGCCTTCTTCTGCCATGCGCCGGCCAAGTTCAACGACGGTGTGCTTGACGGTTGAACCCGTGCCAAGTCCGACCTTCATTCCAGTCTTCACAAAAGCACAAGCCGCAATTCCGGCCTCTTTTTTGAGGGCTTCAACATCGGTCATGCCCTCGTGTCAATGAGGAAAGTGCTTGAGGCTTTGCACACACATCAAGGCAGGGCTTGCTTGAACATCCCGTAGGGATGGTCCAAGAAAAAGGTCCGAAGTCTTTTCACCTACCGATGGGCGTAGGATGGAATATGGGAGCAGGGAGGTTGGCAACGTTCCGCTCAGTCGCTCTGGTGACGCTGTTTGTTCTGTCGGTCATGTTGCAGGGTTACACCCCAACAGAATCCAGCACCATTGATTCAGATTTATCTGTGAATCGCGCTGTAACCATCGGCCAAGCCGAAAGCATCACTGTTGGTTCATACCCTGACGGTGCGAGCACCAAAATTGAACTCGAAGTGCCTGATGGAAAGGCAATCCAAGGCCTCGATGTGGACATCGAGCCGGCTCGCCTACCATCTTCAATGGCTTCTTCATGGACAGATTCGAATGACTTTTCTTCCGGTTCAGTTTACGACGGAGTGGACGTCAACGGGACATCACTCACCATTCTTCCACAGGGCTGGGAGTATGATTTTGAAACATCCTCACACGGATGGACGCTCGGTTCAACAGGCTGGCTCTGGGGCTTCGATACTGGCCTCGGGCAAACAGGCGGAGTCAGCAGCGGTGCCTCAGCAATTTACACTTACAACGGAAATTATCCAAACTCCATGAGTTCGACCACATGGGCAACCTCACCTGTGATGGATTGCTCTTCTTGCTCTGGCAATTGGGAATTAGAATTCCAAAAGCGCCTCGGCGTTGAGAGTTCATCTTTCGATCACGCCTATGTCTCAGTAAAAGGAACGAACGGCAATTGGGCGAATGTGTACTCGAATTCGGGCACCGTCAACGACGGCTCGATGACAACTCAGACTATCTCCATCACGAATTACGTGGCAAACAACCCGAATTTCCAAGTCCGCTTTGGTCTAGGAACGACGGACAGCTCAGTGACATACACTGGCTGGAACGTCGATGATGTCACCGTTCTACCGACCAACACCGGCATCTCATCGGGCGAAGGGAATTGGACATCTGCAGCATTCGGGCCAAGCCTTTTCGGCCAGGGTGAGAACAAAGCATTTGGCTACATGCACATGGATGCCGTTGTGCCCGGTGATGCAGTTTTAGAATGGCGCATCCTTGACGCAGGGACCAACCAACCTGTCTCTGGATTCAGCCACATGACCGACTTGAGCGTTGACCTTGGTATGATCGATTGGGAACTTCATCCACTCGTGCGTCTTGACGTGCACATGAAGAGTGGTTCAAGCGGCATTCCAGCCATTTACGGGATTCATTTTGACGGGGCCCTGTTTGAAGATTTCAATCAAGACCCGACGTCTGCTGGTTGGCTATTGCAAGGGCCCTCATGGTCCCCCGGTGTCATTTCAGGAACCGGCACTGCTTTTTCACCGACCTACAACATTCGAAGCGGCTTTGGTGGCATCGTGTCCTCAAGCGTTCTTTCGAACTCAGCTAACCTGCAAGTCTCTGTTGATGGTGGCACCACATGGAACAACCTCCAATCTGGTTCACCTTACTGGTTCGACGCCCCCCATTTTTCAGCCCAACTGAAAATCAGTGCTTCCGCTGGTTCATGGGCCTTGAACACCTTTGAGGTCGAATTCATTCGCACCAGCGTTGTCGATGGCCTTCGCTTCGATGTCGGTTTGGATGGCGTCAGCGACTGGTCGATGTCCTTGCCAGAAGTGGGCAGACTTGGTATTCAGGATGGTTTCCTCAACGGTGATGCTTGGCAAACACGTACCTCAACCACCTCGGCCCCTGCAATCTTCGACTTGGCCTTACCGCTTGCGGGTGTTGGAGCGTTTGAATTTGGCTTCGCTTCGCCTTCTTCACCCATGCTCAGTCCGACCGCGAAGGTTTGGGTTGACGGCCAAGAGGTGATCAGTAAAACGCTCCCTGACGTTCAAGACCTGACCCTCCTCACACTCACTTCTTCGGAAGTGAATTCCCTTAATTCGGCGCTTTCTCAAGCGCCTGCTTCACACGGTCACAAGGGCTTGCTTTTGGCACCAGTGCAACTTTCTATAGGTTCTGTGAGTTCGAGTGCAACCGTGTTGGTTGGTGGGATTTTCGCACCTTATGACGGCAATTTGAACATGGATTTCACCTCCACAGACCCGCTTGTTATCGCCCTTAACAGCCAGTTGCACTCCAGCACCGCCATCGGCGGCGTGAAAACGATCAGCCTTCCCATTCGTATGACTTCAACCGGAGCTGTTCACTTCACTGTCAATGAAATCACCACGCAGAGTTCAGTTGAACCCATTTCGATGCAAGTCAGCAACGTCAGCGATACCTTTGTTCCATCAACGGATTGGATTGAGGTGAGCAGCACCTTTGATTTCTCAACACTCGGGGTCAGCGATGCGGCGTCGTATGTCAAAGACAACGGCTGGTCTGTGGCTCTGCACCTTCAAGGCCTAGTCCGCTCTTCACAAACCACATGTCCGTTTATTTCCCTCCCTGCCGCAGGCGACTTGGGTTGTTCCACTCAAGGAACTTCACTCATCTGGTCTGACAACGGTGCGCTCGGGTCGAAAACAGTCATTGGAAGCGGAGCGTTGCTGCAAATTGACCACCGTTTCAAATTCACAGAACAATGGGACGATGAACCATCGCTTACGGTTTCAGTCAACCTCATTGCGCCAACTGGGCCAATGATCCCAGTCAGCATGAATTACGGTCTTGGATTCGCTCAAGGCGTCGAGAACGATGTTGAACTTACATCATGGCGTTCAGTGAATCAATACAACGTCGGTTCGGAACTGACTCATCCATTCCTTCACCCCGGCGATGCGGTTACCATCGAAGCCCAACTCGGCTTCGAAGGTGTCGAAAACTCACCATCGCCTCGCTCGGGAAGCGTCGATGTATGCCTCTTCGTCGATGATGTTCAAAACCAATGCACTTCCGTGCTATCTCGCGGCCTTGCAGCCTTCCCGTGGAGCGTTCCTACAACCAAAGAAAGCGTCGACCTCCGAATTGAATTGAATCCACTGCAGGGGCAAAGCGTGTCCTATGCATCGGCCAACTATGCGACCTTCTTTTTCGACAGCATCGCTCCAGAATTGCTCGGTATGAACGTCGAGCCATACGATCATCTCGAAGCAGCGCCTTCCACAGAACTTGACTTCCTGATCGCTGACCGCCCCGTGCTCCCCTCCCATGCTTATGCCCACATGTGGCGCTCGTGGGTCGACGACGCCAACCTCGACGGGGTTATGGATGCGGATGAAATTTCAATCCATGAACTGCAGATTCCGAACAATCGCACCAACGTGCAAGGCCACTACACCTATCCTTTCGATTCCTCAGCCTACCAATCTGGCTCCATCATGCGTGGATGGCTGGATGTAGCGGATGCTGCAGGCAACGCAATGCTTGCCTCGGGCAGTTTCGAAGCTCCGTTGTTCAACGTCCTCATCGACAACGACGGTGCGCCCCAGTTGGGTTCCACACCTCCTGCTTGGCACATCGAAGGCGAGGCGTGGTTGCACCCAGGCGAAGACAACCACCTCAGCGTTCCTGTGTGGGACATGAACGGTGTCTCGGACCTCGAAGTCATTCAAATTGACTTGGCGAGCAACCACAACACCCCGGTGCAAATAACCTGGAACTCAACAACCGATCAATGCCTTACAAACGAGGTCTTCATTGCGATTGATTCTTGTGAATTGGAACCTGTGAGTGGCGATGAGGTGTTCTCGAGTGAGGGCATATTCCACGTCAACTTCTCGCTTCAGTGGGGCTTTAATCCAGACGTCAGTTTGGTTCGAACCCCCTCAGTGTTGGTTCACGACAAGTCAGGACAATCCAACCTCGCCCCACTGCCTTCGCTCGCATGGCGCTATTCGGGTGAATTCGAAATGCCACATTCAAGCATGGCATTCACGGTGAACGGTGCCACACTCGATGGCTTGGGCACTTGGATCCAACCTCGCTCAGATGTCGGCATCACCGGTGATTTGCTTTGGTATCGGTCCCAACAATCCGTCCTTCAACCGATTGACCTTATGATGGAGCTTGGTGGTATTGAAGCAACGCTGCAATCAGTGAATGGCAGTTTCAACGGAACGGTCATCGCTCCTCTTTCCCCGGGCACCTACGGCCTTACCGCTGCCCTCGACTCACCGCCAAACGGCGCCATTGATCGCACCAACGCTGCTCCGTTTGTCTACTTCATTGTCGACCAAAAAGTACCCAGCATTGTTGGTGTCGCTTCGCCACCTGTGAATTCCGTTCTTCCAGAGTCAAGTTGGTCGAACTTGAAGTTTGAAGTCCTCATCGCAGAGGAAGACCGTCTAAGTCAAGAAGAACTTACATTGAACTGGGCGGTCCATGAAGCAGGACTTGGATTGGCCAGCCCAACCATCGTCAACGGTTCCATCGCACTCAATGTGATTGGTGGAAGAGCCTATGGATCGATGATTCCAACAGAAGCCATTCTTGACCTTGAAGACCAACTCACCACTTCGATGCGTTCAAATTCCCTCGAACTTCGAATCTATGTCACCGGCCAAGATGTCGCAGGCCAAGCGATTTCGACCGTATTCAACGACATCGATGCGCCACTCTCTGTGTGGGTGCTTGAACAGCGTGTGGCCGAATACTCCTTCATCAGCCCCACGATGAAACCCTCCAAGGACATTGCAGAAGGTGACGTGGTCACGTTGGGCGTCATCATCGAAAACAATGGGCGGGCTGATGGCAGCGCTCAAATGTTTGTTGAGCGCGTTGAAAGCAACGGGGCCCGAACTCGAATCGATGCGCGTGAAATCCAAATTCCAGCCGGTGGACAATTTGACTACAGCAAGGAATGGATGCCAGACCGGTCTGGCACGATGTGGATTGAGTACCACATCATCAACGGTCCTTCCTCACAAACCAGCACCGTGTTCGTCGACGAGCCGAGAACCGAAGGCGTGCTTGGAAGCGTGGCAGCGGTCAATCCTGTTTTGTTGGTCATCATCTTCTTGCTCAGCGTTTCGCTTGTCGCCGTTCTTTTGTTCGGACTGCAATCCCCTCAACCAAAGGCTTACACTCCCGAAAAGAAGGCTCAAGTGGCCAAAGCACTGCCACAACTCGCACAACCATCAGCACAACCACCAGCACCTGCAACAGCAGAATCAGGGCCATACGGGGCGCAAGAAGCAGCTTCTTCGCCAGGCGAAAACCCCTATCAGTGATTTACAAGCTACAGCGAAGGGTTTGAAACCTCGATGCCAAAGCACCCATTGGAGGGAGTAGGAGGATCGCTGACAGAGTTCGACTCTGAGGAAAGTCCCCTCTCCACAGTGCAGACGGCTTACAGAAGTAAGAGAACAGAAATGGTCAGGTCAATGCAGCAGAAACGAACGATGCAAGGTGTGTACAATGACGTTGAAAGACAGAGATTGCCTTGTTGTCGATGAGACGAGCAACCCCGTTGGAGCAAGTCCAAACAGTCCCGCCGACGCGGCACGCCGAGGGACAGGTAGGACGCTAAGTTGAATGCGGTCACCGAAAGGTAACAGAAAGGGGCTTACTCCCTACTCCCTCCACTCCTTTTGGTAACCTGTCCGATCTTGGGGCAAACGCTAACATTAGCATTGACCCACTGAAAGCCCATCGTATTGCATAAGAAATGCAGTGGGGTTTAGGATACACCCTTTGCTTACCCGAACTCGGTAATCTGATTAAATTACAATACATACCTCCATACATACGCAACTACGCTTAATTATCACTCGCTAATGGGACAATCATGAGCAATAAAGTGAACA
>DUKM01000057.1:0-135 GCA_013329255.1 Candidatus Poseidoniaceae archaeon | reverse complement strand
AATGCAGTGGGGTTTAGGATACACTCTTTGCTTACCCGAACTCGGTAATCTGATTAAATTACAATACATACCTCCATACATACGCAACTACGCTTAATTATCACTCGCTAATGGGGCAATCATGAGCAATAAAGT
>DUKM01000068.1:5239-7446 GCA_013329255.1 Candidatus Poseidoniaceae archaeon | reverse complement strand
ATCCATTGATTGGAAAATATTCCAAGTTTGAAAGCGCTTTCTTTATTGCTTCTGCAATTCATGACGTTGAACAGTTGGTAGACGATGAACACGGAGAACGTCATAGTTTGCGCGTGGTCAAACAAGCCAGCATGATATTCCTCTGATGCAGCGATAGCAGCTGATTGCTCAGATGTGATTTCGCCTTCGTTGGCAAGCAATCCAGCGGTGCACAAGGCAACGTCAAACTCTGCTTCATCCGCATTTTGAAGAGGATGGAGTTCGCATGTGTCCACTCCGCCACCAGCTAGGAAGAACACGATCAACGTGCCCGTGACCATGACTGCGCCGAGGTAAAAAATCAGAGTGATGTCCCGGAAATTAGGCATGCCTTCATCCACAGGTCTCGGTGGTTGATTCATCACATCTCCGTGATTCTTTTCAACACCCAAAGCAACAGCAGGGGGTCCATCCATCAGTATGTTAATCACCAAAATTTGAGTTGCTGTGAGCGGAAGGTTCCATCCAAACAAGAATGTAGAGATAATGATCAACGCCACTGCTGCAACGTTGGTCGAAACTTGGTAACGTACGAAATTTCGTATGTTTTGGTAAATCTTACGTCCTTCTTCAACAGCGTGGACAATGTTTGCAAAATTGTCGTCTTGGAGCACCATGTCTGCGGCGTCCTTTGCCACGTCCGTACCAGCAATCCCCATTGCAATACCGATATTAGCCCTCGATAATGCCGGGGCATCGTTGACTCCATCGCCCGTCATTGCCACGATTTCACCTTGTTCTTGCAACGATGATACGATCCTCATTTTCTGTTCAGGTGTGACCCTCGAAAAGATGGAAGCTTGGTTCGATGCTTCGCTGAGTTGTTCGTCATTAAAGCCAGAGAGCGCAGATCCGTTGACTGGAGGCATACCGCCTTCGGTAATGTTGAGTTCACGACCAATGGCCTCTGCGGTGTACTGTTGGTCTCCTGTAATCATTTTGACACGAATACCGGCGCGTTGACAGACTTCAATGGCGTCCTTAACCTCCGCACGCGGTGGATCCATGATTCCTACGAGTCCGAGGAAAATGAAACTGGATTCAACGGTGTTGACATCTTCCATGTCTTCTCCATCTTCCAGCCGTCGAGCGCACAAGGCAATCACACGCATTGCTTGACCAGCCATTTCCTTGTTAGCAACGGATGCTAAGTCGAAATCCTTTTTCTCAATTGGAACAATTTGACCGTCTTTGATCTTCCAATCAACCAATTTAACATAGCCACCGGCTCCACCCTTGGAAAAGACCCATCGTTCGCCTTCATAATCGTGAATGACAGACATTCGCTTGCGGGTTGTGTCAAAGAAAAACTCATGCAGGCGAGAGTGGCGTTGTGCAAACTTTCGAACATTGCCATTAATTTTCCAACCAAGAACAGCGCATGCTGAGTCCGTTGGATCGCCAAGAGCCTGCCATTGCCCATCGACTTTGGAGATTTGTGAATTGTGACAAAGGCTGAGGCAGGCTGCGGAAAGCCTGAACGCAAGGTCGCTTTGATACCCTGACAGTTCAGATTCCGTGACCACATTTCCGTTGTAAGAAAGATCACCTTGAGGTTTGAACCCTTCTCCAGAAATCGTGAATGTGCCTTCGGTGGTGGTGAGTTGTCGAGCAGTCATTTGGTTTTTGGTTAAGGTGCCCGTTTTATCAGAACATATAACCGTGGTTGAACCGAGTGTTTCCACTGCCTTCATTCTGCGAATGATGGCCTTGTGACGTGCCATGTTTCGCATGCCGAGCGCTAACGTGATCACAAGAATAATCGGTAAGCCTTCTGGGACAATCGCGACGAAAATCGCAATTGCCACTATGAACTGTTCAACTGCAACTTCCTTCAAATTCGCAGTTTCATCACCATAAGCAATGATCATTTTGATGGCTACCATCAACACCGCAACGACAAGCGCAACGATTCCGAGGAATTTTCCTAATGATTCCAATTTGTTTTCGAGCGGGGTTTTCGGAGCAACCGAGCCGACAATATCGCTTGCGATTCGCCCGAGTTGAGTTTCCATTCCAATGTTGACAACGATGCCAACGGCCCGACCTGTAGCGACGCTGGTGCCCATGTAGGCCATGTTGTTGCGGTCAGCAAGCAACGTTTCTGAGGCCAATGCTGAGGTTGTCTTCTTGATGCTAGCCGATTCCCCGGTCAGTGAAGATTCATC
>DUKM01000068.1:3910-4868 GCA_013329255.1 Candidatus Poseidoniaceae archaeon | reverse complement strand
AGGCGTACTATGTCGCCCGGAACGAGCAACGGTGTGGGCACTTCCTTTTCGACGCCGTCGCGGACAACGATGCAACTTGAAACAGCCATTTGCTTTAGCGAATCCATTGCTTGTTCCGCCTGACCTTCTTGCCAGAAACCAAAAATTGCGTTTGCTGTTAACACTGAGAAGATGAAAATTGCATCACCCGGCTGGTCGGGGTGAATGGAGAGCGCGACAAGTGCAGCACCGATCAAAAGGTAGTTGAGAGGGTCGTTGTATTGGCCGAGGAAACGAAGCCATGCAGGGGTTTTCTCTGGCTCTTGGAGTTTGTTCTCACCATAGGTTTCCCTTCGCAGTTCAACCTCCGCTTGGCTGAGGCCTTCCGACTTGGTATCGAGTTTTTCGAATGTATCATCTGGAGAAATGTCGTGCCAGTGCTCTCGTACCATAATTAATCACCCAAGGGGAGGGACTCCCCCATCCTCCGTTCTATGGTTGACTTATGATAATAATGGTGGGCATTCCAACTTGCCTCCATCGATGTCTTGAACAACATGTTCCCATTGGAGCAGTCAATGAGCGCGGAACATCACCCCTACATTCCGGCCTCTGAATCGCCGCCTGAGTTGACATTGCGTGTGATCGTGGTTGGTGTGCTTCTTGGGATTCTGATGACCGCCGCAAACGCCTACCTCGGGCTTTACGCAGGGATGACCGTTTCAGCCAGCATCCCCGCTGCCGTCATGTCGATGATTATTCTTCGAACCATTTTTTCGGACGTCAGTATTTTGGAGAATAACGCAGTCCAAACGATGGCCAGTGCGGGTGAATCACTTGCCGCAGGCATCATTTTCACCGTACCAGCACTGCTTGTCATTGGATTATGGGACGATATTCAATGGATGGACACACTGATCATCGCAACATTGGGCGGTCTTCTCGGCACCATGTTCACCATCGCATTGCGACGGCTGTT
>DUKM01000068.1:2808-3530 GCA_013329255.1 Candidatus Poseidoniaceae archaeon | reverse complement strand
GGAGAGGAAGGAGGCGAAGGTGCGCTTGCTATTCTGTACGCTCTCGGAATCGGTGCAATCTATGGGCTCATGGTCAAAGGGTTCGAAGTCACGCATCACACCGTTGAATCAGCGGTGGGTTTCCTCGGGACTCGGTTGTATGCAGGCATGGATTTGTCCATTGCCTTGCTTTCTGTGGGCTACATCGTAGGCGTTCGAATCGCTTCCTTCATCTTCCTCGGTGGCGTGATTGGCTTTGGATTGCTCGTGCCCATGTACGGGCTCATTCACGGATGGCCAAATTCTGAGACCTTGGTCGAAGGATTCTATGGGATTTGGGCCGAACAAATCCGATACGTCGGGGTTGGAGCCATGGTCGTTGGCGGGGTGTACACCCTTTGGTCGATGCGAAAGACGATCATCACTGGACTGTCTAAGGCTTTGAAAAAGAGCGAAGAAGGCGACGAAGAACTTTTGCGAACAGAGATTGATTTGCCCCTCGACAAGGTCATCATGTTCTGTGGGGTTTTGGTTGTGCTCACTATGTTGTACTACTGGAAATCAACTGGATCGCTCGTTTTGGCTCTAGCCGGGGCACTCTTTTTGGCCGTCGTAGCCTTTTTCTTCGCAGCGGTTGCTGGCTACATTGCTGGCGTTGTTGGTTCTTCGAATTCACCCGTATCTGGAATGACCATCGCGACCCTGTTGTTTACCGTGGCTCTTGTTTGGGTTGTGGGGGACAT
>DUKM01000068.1:1209-2408 GCA_013329255.1 Candidatus Poseidoniaceae archaeon | reverse complement strand
GCAGGAGACGTGATGCAGGATCTGAAGACAGGTCACATGGTTGGCGCAACACCTTGGCGTCAACAAATCGCAGAAATCATCGGTGTGATCACCGGTGCTATCGTTATTGGCCCGACCCTCGCACTCTTGCACAACGCTTTCCAAATTTCCAGAACAGCCTGTGCAAACACAAATCTAGGCCTTGTTGCTGACGAACAGTACGATTGCACAAACGCTTTGTTTGCGCCACAAGCTGAACTCATCGGCGCAATTGTCCAAGGGGCATTTGGCGGAGATTTGAATTTACAAATGGTAACCTTGGGAGCCTTGATCGCCATTGTTTTGATTTACCTGCGAATGCCGGTGATGTCGGTAGCCATTGGAATTTACCTCCCGTTGGGTCTTTCTGTCCCAATCATGCTTGGTGGAATCATTTCTTACTTTGCATTGCGAACCGCTCACCTCCGAATTGACGGGTCGCTTTCCGGAAGCCCTTCGCCACAAGCGGAGAAGGCTGCAAAAGAAGTAGAAAATAGAGGGGTGCTCATTGGAGCCGGTTTCATCGCTGGGGAATCCATCCTTGGCGTCTTTATTGCTGTCCTCATCGTGATGGACATCCGCTTGCCAGAAATCTTCGGCGTTGTGACGCTCAACAATTTGTTGTCATTGGCCTTCTTTGGATGGTTTGTTGCCGTCTTCATTTGGCTGGCCACACGGGCCCTACCAAAGGGTGGCAACTTGCTGAGCGACGCGCTTAGGGTGCTCAACGATGTGTACCACAGATTTGTCACAGCCCTGCTCCCTCCTGCCAAAGAATGAGGGAAATCCCCAGTCATTCGCGGGCACAACCATCAAAGGGCGTCCGTGAAGGCCGTCTAAACAGCAGGGGAACACATGTCCACGAGCATCGAAGATATTGAAGAAATCGCACGAAAGTGTCGAGTTGAAATTGTAAAGATGGTGTACCGTGCACAAGCAGGCCACCCTGGTGGTTCGCTTTCAGAAATCGACCTTCTTGCAGCCCTTTATTCCACTCGGATGAGGGTGCGATCAGACGACCCTAAGTGGGCCGACAGGGACCGTTTCATCTTATCCAAAGGTCACGCATCACCAGGCATGTATGCAATCCTTGCTGAAATGGGATTCATCAGCCATGAAGACCTCAAATCATACCGAGTGCTAGGTGGCGTTTGTCAAGGTCACGTCGATATGAAATGGTG
>DUKM01000068.1:0-826 GCA_013329255.1 Candidatus Poseidoniaceae archaeon | reverse complement strand
CGACTCGACAAGAGCGAACGGCGCGCATTCGTCATGATTGGCGACGGTGAGATGCAAGAAGGAAGCGTTTGGGAAGCGGCAATGGCTGCCGCCCATCACGAATTGGGCAACCTCAAGGTGATCCTCGACCGAAACCGAATTCAAAACGATGACTTTTGTGAAGAGCAAATGCGAATGTTTGACATCCCCGCAAAATGGCGTGCCTTTGGATGGAACGTCAAGGAAATCGATGGTCACAACATGACAGAGATCATGGAAGGTCTCGATTTCTTGGAAGCCGAAGAGAACTCGAACGGACCATCGATTTTAATCGCTCACACCATCAAAGGTGGCGGCATATCCTACATGGAAAACAACCCTGCATTCCACGGTGCAGCACCAAATGATGACCAATTCAAACAAGCAATGATCGAACTGGGCGAGGTGGAAGCATGACACGAATGGCAGCAACCCGTGATGGCTACGGCCAAGCACTGTTGGACCTAGCTGACAACGAAAAAGTGGTTGTTCTTGAAGCAGATTTGGGCAAATCGACCAAATCCCTCCACTTTAGAAAAGCACATCCAGAACGAACCGTTTCATGTGGTATTGGTGAGCAGAACATGCTCCTCGTTGGAGCCGGCATGGCAGCATCTGGCTACATTCCATTCGCCAGCACATTCGCTATTTTTACCGAACGAGCGTTCGAGCAAATGCGAAACGGAATTGCCCGTCCAAATTTGGCTGTCCACCTATGTGGCAGCCACGGCGGAACCCACACCGGCACCGATGGTTCATCGGCTCAATCGATTGAAGATTTAGCGGTGTTCCGTACCCTCCCAAACGT
>DUKM01000009.1:34569-34826 GCA_013329255.1 Candidatus Poseidoniaceae archaeon | reverse complement strand
ACGTCTTCAGCAGGAGCAACGGATGGAACCCAAGACCCCGATGACGGCAACGGCCACGGAACTCACGTGGCTGGCTCAGTTGTTGGAACCGGAGATTCAAGCCGAGTTCATATGGGCACAGCACCCGGCGCTTATTTGGTCGACGTCAAGGTCTTGACCGATACCGGTGGCACGAACTCACAAGCCTCTCTGAATGGCATTCAATGGATCATCAACAACGTCAACACCGACTGGGGCAACAACGCCTCAAGCCGAGG
>DUKM01000009.1:30610-34137 GCA_013329255.1 Candidatus Poseidoniaceae archaeon | reverse complement strand
CGCCTCAATCGTTTGCGTGGTCGCCATGGGCAACGACGGAACCAATCGCGTCCCATCACCAGCAAGTTCAGACAAAGCCATTTCAGTGGGCGCAGCAACAGACCGCGGCACCGTCAACAGATCAAATGACAACGTCGCAGATTACTCCAACACAGGACCTCGTTTAGACGATGGTGATGACGACGAATGGGATGAACTCAAGCCCGACATCACTTCCTTCGGGTCTGGTATCATGTCCGCAACAGCCCAAACGGGCTCATCGTTCCCAGGTCAACCAGGACGGCCGTTAGCCAGCAATGAATACGATGAAAAAGACGGAACCAGCATGGCAACTCCAATTGCCTCTGGAGTGGTTGCCACCATGCTCCAAGCAGAACCTTCACTCACACCTCAGGAAGTCAAAGACATTCTGAGGAACTCTTCTGAACAGCGAGGTTCGGCTACAGAACCTTCCATTTCAAACCGTTGGAACGCAGAGTGGGGCTTCGGACTTATCGATGCTTCATGCGCCATTGACACCGTGCTTGAACGTTCATGCACGCCCCTTGAAGGCGGTGGCGGTGTCATCGATCCACCTCCAACAGGAAATGGATCTGGCGACCACGTCACCACGGAAAAACCGTCAAACGGCACGTGGTGGATTGAAGGGGATCGCTCACGAATCTCTGGTACCGCTGTTGACGGTGATGATGGAGCCTACGATAGCGTACAGGTTCGAATCGAACAACACCTTGAATCCGGCACAGTCCGTGAATTGCAAGGCTGGGTTGACGCCGGAGGCGATGTTGACAACTGGTTCCTTGACATTTCCATCAAATCCGATTGGATTCGCCAAGATGAAGAATACGTTCTCGTGCTCGCTCGAGCCATCAGCGACGACGGGCAAGAATCATCGATCGAAGTTCGTTTCGTGAATTTAGCGCGAATGGCTGTGACACTTGCAGGCCCCTCCGCCGGAACTGCCCTCGAAGGATCGGTTGAGTTTACTGGAACAGTGGAAGGACTGGAGCATGACCGTTTGGAATTCAAGGTTGGCAGCGGTGAATGGTTGCTTGGAGAAGAGCTCGAATTCCTCGAAGTAGGGTCTCAAGATTGGTCCTTTACATGGAATTCCAACAGCGTTGAGGACGGTTCACATCGCCTCAGTTTCCGAATGGTCAACGATAGTGGGGTCGCCACGGACACCGTTCGGCGAACCTATACCGTCGACAATCAACCTGCAGCGCCTGACTTTGTCTTCCAAGGTTCGGTTGAAATCATGGATCAGGGCTTACCGGTCTACTCTGCTGTGGCGGGAACGGTCCTCGAAATTGACTTTACAATCGCAAATGTGGGAGATTTGGATGCTACAGATGTTTATGTCCGACTCAATGCCGATGGATCAAGTTCGGAAACCTACCCCTCTGAAACCAGCATATCCATTCTCAACGAAGGGGAAAGCCGACAAATCACCCTCTACTGGTGGGCCACTGAGCCGGGTACACAAGAAGTATCCATCGTGGTCGATCCAACATCGCAGCACGCAGACCCAACACCGGAGAACAACCTCTATACTTTTTCTTTCGAAGTTGAAGAACGCCCTGTTGAAGCCATGCTTCGGTTCTTGCCGGGTGCTGTGACCTCGCTTCCGAACATCCCTGTACCCGATGAACCCTACATGCTCAGGCTTCGGGTCGATAACTTGGGGCAAACCGATGCTACTGATTTGACTATGGAGCTCTACCGGTGGTCCAACAGTGCTGACGGTTTTGATCGACTTGGGACCGAGAGCATCTTGGTCGTTCCGGGTTCAGACACAAGTTCCGGGTATGATGTCGTCAGCTTCGCCATCAATGCCAGCGAAACAGTTGGCGCAGTTCAATTCAAAGCGTCGTTGCAAGGCAACGGTGTAGAGGCTGAATTTAGCAATTACAGGTTCACCGTCGTGGTGGACGATCTTTCGCTTGGTTCTCAAGTTAGCATCGACCTCGCCAGCGGCGAGGTGCCTGTGAAGTTCATTGGGCTTGAAAAAGGGGCTCTGCTGTTCACCACCATCGATGGCGAACTTCACGTTCGAAGCATCACGCCTTCGATGGCGGTCCAAACCGACTTGTTGCTTGAAGACATGTGGGGCGGCGAATTGGCCGTGCTTGAACGCTCAGATGGCTTGATTCATGCAGCTTGGACTCGCAAAAGCATCAGTGCAGATGGTTACACGCTCACCAACATCGGTATGACTTCACTCTCAAAGGTGGAAATGAACACCCCCGTACACTATCAGATGCCCTCGCAAAAATTGTCTGAAGGTTCCTATTGGGGCCTCGCGATGGCAGAATATGAGGACACTGTTGTTCTCGCTGGTTACCATCGGGACATTGCGACATCCGGATCATGGCAAGATGTGACATCAATCTTCACCCTTGTTTCAAACAACCCAGACAGCCCTACCAGTTGGGGCAACCCTACAAATGTCCTCTCAGATATCGACATCCGCCCCTCGAAAGGCGATCCATTGGCCATTGGCTACGGTGAGGAAAACTTACACATCATCTATCAAGAGATGAGGGACGATGTTTCAGGCATCAACCGTGTCGGTTTGATGTACACGCACGGAGAACCTACGTTGTCCTCTTGGAGTTTCCAATCTTCAATTGGGGATGAAGCCTCAAAGGCTCACCTCATCGTCAAGCAGTCAAATGGTGATGATGTTCTCATTGCTGCTTGGATTGAAGGGCGAGGGCGAGATGCCAATGTCGCCTATGCCGTAACCGACAACGCCTGGACAGTGGACGAAGCCTCGACGATTGAAGCGCCTGGTGTGCTCGAGATCAAGATGCACGCTACAGCCCACGGGGTTCAAATCATGTACGATGAAATCAACACCTTTGGTCCAACAACTCGCTATGGATTGCTCACAAACGCAGATCATGAATCCATCGAAGGCATGTCGAATCTTATGGCTCAAGGCTTCCTTGAAGGGTATGCTGGAATGGAATACGATGGAATCGTGATGCTGTCGACCGCTTCAGGCTCGCTCAAACTTCGAACCCTTGCTTCCCTCTCCGGCGATGACGGGCCCATTGACGATGACAGCAGTTTCCTCGATGTGTTGTTGGCACCACTGCCAGGTTCTCAAGAAATGAAACTCACCATTGTTGGAGTTGCAGGGCTCATGCTTGCCCTTTTCCTTCTTCTGGTTGTTGTGTCCATCCGGCGCGCCCGCTCCGAAGAACACGAAGTGTACGTGGCAACGAAAGTGCTCGTTGAAGGCGATGAAAGTATCGAATTGATGATTCTACCCGAGGATGATGAAGGGCCTTTGTTGGCCATCGATACAGAGGCGGAGGAACTTGTCGTGTCTTCTAGTGCGCCAACCATCTTGCTGGAAGATGAGGAACAGAGCCTTTCCGAAAGCCTCGAAGCCAAAGCGGAGTCCGGTGAAGGAAACGCACGGCTGAACCGCAGAATGCAGCGCAAGCAGCAACGAGAATTTGCAGAAATTGCAGCATCGATTCCATTGCCACCCTTGCCGCTTCTCCAACCTGATG
>DUKM01000009.1:27260-30228 GCA_013329255.1 Candidatus Poseidoniaceae archaeon | reverse complement strand
GATGGGCTTCCCTTGCTTGGTGGCTTGCCTCCATTGCCGAACATTGCTCCACCACAACGCGACGTTGTCTGCAGCGAATGCAATGCTAAATTCACCGTGAAGGACATGACGCTGAGAAAGGTATCTTGCCCGATTTGTTCGAACACGGTTCAGTGCTGAGGTGAAATTATGTGTGGAATTTTTGGATACATCGGGCCTCACCAAGCGGCTCCCTTGCTTCTTGAGGGACTGCGTCGTCTTGAGTATCGCGGCTATGACTCAACGGGAATTGCTGTCAAAAACGGTACCATTGCAGTGCACAAAAAAGTCGGCAAGGTACAGGAATTACGTTCCGTTTTGCCAGACAAGATCGACGGTCATATTGGCATTGCACACACCCGTTGGGCGACCCACGGTGGCGTCACAGACGAAAATGCACACCCGCACCCATCCGCTCAAGGCAAGGTTGTCATCGTTCACAATGGAATCATCGAGAACGCCAGAATGCTGCGAAGCTCGCTTTCCGTACAAGGTGTGGACCTGTTGAGCGAAACTGATTCCGAAGCGCTGGCTCACATCATTGAACGTGAACTTTCGGTCGATAACAATCCGGAAGAAGCGGTACGCCGTGCGCTTCATCAGGTGCGTGGTACTTGGGGAATATGCGCCTTGTTTGAAGAGCATGACACCATCATCTGCGCCCGCAATGGCTCACCCCTGATCATCGGCCAAGGCGTTGATGAGATGTTCATTTCCAGTGACCCACACGCACTGACGGCCCACACCCAGCAGGTGATTTACCTCGAAGATGGAGATATTGCAACCATAACAGCCACTTCGGTCAAGTTATCAACCCTCAAAGGGGGCAAAAGCTCGACCAAAAGCACGACGCTTGAATCGGATTGGGGCGAGTCGGAACTCGGTGACTTCCCACATTTCATGCTCAAAGAAATCTATGAACAACCCGACGCTCTTCGACATTGCATCAGTGGTCGCTTAGACCGATCTCGTGGCAGTGGGCGACTCGGTGGGCTAAAACTCACCCCAGCGTCTATGGCTAAGATCCCCCATGTTCGTTTGCTTGGCTGCGGTACTTCCTACAACGCCGCTGTAATTGGACAATTGCTGATTGAGAAGTTGGCTCGAATCCCTGCAGTTGCTCACATATCGAGCGAGTTTAGGCACAACGATCCTGTCATCAATCCAGCAGCCCTTCATTTTGCGGTGACTCAATCCGGAGAGACCGCAGACACGCTCTCGGCAATAAAGGAAATTCAACTCAAAGGCGGCAATGTCCATGGCGTAGTGAACGTGGTCGGCTCCTCAATCGCTCGTTTGTGCCGTCAAGGCGTTTACATTCACTCAGGTCCTGAACAAGCCGTTGCTTCCACCAAAGCCTTCTCGAACATGGTCGCAGCGCTGACCATGTTTGCCCTCCAAGTCGGTCGCTCTCGCAACATCAGTAAGGAACGAGGTATCGAACTGATTCACGGCCTTCAACAAGTGC
The DNA here is from genome assembly GCA_013329255.1 of Candidatus Poseidoniaceae archaeon. Lineage (GTDB taxonomy): Archaea > Thermoplasmatota > Poseidoniia > Poseidoniales > Poseidoniaceae > MGIIa-L1 > MGIIa-L1 sp9513u. The sequence goes on along the minus strand of DUKM01000009.1, from coordinate 28,742 downwards.
CACACCTTGTGGAAGAATACTTGGAGAATCAAGGGCCAATTGAAGAAGCAGTCAAACTCGTGAAGAATGCCAAAAGCGTTCTGTTCCTTGGGCGTGGAATCTCTGCACCCGTCGCTCAAGAAGGCGCGCTCAAATTGATGGAAATTGCTTACATCCCATGCCTTGCTTATCCTGCAGGTGAGATGAAACACGGTCCTATCGCCCTGTTGGAAGAAGGCAGTCCAGTCATTTTCATCGCACCAAACGACCACGTCAAAACCAAGACCGTATCGGCGATTCACGAATGCCGTGCTCGAGGGGCGAAGATCATCTTGATTCATGAAGCAGGCGACGACATTGCGGAAGAAGGCGATGTGTGCATTGCAGTTCCACCGGTTCACAACCTGCTGTCACCATTGTTGACGGTTGTACCACTCCAACTGATCGCTTACCACACCGCACTTGCGTTGGACTGTGATGTTGATCGTCCAAGAAACCTAGCGAAGTCGGTCACGGTTGAGTGATTGCTTCAAAGAATGGTGAATCTTTGTTCGTTTTCCTTCCAGTTGAAGGGTTTGTAACCGAGGCTGTGGCGCGTGTGTCGCATTTTGACAATGCCGAGTTTTCGGTTCACTTCATCGCCAGTTCGTTCCATAACCAAGTGTATAACACCGTCAGAGAGGTAATCTTCTACACCATATTCACCGAACTGCTTGTGGTCGTCTCCTGTCATTTCACAGATGAAGAACGCCGTCAAGCCGAGCCTGCGTACAGCTTCAAAGAGGCGGAAAATTTCATCTCGTGGGTTCTCCATCTTGGTCAGGGTAAAGAACGCTCCAAGCGAATCGAAAACGAGAAGTTCGAATCCGATTGCTTCTCGGTACGAGGTGAGTTGCTTGATCAATTGGCCCATCCAATCGACTCGGTCGCTCATGCCTTGCTTGTCAAGCTCGACTCGCAAATCTGACAAATCGATAATTGCAATGCGGTTTCGAACGCGAGCATCGTCCACGTTCATGCCCATGTTTGCCATGTGCGAGCGCAACGAATCCTTTCCTTGTTCGAGCGTGACATAGATGCCACTGGTTTCGCCGTAAAGCACGGCGTTGTAGAGCATCGAAAAAGTCAGGCTTGACTTCATTGCACCGGAAGAACCTGCAACAATGCAAATGTGCCCTTGTGGGACGCCGCCTTGCATATTCTCGTCCAATCCTTCAATGTGTGTGGGGATTCTTTCAACGTCGCTCATGCCGGCACCGTTTGTTGCAAGGCAGGTCAAGACTTCAAACTCTCCCTTGCGCTCTTTGGCAGAAGGGTGGTAAAATCGAATGAAAAAAGTAAATGGCATGGGCTTGTTACGATGGTTTGAATCCCATGCCATCACTGTGGTTAGCATCCCAATCACCCCGCAGAGCGGCGATGGTAAGGGAACGATTTCCAAACGTGCATTGTCAGGGGCTTGAAGGGGTGGATGAAACACCGCGCTCGTCAGGCACAATCGCA
>DUKM01000009.1:24346-26881 GCA_013329255.1 Candidatus Poseidoniaceae archaeon | reverse complement strand
ATTGTAATGGTGTGCGATACTGTGCTCTCAGATCCGGATGAAGTCAACGCCCTCATTGGAAAACCCACAGACGCCGTTCACGCTGCAACCATGCTCCACCGCCTTTCAGGACGGCGCCACCAAGTGTGGTCCGCTGCGGGCCTGCTCGTCCATGGGACTTGGCGATATTTTGTTGAATATGCGGTGGTGGAAATGGATGAATTACCCGATGAAACTCTTGTGGATTTGGTGCTCAATGACTCGTGGAAAGGTAAAGCAGGAGGCTATGATTTGGCAGGACCCATGGGCCAATTCGCTCGTGTCATCGATGGCGATTCCACAACGGTTCTTGGCATCCCAAAAGAAGCGTTGGACGTGCTGAATTCAATCGTCGGATGAGTTCTGAATGTACCTTCCGTAGAACATTGGTACTCGGTGCCAGGTCTCAAAACTCAACATGGTCTGTCGCAACAAATTGAACACCATCAGGACAGAACCTGTTGCCAAGCTGATGATCCAGATCTTCTGTTCCAAATCAGTTGATCCTAACTCAAACCAATTCTTGATGAAGAGCACTTGAATCGCTGTGAATCCAATGAGAAAGCACGCCATAAACGGAATGTTTGATTTGCGTTTGTGGATGTTGATGTGCAAGTGATCAAGATGGAGGTACTGAGAGTAGCCCCATATGGCCAGCAGAGCGGAAGTGCTGATGAAGGTGGCATAGCCCGGTGAGCCGGGACGGTCGAGGTAGGATGCAGAATTGAATGCGTGAAACGCCGAGAATGGAAGCATGCACAAAGCTGCCAAGATGAGCGTATTGTGCGCCATTCGTTCACCTGTCCAAGCCTTTTTGATAATCGAGAGTGGATTGCATACAATAAAGGCGTAAAACAGGACCATCCCGAGGGTGTAATTGTTCATTTGATTGATGAGGGTGTCAGACTCAGTTGCTTCTCGGCCGCTGAGGAATGCGAACAGAATGTGCAAGAGGCACAGAAAGAAAAACCCTCGAATACGAAGTGAGATTTTCTCTGGGGCGAGAATGTGCCAGTTCAATCGGCGGTTGAAATGGCTGATGATCATGATCAACGTAAACAGAACGTAAAGCATGATCATCACACTTCGGCCGAGTTCAAGCATTCCAGGCGTGCCCCTCCACATCCAGCAAACAAGAATGAGGCCACCTAAGAATGGGAATGCCAACCCCGGAACAAGCGAAACTGTACCAACCTCATCGCCATCAGTTTCCATTTTTGAGTCACGATACAACCGGCGCCCTGGCCGTCCCAAGAGGATCACGGCGATGCAGAGAAAAGAAATCCCAATCGTGGCAAATTCCTGAATTTGCTCGGCTGTATTCATGAAGGTTGAAATGAATAAAATGGTCTGCCCGGCGAAATTCATGAGTATGAATTGACGTAAAGCGTCTTCATGGAACGGGCTTGAACCATGAATCAGTGGGAGGATGTCAAAACCAATACCAGCGATCAAACACATCAGCCAACCAAAGCATGTCCAAGTGATGAGGACGTAGAGCATGAGCTGGTATTGCGATTGAATCAAATCGAAAAACAGTGATTCCGTCAAGAAATGCCACCCCATGGCAATTCCAAACATGGCGGTAGAAATGCATGAAGTCACGTAAAGTCCGAGGTAGGATCCAGTCGTGCTGGTCCGAATGCTCTCAAGACGAGTCATTATGTTCCCACTCTTCTGGGATTGGTATAAACTCGTTGCCGATGTTAATGCTTCAGCAGTTGCATCAAACCAAGTTCATGGTTGTGCATTTCAACCGTTACGTCCTTTCCAGGCAAGAGAAGTAATTTGTCTTCAGCATCAAGAGCGAACACACCTACACCTATGTCATCGCTCAATTGCTTTAGTTCCCTTCTGCATACGTTTTGGTGCGTGTCCATGTGGACGAGAGGCCTCAAATCTACGATGACGGTATCGCCTTGAGCGATTCGAGAAGCCACACCACGGGTTGGCAATCGATTCATCCGATCAGGTGCAACGTAGCGAAGAGCCCTGTTTGGAATCATAGGTGGTGGGCTCGTCAAGGCACCTAGGTCGTGGAAGGGTTCGCCATCTGCGGTGAGAGGGCCAGTCCATCCAAGAGGGACGAGTTTCCGAGGTGGTGTGGTGCCAACAGGTTCTGGCAAGGTCGTCACTGGTTCGGGCAAAGGGTTTGGCATTGGTGCAATCTGTTGCTGAACCGTTGGAGTTTCAACGGGTGTTGACGGCTCGTCCCTCTGCCTCTTGGAAGTTTGACCCGCTTCAGGGTCTGGGAGTCCAAAAAATTGCCAGAGACTTGCCATGTTTTCACCGTTCACAAATCTAGATCGTCGAGCAATCCAGAGATGTCCGATACCGGAGATGCGGGTGTGCTATCAGTAGTTGCCGGTTGAATTGCAGCAGGTTGTCCTTGTTGCGCAGCGAGGTATTGTTGTCCGTAATGACCCCATTGTTCCATCGACCAACCTTCAGGCAGTCCAGAGGCTGGAAGTGGTGGGCCAGCGTTTTGGACCACAGGTTGCACGACAGCAGGTTGCA
>DUKM01000009.1:22024-24009 GCA_013329255.1 Candidatus Poseidoniaceae archaeon | reverse complement strand
TGCACGACAGCGGGTTGCGGTTGTGGTGCTCCGAATGGATTTGCAGCCACTGCAGCGAATGGGTCTTCTCTCACAGCCGCAGCCGGTTGAGCGGCATAGGTTTGAGTCGGTGCGAACATTTGTTCCTGTGTCATGCTCGGGCTTGCTGCTTGTTGGTAGCCTGCTTGAGCGTAGATGTCTTGCTGAGCCGCAGGTGGTGCGTAATCGGGGGCTGGCGTTTGAGGTGCCTCTGCCATTGTTGGCGCTGGTGGTGTACCTGTCGGCATGGATGAGAAATTGGAGAAATCGTCAACATCACCGCCACTGCGCTTTCTTGTCAAGAGCAGGAATCCTGCGAGCAAGATCACGATGAGACCAAGCCCACCGATGATGGCTGTTGGCACCGTGCCAATGGCGCTGCTCACTGATTCGATAAATCCGTCAGCGGGTCGTTCGGTCACGGTGAGTTGTATTGTTGCGATTGAGAATTCCCCATCGTCATCGGTGACCGTTAACTGGACGGTCCATTGGCCGGCAGGTAGATCCTCAATGGTGTACATTGGCCCTGTGAAATCAACATCGCCTGTTTTCTTTCCATCGAGATCGGCATCGTAATGGCTGCTGTCCCATTGATAGATCAGGTTCAATTTGTCCCCAGCGGTTTCTCGAGAAGTCATTCCTGAGAGGGTGATGTTTTCGCCTTCCATGAGTGAAATTACGCTTGTTGAATTGGTGATGGTCGCTGAAGGTGGTAAGTTTTGCACGCTGACGTTGACAGAAGCAAGGGCTTGAGCACCATCGTTATCGGTGACCGTCGCCGTGATTTGACGGATGCCGCGAGTTGTCCAAGCAGAGGTGATTTCGAGGCCTTCTAATTCACAGTCATTAACGGGGTTTCCGTCGCTGTTGCTGTCGATGGCAGCGTTCATGTCCCAGCACACAACAAGGCTGTCAAGGTCTGAGGCAGTGTCGTCAACAACGGCCGAGAAGGTTACGTTTGCATCTTCAAGGATCGGCACATCAGAGCCAAGCCCTGTGATGGTTGGGGCTACGTTTCGGATGTTCACCATGGCCGTTTTGGTGGCTGATTGAGCACCATCGTCGTCGTAAGCCACAACTGAGATGTTGTGCATGCCTGAATCGGGCCATGAGACCGTAGCGGTTGAAGCAGGGCCTCTTGTGGTTTCAGTCCAGTTCACATCTCGATCTGAAGGCGACCATTCGATGTTGATGTCGTCTCGATCCGAGAGCGTGTCATCAGCGCTAATCCTCAACAAAGCGACTTGGTCTTCATCCAAGTTCCAAACACCAGTGGTGTCCATGCTGAGGTTCGCTCCACCGTACCAAAGTTCCGGTGCAGCGAGGGTTGGTGCTACATTGAGCACATCGAGTTGAGTCTCCACTGTCGTGGTTGCCCCGTCATCATCGGTGGCAACAGCGGTGATCATCATGATGCCTTCCGCCATTGGCGTGATGGTGCAGGTCGGTTGAGTCAATCCTTCTTCACACGCCATACCCGGCCAAGAGATGCTTACCTGTTGGCCTGGAGGGGAAACGGTGTCTGTGTCGCCGCTGTCGGTTGCGTCAATTGTCACCTTCTGCTCGACGTCGATGCTTTGCACGACGGAGAGATTGAGGTATGGATCTCGGTTGAGGACTGTGACGTTGTATTCTATGATGTCAACATCGAGTTCTTCATCGGTTACGATGAGTCTCACGCTCCATTGGCCATCATCGGTCCAATTCCATTGGGCCCAGCAATCTTCAGTTTCAAGCACATCAATCAAGCCGGGGCGAGATTCGATTTCGAATTTACAATTGACTTCACCGCCGTCCTCATCGAAACTTTCTGTTGCGTTCAGCGTGATGTTCTCAAAGGTGTATTTGCCTGAATCCACGTTGAGGGAAGCAGTTGGTGCACGTCCGATGAAGATGTTGATTTGAGCGTCATTGTTGCTTCGATTGGCATCTTCAGTGACAAGTTGATCCGGGTCAACCGTGAACGA
>DUKM01000009.1:12007-21639 GCA_013329255.1 Candidatus Poseidoniaceae archaeon | reverse complement strand
GGTATAGCAGGAATGTTTTCACGAATGCTTGTTCCGTCAGGAGTGGTCACTTCAATTTCGGTTGCCGGTGAAGTGAGAACACCTCGGTTTTGAGCAGGAATTGAGAAACTAATCAGGTCGCCTGGGAGCGCTGCATAACCCGTAACTTTGCTCAAGATGGAAGATTCACCGTCGCGGATGCGAGTGACAATAATCGAATCAGCTTGGGCAACGAGGTCAATGCCGACAACGGTCAAGTCGATGACGACGGTTGTCGCACCAATGATGTCGGTTGCTGGGTCCCATACGATCACACCATTGCTGGTGAAATCATCGCTTGAAGGCGTGCTGTCAACAACCGTTGAAACATTCAGTTGATTGGTAGTTATTCCATTCCCGTCCGTTGTTGGGCTGGCCAGGTACGAATCCAATTCATAGCGAAGTTGCAGGTTCTTATTGGCTTGAGGCGCATTGCCCGGGGATGTCAAATAGGTCGCTGTAACCGTTTGTTCAGAATCTGGTAAGGTGGCCAAAAATTGCATGTCCACGATGATGTCCACATTCCGGGTGCCGGGCGTGGATGAAGCAGAAACCCCGTAAGAGTCGGTTGGATTGTATTCCTTCAACAACCAGTCAATGGTGAAACCAGCTGCATTTGATACACTGATCCATGAGTTGTAACGAACGGCTGGACAGTACCAATTGTAACCGGCAGAGACGCCGGTTTCATTGACTTCATTGATTTTGTATGAGTCGCCACATCCGGTGTAATCGATGTTGCTTGCACCATCGGTCGGGGTTCCTTTGGCCGTGATTTGCCAACTGGCGTTTTCAGGGCCAGCAGTGTCAAACTCGCTCGGGTCGAAGTAATCCGAAGATCCTGAAACAGAGGTTCCAGACTGGAACGGCATGTACCACTGGTCACCAAGATGAATTGGGAAGTCATACTTCTCTTTTGGAGCGAGGTAGGTTGTATCGAAGGTGATTTCCGCAATGTCCTGTTCCAAGAATCCTAGATTGAAAGGTCTGAATTTCACATCGAGTGTGAACTCAGAATTGATGACTGCAAGGTCACGAACTCGGATGAGGTCTTCGCCTTGGTAGCCAATGTTGAGTCGGCCGCTCACGCCTTCGAGGGTAGCACCGCTGTTACCAGAGGTGAAGTCGCCGTCGATGTCCAGGCTGTAAGCAAGCGTTTGCACACCATCAACCGTGATGAAGAGAATGTCAGCAACGGTGTATGTTGTGTCTCCAGTAAGGGTGTTGAGTGAGGCGGAAACGTTGGCTTGGGCAATCAACTGAGCCACGTCAAATTTTGTGTCATAGATCCATTCGTCGCCAATGCGCCAGGTGGGCACATCGATGTCTCGGTCCCATCCCTCTGCGTTCATTGATTCGCGTTCTTCTTCAAGGAAATTTGAAGACGTCACCATGGCTCCAAACGGAGAGGCAAACATGAGGAATATCAAGCCAAGAACAATCGGCCGGAGTTGAGTCATGGTTTCCCGAGGAAGTACTCCTACTTGAGGTCGGTGCCCGCGCCGGTAAAGGCGGTTGTTTGGGAACCTTGCGCCTCAAGGTACTGTTGGCCGTAATGACCCCATTGCTCTGCTGTCCAGCCCGGAGGTAAGCCGCCTTCGGGCAGTGCTGGACCGGGTTGTGCAGGTTCATTCGAGACCGGGCTGTTAATTTCTGGTACCGTTTTGTCAGCTGGAACAGTTGGTTCCATTGGCGCAATCTTCGGAGCAAAGGCATTCATTGATGGTGGTGCTGAAGGCCTTCTTGTCTGCGCTTCTTCAATCATTGAAGGGGTGTCGAACACATCATCCATCATGTCGCTTTCATTTTCGGCCCATGGTGTTTCATTGCCGCCTCTTCTTCGCCTCGTCAACAAAGCCAAAAGCAACAACACACCGATCAAAAGGCCCATTTGGGCTAGAGAGTTTGCTTCTTCACCAATCAAACCGGCGCTGATTTGTTCGAGTGAGTTGCGTTGAGGGGGGGCCACATCGATGATCATCGTTGCTTGACCAGGGCGCTCTGGGTTTTCATCCCAAACAATTGCTTTCACTCGCACGTTGCCAGAGGTGCGGAACACATGCTGTACGGTGGTTCCAACAAGGTCAGCGTCGTTGTCTTTGATGCCGTCCCCATTGCTGTCAATCGTAATGTCGAGGTCCCAAACTACGGTGAGTGAACCGATGTCGTTGGCCGAATCAATGGTTTGTTGTGCGCTGAGGACACAAGTTTGCAAGGCCATGCACGCTAAGTTTTGCAACCTGACAATGGGTGGCATGTTGAGCACTTCGAGGGTTAACACTTCGCTTGTTTGTGCTCCATCGTCATCCGTGACGTGGTAGATGATGGTATGCGAACCGCTGCGGTTCCAGGCGTATGTGAGCACGTCGCCCTTGATATCACAGTCGTCATCCGCTCCACCCATGTCGTCGCTGTCAATGCCAGGATCGACATCCCAGCATCGCACGAGTGACGCTATGTCGCTTGGTGTGTCGGTAGCGTTTCCTGTGATGGTGATCGATTGGCCTTCTGCGATGGGGAGAATGGAAACAAGCGGTTCAATCACCGGGGGTACGTTGCGAACATTGACCCAGCGTTCATTGATGGTGCTTGATTCACCATCGGCGTCGCTCACTTCCAATCGAATGGTGTGAAGGCCTGAGGTTGACCACATCATCGGGAAGTTCGACACTCGGCCAGAATACGTGTACATGAGGGAGGGCTCCTGTCCGTCAGGCCACCACGTGTGAGTGAGGCTTTCTAAATCGTCAATTGAATCCAACGCTTGGCCTCGAACGGTGACGATTTCATCTTCTTCCAGTTGCCATATCTGCTGTTCATCGCTGAGGATAAACGATTCATCCTTGAGCAAACCAATGGTTGTGCTGTGCGGTGCTATGTTGGTGAATTTGATGTCAATGGTGGTCATTGTACTGGCTGAATCATCATCAGTCCCAACAGCGGTGAAGGTGTGCCACCCTTCGGTGGGTGCTGTGGTTGTGCAAACCCGCGTGTAATACCCTTCTTTGCAAATGGTGTCCGGCCAAAACACATCGACCACACCGGGCCATACATCTTCTGAATCTGAATCGTTGGCGTATGCGTACAACGTGATTGGATGTTCAACCTTGGCCTCACTTCGAGCGCTGCGAATTTCGATCTTCGGCTCTCGGTTTCCAATTGAGGCCATCAGCGTGGTTTGTGACTCATCTCGTTCTTCATCGATAACGGTCACTTGAACAGGATAGTTTCCATCATCGACCCACGTCCAGTTGACCATGCAATCGTCTGAAGGAATCGCGATCCAATCCCATGTCCTGGTGCCGTCATCGAAGGGGATGTTGAATTCACAGGTGACTTCACCGCCGTCTTCATCGAAGCTGTTTGAGGCATCAAGGGTCACTTCCTCCAAGGTAAGGGCGCTTGCGTTTTCCAACATCGGGGTCGGCAATCGTCCGACAAACATGGCCAATTGCGCCACATCGTTGCCAGCGTTGGCATCTGCTGAGTTGACGTTGGTAGGGTCTGCTTCCCAAGTGACTGGAACCACGCCGATGGCTTGATCGGCTGGCACAATCCACGTGAAATTGACTTTGTGAGCCGCATAGGTCGCCAGTGGGGGCAGGGCGAAGGAAGTTGTTTGCCCATCAGGGCCCGTCACGCCAATTGTGCTCGTTGCTGATGTGGTGATGCCACGGTTTTGGACCCCGACCTCAACCAGCAATTCGTCGCCAGGGAGCACATTCCAACCGGAACGGGAATTCAATTCAGTGGTCACGCCGCTTCTGTTGCGCACCACCTTAGCGAAGTCTTCACTCGCAATGAGGTCAAGACCGACAAGGAACTCATCAAGCGTGAGTGTGCTTGCTCCGACGTGTGTGGTGGGCGATTCTGTTGAAGGGTCGACGCGAGCTACAATGCCGTGGCTTGCCCAATCCAACAGCGAAGCCGAAGGGTCCCTTGCGTCGCCGACGTTGAGGGTGAAGTACGCTGTTCCGTTTGCCGCAGTTGAAGCGTATTGGATTGAACCCGTTGTTTCATGGCGCAATTCAAGAGGGAGGTTGCTGGGGCTTGAGAAGCATGAAGCTGAGGCGTTTACCCAAACGCCCATCGGCGTGTTGAGGGCGGTGATTGGGTTTTCAAGTTCGACAGCCAAGCACGGATCACGGGTCCCCGGATTGCTGTACTCTTCGACGCCTGTGGCACCAACCGGGATGTAGCGCTTGAGCCTGAAATCGATGGTTAGGCCGATGTCGTCTTCAGTGTGCAACCAGGCGTAGTTCGATACCTCGGGGCAGTACCATCTGTATCCTGTGGGAGCACCATCGCTGTTGACCGATTGCAACTCGTATGAAGCGTTACATCCACCGTAGCCGATGGTTTGACCGAAGCTGTTTCTGGGTTTTCCAACGCTTGTCGCTTCCCATGTGGAACTGTTGGTGTCGCTCAAGGGCGGCGGAAATGGCGTGATGTAATCGCTTGCACCCGACCATTGGGCCGAAGAGGTTGTTGTTGTCGTCCATTGTTCATTCAGACGCAACGGGAAATCATAGGTTTCGGAAACGGGGCTGTAGGTGGTTGTGATGGTGATGTCACCGAGAATTTGAGTTAGGCTGGAGATGCCGTAAGGAACGAATCGAATGTACATGTCAAGGTCGCTTCGCATGCTTGCAAGGTCACTCACTCGGAGGTATTCAGTTTGGCTGTAGGTGATGTAAACGTTGCCATCATAGCCTTCCAGAGACACGCCTGATTTGTCGAAATTCGCTGAGGATCGGAGCGTGTAGGCCAAAACGGACATGTTGTCGACGGTGCGTTCTGTGATGCCGAGGACCTCGGTCGTTGTGTCGCCATAGATTTCGCCAACGGTCGCTTGGACGCCGGTGTTTGTCACGAGCAAAGTCGGATCAAAAGTGCCGGAGTAAATCCACTTGTCGCCCACTCGCCAAGTTGGCACATCGCTGACACCGGGGTCTTGGGCTGAGGCCTTAGCCTCGGGTTGTGCCTCAAACAGGCTTCCCTGAAGGAGAGGGGTTTGCACGCTGAGAAAGAGCAACAGCACCAGTGTGAGCGCCGGAAGGGCTCGGCGGATGCTCGGGTGCATGCTACGCCACACGCTCAGTAGGACATCAACGCTTCTCCTGCGCAAGCAGGTGTGTGTTTGATTCAGTATTCCAGCAAGTCAGCCAGTTCGTCCTTGATGATCTCAACGGCTTCGAGGATCTCATCCTTGTGCCGAGCGCCGGTGATGACCATTTTGCCGCTGCCGAAAATGAGGCAGACAACCTTAGGATAGTCAAGGCGGTAAATGAGTCCAGGGAATTGTTCCGGTTCGTACTCCACCTTGTCGAATGGCAGGTGGAATGTGAGGTTGTTGAGGTTCAATTTACGAGGGACGCCAGCTTGTGGTTCGCCGGTGAACTTGTCGGTTCCAGTGTAATCCTCTGGGTAGTGCAAAGCGTAGGTAGCAACCATGTTTTGAACTTCAATTTCCACTTGGTCGAGGTCCCATGTTTCGATTCCAGCAGCGCGCAAATCGTTGATCATTCGCTCAATACCGGTGTGAATGTTGTCTTCGTTCTTTCCGCCGGTGCACACAGCACGTCCGGAGCGGAACATGAGGATGGCGAGTTTTGGCTCGGTCACTCTGTACACAACACCAGGGAATTGCTCTGGTTCGTATTCGCAATTCAACTGAATTGCGATATCTGGTAGGTCTAGTTCCTCAGCAACTCGTGTGCTGGCAACCACGTTTACGACGGTTAGACGTTCTTCATCGGTAGTCATGATGCAAGCCATATATAACCACTATATAAAAGAAAGGCAGACTCCATACCGGTAAAATCCAGCAGAAACGGGGAACTGCGGGGTACTTGTCATGCAGGACTCCAAAACGGCACGCTTTGTGCCATTTCAACCCTTAAGCCATCGTTACCAAACGTCGAGATCAGCGTTCGACCACCGGCCAATTCAATGGCTTCACTTGTCGCTTTTGGATCCCTCGTTAACGCAACCATGCATCCGCCCCCACCAGCTCCAGTGAGTTTTGCGCCCAGCGCTGAAGGTGCCGCTGCGCGAACCAGTGCGTCCAATTCCGGGCATGACACGCCAAGGCCTTGCAACATGACTTGGTTTTCAGTCATCGCCCTTCCAACCGCCTCAAAGTCACCCTGCTTGAGAGCTAAAATACCACGGCGTGAGATCACACCGATGGTTTCGATTTCTTTCATTCGTTCCGGGTTCCGTTCGATCGCTTTTGCTACTTTGGCGACCTGGGCGGAGGTTGGCGCATAGACGCCGGTGTTTCCAATCACCAAGTAAACCTCGTTTTCGCTTTGAGGTACGTTCAGTTCGTGAAGTTGCCATGTTCGCGTTGCGTCACTCATTTTCAATTGGCGCTGATAAAGATGAATTGCACCTTCTTCGATGACATCACTGAGCAACAACACGCCGCCGTGGGCGCAGGTTGAAGCGTCCATAGGCGACGCTCTTCCGCCTTGCGCCGAGGCTTCCACAGCGTGACCCAGCAGTGCGCATTCATCCTCATCCACCGCTTCAACGCCACTGCAAAGGGTGGATTTGTGTTGGAGTTTCGATGGTCGCAAGCCGACTTCTGGTCCTTCATTGGTGCCGTAAGCATCGGTGTCTTGAACCGTGCTTGCATAGCCTTCCGCCCACGCTTCAGTGCCGCTGCCTTGTTCTGTGAGCCAACGGCCACGTGCTGCTCGGAGTGCAGCGCATGCAGCAACGCTCAACGCTGCTGAGGAGCCAAGACCAGATGCTCGTGGAATGTCCCCTTTTACTTGGATGGACAGTGCAGGAGCGTCTGCTTCAGACGGCCACAATCTGTGGCGCAAGGTATCGAGGTGTGGGTGTTTTTTAGGATCAAATCGCATTCCTTCGAGTTTCCAATCCTCGCCCTCAATCGGTTCGATGCTCACTTGGATGCGTTGTTCAATGGCCACTGCGACGGCAGGTTGTCCAAAAACCACAGCGTGTTCACCGAAGAGGATGCATTTTCCGGGGGCGCTCGCTTCAACCTTCATCCTCACAACCCCCTTGTGTGAGACGATGCACGCTCGCTTCATATCCCTTGTTGAAACACCGGCTTCGCTGATGGTATCTCGACGGTGCATTCAAGCATTGGATTTCGCTGGCAGTATTTATGGGAGCCGTGCTCCCTTGGTGATGCATCATGGAACATCCTCTCCTCATGTCATACGGGCCATTGCCGGGTTGGCTCCTTTTGCTTGTTCTTGGGGCAATCTCCGGAGGATTTTTCCTCTACCAAGTCATCAAGGCATCCCGCCTTGTTTTAATCGGCGCTCCTGACAACCGATTCGACAACTGGGGCGCACGAATCAAAGAAGTCATCACTGGCTGGCTCGGTCAAAAGCGAGTGCTCGAAGATCGCATTGCAGGTGGCATCCACGTGCTCATGTTCTGGGGCTTCTTGATGCTGTCAACCGACATGTTCGACCTTGCCACTGCGAATTGGTTCTCGCACAACCTTCTGCCAGATGTTGTCCGTGGTCCTTGGAACCTCATTGTGGAGACTGGCTATACCATCGCACTGATTGGTTGCTGCGCTGCCCTGCTTCGGCGTGTTGTTTTCACCCCTGAGAAACTCAAGGGGAAATCTCAACTTGAAGGGAACTTCATTCTGGTGCTGATCATGACCATCACCTTGACCTCGTTTATGGTCGAAGCAGGCGAAACAGGCGTATCCTCCACTTGGGAGCCAATTGGCGCTTGGGTTGCCGACACCATGTCGCCAAGCACGCTCTTGGTTGTCGCTTCCTACTGGATGCACATGCTTGCGATTTCCACTTTCCTATTCCTCATCCCGCTTTCAAAGCACATGCACCTTGTCATGGCCTTCCCCAACGTCTTCTTTCACGATATGCGCCCAATGGCAACAATGGAGCCCTTGGCCCGTGGCGAAGACGGCAAGGCTGTGCTTTTGGACGACCTCGACATCGAATCGTTTGGAACGGTCAACTACACCGATCTTACATGGCGCAACCTCATCGATGGTTGGGCTTGCACTTCATGCGCTCGCTGCCAAGACGTTTGCCCCGCATTTCAAAGCGGCAAATCGCTCAACCCCATGCAAATCATTCACGATGTACGCCACTACGCCAACGATAACTCAACAGCGTTGATGGCTGGAGAAACGCCAGCGCAAGACATCATTGCTCGATTTGGCGAAGAAGCCATCTGGGCGTGCACCACCTGCCACGCTTGCGTAGAAGCGTGCCCAATCTACATCGATCACGTTCCAAAACTCACCGACGCTCGCCGCCACTTGATGATGGAGCGTATGGAATTTGACGAAAGCGTCGAAGAAACCATCGCACCCTTGATGGCGACCATTGAAAACCTCGAATCTGATTCGAACCCCTATGGCTTGCCAGCCCACGAACGCGGTGACTGGGCAGAAGGATTGGACGTCAAGGTTGCAGAACCTGCAGAATACATCTACTTCGCAGGCTGTGCTGCATCCTTCGATGAACGCAACAAGAAGGTCGCTCGAGACACCATCAGCGTGATGAAAGAAGCCGGCCTTGATGTCGGTATCCTCGGCATGCAAGAAGGCTGCAGCGGCGACTCAGCGCGCCGGGCTGGCAACGAGTACCTGTTCCAAATGCTGGCTGAAACCAACCTCGCAACCTTTGAAGAAATTGGCGTCAAAAAGATTGTCGCATCGTGCCCGCACTGCTTCCACACCCTTGGGAAGGAATACAAGGACTACGGTGGCGAGGACATTGAAGTGATGCACCACTCGCAACTCATCAACCACCTTCAGCAAGAAGGTAAACTTCCTGACCCGAAGCACGACCCATCGGTTACCTTCCACGATCCTTGCTACCTTGGCCGCATTGGCGGTGAACTCGATGCTCCACGCAACGCCATTGGTGGTGTGGATGTTGAAATCGAACGGCACGGAAAGCAATCCTTCTGTTGCGGAGCCGGTGGCGCTCAAATGTGGATGGAAGAAGACGCAGACCAGCGTGTGAACGTCATCCGAGCGAAGGAAATCGCAGAAACGGGCGCTGAAACAGTTGCTGTTGGTTGCCCATTCTGCTCGACCATGGTGAGCGATGGTCTCTCTGCCATTGACTCGAAGATGGAAGTCAAAGACATCGCTGAAATTGTTTGGGAACAAATCAAGGCCAACGACGCTGCGATTGAAGCAAAGAAAGCGGCCCCAGTCCAAACAGAAGCATGACCCAAGGGGTTCGCTCCATGCCGCCAAGCCTCAACCAAGACGCATTATTAGCGTGGTTCGCAGAATCTCAACGAGATTTGCCTTGGCGTCAAATGAACGATCCATGGCCCATCTTGTTGTCTGAAATTTTACTTCAACAAACTCAGGTGAGTCGCGGTGTTGTGTTCTGGCAACGCATCTTCGAGCGTTATCCAACAGTGCAAAGCATGGCTGAGTCAACCGAAGAGGATGTCTTGTTTCTTTGGCAAGGCGCTGGTTACTACAGCAGGGCTCGTCGACTTTTCCGCCTCGCTCAAGTTGTTTGCACACCACGTTCCGACGGTGGCCATGACGGCTTCTTGCCGACAACCGCCAAGGCGCTAGAAGCGCTGCCTGGCGTAGGCCCATACACTGCAGCTGCAGT
>DUKM01000009.1:11152-11616 GCA_013329255.1 Candidatus Poseidoniaceae archaeon | reverse complement strand
GACGCCTCGCCTTCGCCTCCATCGGTTCAATCTTGGGCTGATGCAGTTCTTTGGTCGCCGGATGCTGGCAACTGGAATCAAGCGGTTATGGAGTTGGGCGCAACCATCTGCACGCCAAAATCGCCGAAATGCACCTTGTGTCCAATCGCATCTTCGTGCAAAGGAAAGAAAGAACCTGCTCGATACCCAGCCCCAATCCTTCGGCGAAAGAAACGCCTTGATTTGATGTGCATCCTCCGCCTTGATGCCAGGGGTTGGCCAGAACTTGTTCAACGGGATGCAACGGGTATCCTTGCTGGCATGTGGGGTCCAGTGATGGGTGAAACGCTTGATGTTGATTCGCTTGCCTACCTTGGAGAAGTGCATCACGTTTTGTCTCATCGTGACATGCACATTCGCGTTTGGAAAGATGTTGTTGAATCAGGCGTTGATCCTCGAAGCGTCCCGCTTTCTTCCTTGGATGT
>DUKM01000009.1:1632-10731 GCA_013329255.1 Candidatus Poseidoniaceae archaeon | reverse complement strand
AGGTCGTGGTCAAACGACGCCAACATCATGACGATGCTGAAGAAAAACAGGTACTCGGCAGGCGCTGCGATGTTGATTGAGGTTTGGGCGAGGTTCATCACTTCGGTGCCTTTGCTCAATCCTTGCTCAAAGATCAATTGGCGAACGGATTGAGCGAGTGCGAGGTTCATCACCAGATACGACAACCCTCCGACGGTCAACCATATCCGTCGCTTTGCATGGCCCAGCCCTGGATTGCTCGACTGCGAAGCGTGCATGCTGTACGACCAAACATAGGCCCCCACGAACGTAATCGAAGCAAATATGACGTGAATCAGCAGCTGTTCATGCATGCTGAACCAAGACAGCAAGATGGTTGAGATGCCAGTGATGAGGCCGCTCGCTTTGGCTACATTGCTTAAGCGTGCGTTTTGTGATACATCCAAGGCATATGGAAGCCGCACAGCGAGGCAGCACAACATCAACCCAACTGCGTTTAACCCGCTCCTGAATACGATTCGTTCCAATCCCGGGTAATCCGATTCTGAAATGAAAAAGGGAAAGGCCCTTGCATGGCCTGAAAAAGCATGAATTATCATCGCAACAGCGCATGTGATCAGCATGGTCATCCACGCAGTGCGCAACAACAGGCGATCATCCACTTCAACACCCTTGATGCTGAGTCCGTTTTCTCCAGACCACTGAATCATAGAAATTCCCTTACCGTGTCATGAATGCAATCATCAAACGAACGCCATTCGATACCAAGCACCTCGGTTGCTTTCTGAGATGATAGATTAGAATCTCCTTTGAAGTAGCCCTTAACGGCTTTTCTTGTCATTCGACGGGGTGCTCCAAAAAGGCCCATCATCCAGTCTTGAAACACAACGATGAACATTAGGGAAACTGGAATTGCTCGTTTTGGCGATTTCGTATCAGGATAGAGTTCACGGATGCGCTTGCAAACGGCGGCAACGCTAGAATTGTTATGTGGTGCGAGAATGAAACGCCCTTCTGCTTCGTCGATTTCGTAGGCTTTACGATGCGCAACAGCCACATCGCCAACGTGGACAAAGGCCATTGGAATCTTCGGTGCAGCGGGGAAAACACCTTTCATGGCGTCTTCGAACCACTCCACGCTTGGCGTTGGACGTGCAAACCCTCCGCCAAGAACGCCGCCAGGATTAACGGTTCGAACATCCAATGACATCTCTTCAGCCAAAACCCAAGCCAATCGCTCAGATTCCGTTTTGGCGATGACATAAGGTGAACTTCGCTCAGCCTGCCAGTCGTTTTCTGTCTTTGCCCTTCCCTTTGGTGTCGAGCCGATGGCAGCAATGCTGGAGGTGTAAACAATGCGTTTGATGCCACAAGCCTTTGCTGCTGAAAAGAGGTGCTGAGTGCCAAGGTTGGCCGTGTCGATGATGGTCGTAGCGTTGCCACTTGTGGCGTAGACCGTTGCTGTGTGGAACAAACCGTTGCATCCTTTCAGGTGACCTTCCCAAACATCCGCATCCAGAACATCGCCTTCGACAAGTTCGAGTCGCTCTGGCACACCGAGGTCAAGTGCGTGCTGGCGAACATGGTCGACCTTTTTTGGATCGCTAAGATCTCGAACTGAACCTTTGACCATGTACCCCTGTTCGAGCAAATCACGAACGATGTGGTTGCCGATGTGGCCGTTCACACCGGTCACGAAAAGCGTTTGACCGTTGCTGGTTTTGGCTTCGCTCATGGCCAACCCAAGCACCGGAGCGTCTTAACCTTCAAGTGAGGAAGGCTACACCAACGGCTGTATCCCATGCCTCTGCGCCTCCACGACACCCGTCGCCGTCAAAAAGTCGATTTCTCGACCATGGAACCGGGAAAGGTATCGATGTATGTGTGTGGTGTTACCGTTTACGACCGATGCCATCTTGGGCACGCTCGTTGTTATTTGGCCTTTGATTTGATTCATAGGTGGCTTGAAAAATCAGGCTATGATGTCCATTATGTTCAGAATTTCACTGATATTGATGACAAGATCATTGTACGAGCCAACGAGTTGGACGGTGATTGGAAGGCCCTTGTTGACGCCAATATCGAAGCGTATTACGAAGATATGGATGCGTTGAACATCCTGCGTGCTGATGATTACCCGCGCTGCACAGAATACGTCGACGACATGATTCGCATCACTCAAGACTTAATCGAAAAGGGCAACGCATACGCTGCGGATGATGGCGTATACTTCGACATTGAATCCGCTCCAGAAAAGTACGGTGCTCTCACGGGCCAAAACATCGAAGCAGTTCGCTCAGGCGCAGGTGGTCGAGTTGAAGGAACCGGTTCAGGTAAGCGAGATCACAAGGACTTCGCACTGTGGAAGGCGGCAAAGCCAGGCGAGCCAACGTGGGATTCACCATGGGGTCCCGGACGGCCGGGCTGGCACATTGAATGCACAGCCATGAGCATGGATCATTTCGGTTCACAATTCGACATTCACGGCGGCGGGCATGACTTGCGGTTCCCGCACCACGAAGCTGAGATTTTCCAAGGCGAATGCCACACGGGATGCAGTCCTGTTGTCCATCACTGGCTGCACAATGGTTTTGTCAACATTGATGGCGAGAAAATGAGCAAGTCCCTCGGTAACTTCTGGACCATTCGAGATATTCTGGAGAAAGTAGACGCAATGGTCCTCCGCTTTGCCTTGGTCAACGCCCATTACCGCTCACCCATTGACATGAATGAGACCCTTCTCAAGAACGCCGAACGGAATTACAACAAGGTGCTAGAAACGTACATTGCTGTATTAAAGGGACAAACCAGCGATTCACCTGTCGAATTGCCTCATGCTGACTTGATGTCAACTCAACCCCTGTCCAAATCCCTCGGTTTGCTCGAAAAAATGGGTGAAGGATTTGCCAAAGCCATGGACGACGACTTCAACAGCAGAGAAGCGGTTGCCAAGGTGCTCGGTGCTATTCGAGAGATGATGAAAACCCTCAACAGCGATCTTGACGAAGCGGATCGAAACGCGTTTGCCCACTACGCCGTGGATTGGCTTGAAGAAACTGCAGGCACCGTGCTTGGCGTTCTTCCTTCTCGAGAGATGGCGCTGGCCGAACCAGAAGCAGACCCTCGAAAAGAAGCCATTGCGGAACAGGTCGAATCGCTGTTGCTCGAACGAACAGAGGCTCGGGCTTCGAAGGATTGGCCACGTGCCGATCAAATTCGTGATGAACTGGCAACACTCGGCGTTGTCGTCACCGATGGCCCTTCAGGCCCCACATGGGACCTTGCTTGAACCAGGTCACTCTTCTTTTCCGTCAGCGCTCGGTGCCTCAATTGGAGGTGGTGCGGGTACGAATTCTGGTTCAGATACATCGGCTTCTGGCATTTCAGGCTCGAGTTCATCAGCGTCCCAAATCTTCTCGATTTTCGCTTCTTCAGCGAGGTTTAATTCATCCCCGCCAGTTTTGCTGATTAAGAACAATCCAATGCCCATTACGGCAATGATTGCAAAGAGAGCAAAGGTAGCCTTCTGTTTGGTGCCTTCGCTGCTTGCACCATCGGCATCGGAGTTTGTATCATCTGATTCCCCTGCGTTTGGATTTGTTATGCATGGAGGTGCCGTGCCATCTTCACACATGTCGATGGTGGTTCCATCGGTGTTGCCGGGCTCTGTGGTGGTGCCCGTGCTATCGGTGCCGGAGGTGTCGCCGGTGTTGCCATCTGTGTTTCCGCCGGTGTCAGTGCCGCCATTGTCGTTGCCACCTGTGGTTCCGCCGGTGTTTCCACCCGTGTTTCCGCCATTGCTTCCACCGGTGTTTCCAGTGTCTTGTGGAAGGGTAACTTCAGCGCCAGTTCGGTCACCATCAGCGTCCATTGGCACAGCATAGTAATCGTAGAGCTTGGACAAATCGATGTGAGTGTTGGCCCACGAGGAGCGGTTAATGACATCAAAGAAACGCTCGTCACCGGTGGTGAAGATTGGATCCACTTCCATGCTTTTCAGGTGAGATACTTCGTCCCTGTAATCGCCGTCAAATGTTGTGTCGAGGTAGGCTTGAACTTCGGCATCGCTTGTCATCTCTGACACTTCAGACCAGTGTTCTCGAATGTCTGAAAGGTCGTTGCGCATGGCCATGGCCAAATCCGCTTCAATGCTCGCCCAGGTCTGCGAACCATCGACAACAGCCGTTGAGGTGATGTCAATGGCTTTGGACACGCCGCCGCCGGTAATTGCTTCCCAATCATCGCCTTTGAGGGTCGTCATGATGTCTTGGTCTCCAAAGAGAGCCTTGCCCTGAACGAGTGTGAGTCGAACATCAGCATCAACCGCTTCAATCAGGTTGCGGTATGGATCGTCATGGAAGGTGTCGATGACCACCATGTCCGCCACCATTCCAGTCTTGAGTTGTCCGACATAGTTTTGCCATTTTGCAGCAGCGGCGGGGTTTGAAGTCACCATTTCTGCAAGTTCGTAATTTGTGAAATGGGTGTTCATCACTTCGCGATTCCACAAGTCTGCCACTTTCAGTTCGTGAAGGTTGGACTTGGAGCCACTTGGGCCCCAATCAGGTGCAAGTGATATTTGGACGCCAGCGTTGTCAGCTGCTCGAACATCGGTCGTGTTCCCATACAACAACAAGTTGGAAAGAGGTGACCAGACAAGGTTTGAGCCAACGGCTGCCATTTCTCCAAACTGAGAGGGGGTCAACGCGGTGCCGTGGATGACAACGGTTGGTTGAGCCAACAATCCTTTTTGATTGAGCAAATCGAATTCGTCTCTGCTGGTTTGATCTACGCCTTCGGAAAGGTGAATGAACCAAGCCTCAAGGTCGCCGTCAGCGAAGTCAGCAATCTTTCCATCTGCGTTGTAGGAGGATTTGTACCATTCGCACACGGCGCAAGTGAGGATGTTATCTTGACCGAAGTTGTAAAGTTCGACGTTGCGAGAAAGGGTGCTGTCCCATGCATCGTTGCCAGAAGGTGAACCTTGAACGGCGGTAACGCCGCCAGCGATGGCTTGGACTTCTGCGTACTTCATCTGTTCACTTGCCATGCCCCATCGATTGTTGCTCTGGACGTTGTTCTTGTTCCAAGTGATGCTTGGTCCGTAATCGTAATTGTCGCCCCATTGACCACGGTTTGTGTAACCGCCTTCAGCGGACTTTTGATTGTCATTGAGATGCACTTCAAAGTCCCACAATGGGATGTGGTTGTAATGCATGTGGTTGTGGAGGTCAATCAGGCCAGGGTAGATGGTGCCCTCGGTTTCAATCACTGGGACATTGGTCAAATCCACACCGCTTGGAATGGGAGATCCAGTGGACCACACGCCGGAGATTTTTCCATCACGGACCATGACGTTGCCTTGGTTCAAGACGTTGCTCTCGCCGTCCATTGTGACCACTCTGCCTTTGAGGAGGAACGCGTTGCTGGTTGCGGGTTCTGGGACGTTGTAGCATCGAACGATGTTCATTGCGGTGGTCGAATCTGAACCACCAGGTCCCCATCCAGGTGTCGGAGACACCTTCGAAAGGGCGCCGTTGTCGTCTTCGATGTATGATTGGCCATACCACGAGTCTTGAGCAGGGTAGGACATTGAATCCACTGCCACACCGTTTGTGTCGCTGATGGTGACAGTGTCGCCGTCAAAGTAATCCAGCAAGATGCCCGAATCAGCGCTGAAGATCGAGATGCGTCCGTCCGCAGGAATGGTTGTGTTCCAAGCCAATTGGCAAGGCGGGCTGCCGCTTGTGACTGCCAATTGCCAATCCGAAACATCAACAGCAGTCGCACCGTTGTTCCACACTTCGATGAACTGATCAGAATACTTTCCAAATTCGCCATCAGCGTTCCAGTCCACAGCGCCGTAGACATTTTGGGAAGTTTCGTTTGAGACTAAATTGTTCGGGCTGATGAATAATTCCGAAACTTGAACCGTCGATTCACGGCCCTGAGTAGCGTTTGTTTCCTGTACCGAGGCAACGGTTAGGCTTGGCAGGAGCATCAGCAAGAACATGGCCACGGCGGCACCACGAATGATTCGCATGGACGGGCGTTGAGGTGTGAGCACATGAACTCGTCGGCACAACTTGATGCGGTGGTATTGATGAACCTCCGATTCACGCAAGGTTCTATGGCTGCTGTTAATCTCACAGAACCAGAGTTCGCAGATACCGTTGAGAACAACACCATCGTTTTGCTCGACTTCTGGGCTGAATGGTGCGGTCCGTGTAAAGCATACGGGCCTGTCTATGATCGAGTTTCGGAAGAATTCCCCGATGTCGTGTTTGGAAAAATCGATACCGAAGCCGAGCCCCAACTCGCTCAAGCTTTCAACATCCGCTCAATTCCCACTACCATCGCCTTCAAGGATGGAATTGGCGTTTTCATGCAACCTGGGGCCTTGCCGGAAGATGCACTGCGAGACCTTGTGACCAAATTGGGAACCCTTGACATGGACGAAGTACGGGCGGAAATTAAGGCTCAAGAAGAGGCTGCAGAGTCGGCCGAGTGAAGCAAACCGCCACAGCATGGAACCAATGCGTTCAAAAATCACGCGGTGTCCCATTGGCCATGAACCTGCGGCCTTGGCTCATTTTGTTCGTGTTGCTCACCACCAGCTTATCCGGTTGTTTTGGCGAGCAAACCATTGACGACGATGGTGTTGAGGTTCCTTATGATGTCTATCCCGAACCATGGGACCGGGCCAATTTGATGTACGATGACAGCGATGTCTTCGCTCGCGTGACCACCAACGGCTCCTATGGCATCGATACCGTTCGTTCGGTGTTCGTTCCTGTCCCCTCCATCACCCTCGCAGACGGCGGTGCAGGACTCACTGGTGGGGCTGAAGTTCACCTCGGGCTTTGGCTTCCAGTGATCGAAGGGTGCGACTGGGAGGCTGGCAACGTGTCAGAGTCTTGTCAAGTTCCTGTCATAGCAGAGGTTGGACCTTACTACAACGACGGCGATGTTGACGCACTCACACCTGCCGACCGACTTGGTCGCATGCTGATTGAAAATTACGTTCCACACGGCTACGGCGTCGCTCAAGTTTCGGTCTTTGGCACCGGTGAATCCAATCACTGCATGGACTTGATGGGCACCGATGAACAACGCGGCATTGACGCTGCAGTCACTTGGCTCGGTAGCCAAGGTTGGTCCAACGGCAAGGTTGGCTTGATTGGCAAATCCTACGACGGCTCAACCCCTTGGCAAGCAGCTACCTTTGGTAACCCTCATTTGGCCACCATTGTTCCAATGTCGGGTCTCATTGGCGTTCATGAACTCATGTGGCGCAACGGGAGCATGGAAGCGCGAGGCATGATTATGCATAACGGCGTCTATGGCTCCTTCGGCGTAGACGGGGACACTGAAGACACTGAGAACCTCTGTGAAGGTTACATCCAAGGTTACGCCAATGGCCCAGCAGCATACCTCTCAGGTGGTATGGTGGAATATGCAGGCAACGACTATTGGACTTCCCGTTCTTTCCTCGACCGCGTTGTGGAAAATTACAACGGATCGGTTTACATCATCCAAGGCATGCAAGACTGGAACGTCGACCCACACATGGCGTTCCCAACCCACCAAATCGTCGAAGAGGCAGGCATCGAAGTGAAAACCCTCGCTGGCCAATGGGCTCACGACTATCCCGACCGAATTTCTGGCCACAGCACCCTCCCATCGGGCGAAGGTGGCGAAGCTTACCCCTACACACTGCGTTGGGATTGGGCGGATGAGATGCTCTACTGGTTCGACTGGTACCTCAAAGGGGAAGGTCGAGCACCTACATTGGGCGTTGAAATGCAGGACAATCAAGGCGGTTGGCGCTTCGAAGCCACATACCCCGCACCGGACACAGAATACCTTGTGATTGGTGGAGGAGATCTCAGCCCAAGCGGAGCCGGTATGTTGACCACCACCGAAACCATCACGTTAAGCTACGGGCCGTTTGAAGAAGATGTCTACATTGCAGGCATGCCTTCATTCCACATTGCAGTAACACCGCACACCGCCAACGGAGCTCACGCCTTCTTGGACATGACCGATTCCTCTGGCATGCACCTTGGCCATGCGGTCATGGATTTCCGATTCGCTGATGGTGGCCGGGATGGAAACATAGCACTCGTTCCGTTTTCGAGCGTTCTTGGTAAGATGGAATTCATGCCAATGGACGTGTTCATCGCAGCCGGTGAAACCATCACCATCACGTTGACACAAACTGGCAGAGATTACGTTCCATCGCCAGCAGCAGCAGGTGGTTACAGCCTCAATTGGGCTAATTCAGAACTCACCTTGCCGCTTGTCTACCGCACCTGTGAAGACTTGTTCCAAGCCCCACTGCACGAGTACAGCGAAGATGTGTCTCGTACTTGTTAATCATTGAAACATCGTTAAGATGTCTCTGAACAAGTTCTGGGCGTGACCTTCGCTTCGTTCAACCAAGCGCTTTACGATGAGTTCAGGTGTTGATCTGGCCAAATGGTTTCGCTTCGGGGTGCGATCAACCATGAGTTCTAAGTCTGCATCGAGCCCAGTGGCCTCGATTCCATCGACCCGCAGATCAGTGCGCCCGGTTGCCTCGATAATGGAAGGGGCAAGGTGGGTGACCAGCATCATTGTGGTGTCTTCTTGAGATTCGGCAGCCAACAACATGCCGGCGATGATTCGTGCTCCAGCACCGGGTTCAGTGATGGCTTCAAGTTCATCTGCCAAGATTAATTTCGGCGTTGGGTCGCTGACAACAGTTGCCAATTCAACGAGCGTTTGTTCAAGCGCACCTGCGCTTTGAGTGCCTCCTGCTTTAGCCAATATGTGCAGGGCTTCGACCTGACCCACCACTGCGTGTTGAGCGGGTACTGGCAAGCCCATGTGGGCTAAGATGCAGGTGTGTGCAAGCAATTCAAGCAAGGTAGTTTTTCCACCAGAGTTGGCGCCAGTCAACAACGCTAGAGATTGTTGGTCCTCTTTGAGAGCGCATTGACCAAGCCCGTAGGTGACCGCATCCGGTTCCACTCCCAAAAGCAGGTGTCGCCCCTGTTCGATGTGTATGCCGTGATCGGCAAGCACCGGCATGGTGCAACCGTGGTCGATGGCCCAGCGTGCCACAGCAACCCACTG
>DUKM01000009.1:0-1269 GCA_013329255.1 Candidatus Poseidoniaceae archaeon | reverse complement strand
CCGAGGTTCTTGGCCAGCGTCAACATGCGTTCAGTTTCTCCAGATGCGAGGTTAACGCCCAAGGCGTTATCCAATTCATCGATGACTTTGCGATCAACCTTAGCAGGCCAATCTTTGGCGAAAATAGAGTAGGGGACTCGGACGCCCGTGCCTTCGAGCTCCACAGCCAGCCGCTGCTTTGCCGCTTCCATGGCGTCGGTGATGACATCGCTTGTCGCCTGCTTGAGTTTTCTTTGGAACGCCGCTCCATCGGACAGCGCCTCCAAGAGTTCACTTCCGCTGAGGTTCATTTTGGCGTTGTTCATTGCTTCCGCTACTTCATCATTGACCGTGGCTTCAAGCCCCTTTGCAATCTTCCACAATCGGTCCTTGACATCGGCAATAGTTTCTAAATCACCTTGTTCATCAATGCTGTTCAACCATTCAGGTAAACGTTCAAGGCCGGCTACTGCAGTGTGAATGTCCGACAAGAATGATTGATTCTCATCGCCTTTCTGGGCGTCTCCAACCAGAGCTACAAGCGCTGAGAGGGGTCGCTGGTTGTTCCGGAACCAGTCGATTGTTCGTTCGGGTACAACCATCTCTGGCGAAGGATTCGCCCCAAGAACGACCCAACCCTTTGGTGGATTTGCAGGTGCACCGGCACCAATCCAGGTGACCAATTTGAACACGGTATAATCCTTCCAAGTCTCACCTGAACCTGGCTGAAGCACCCTGCACCATTTTTTGAGATGTTCCATTGGTGCCTTGCTCACAACAACGCGTTCGTATCGTTCTGTGCTGTGGCGGGTCTGTCCAAGCGTTTTGAGGATGGCTGTGAGTTGGATCATCCGTTCTGGGCAAGCCTTGGCGAAGTTGATCGCTGCTTGTGATTTTTCCCTGCGAGCGGTTGGGTCCTGAACCGGCATCAAAAGTTGCATCCGTTGGCGGGTGGCTGAAGCCGATGCGTATGATTGGATGTGGGTGAGGATATTTTTGTGCAACCGTTCAGCCTCCTTCGTCGCAAGAAACGAGCCCGAATCCCCAGCGACAAGCCGAGCAAGGGAGAGTGCCCGCTTTGGCGAGACTCCATCGATTTCTGCAACGCGGGCAATATCGCCGCAGCGCAAAGAGGCGAGTGCTTCTTGTTCGTCACCAAAGTGAGCGGTGATTTTCTTTGCCAATCGTTCGCCAACACCCGGCAATGCGCTAAGAACCATGAGGTCCATCGTTTGTCAAGGGCTTTTGAGGATATTGCTTTTGGGATTGGAAAAAGCCATGTTGAGTGGG
>DUKM01000116.1:37048-48606 GCA_013329255.1 Candidatus Poseidoniaceae archaeon | reverse complement strand
CTGCTCCGCAGGACCCTATACAAGGCTGTTGAACGAACTTAGGGGAGGTAGAGCCCGCCGTTGACGTGAATCACGGCACCGGTGATGTAGGCTGAGTCGGGCCCGACAAGAAAGGCAATGGTTCCAGCCATGTCCTCAGGGCTTCCAACCCGCTTGAGGGGGACTTCCTGTTCCCGTTGACTTCGCTTCTCTTTTGTATCCCCGGCTAAAATATCAGTGTCGACGAACCCTGGTGCGAGCACATTGACTCTCTTTCCTTCAGGGCCAACCGCCTGCGCCAACGAGCGAGCCCAGGTGGACAAAGCCGCTTTTGATGCAGCATAGTCCGCTCCATGAGGTGAACCGCGGGTACCAAGTTGAGAGCCAACGACAACCATTCTCGCCTCGGGAGTAAAATGAGGCTGAACCGCTTTCCAAACGGCCACAGCGCCTTCGAAATTTACCGACATCGTTCGTCGCAAATCCGCAATTGACATTTCACCCGCAGCAATTCTGTCGTATGCTCCGTGATTCAAAACCAACACATCAATGCCACGCGCCATCCACGGGTGGATCCCCAACAAACCAACTTCGCCATCATCGGCGCAGTCGACCTTGACCGCAAGCGCATCGTCGCCACGTTCCCGAATTTCGTCAACCACCATTTCTGCCGGTTTGGAGGAGGTGTTGTAGGTGAGGAGGACATCATAACCATCTGCAGCAAGACGTTTTGCTGTAGCGGCGCCGACACCGCGCCCCCCGCCAGTGATGAGGGCAACAGGTCTGGACATACCCTTGCGTCGGGGTTGCTGGTGATAATCACGACCCATGTACGGACCGATTCAATTTCTCCAAAATCGATAACGAAGGACTACTACCGGGTCAAAGATGATATACAGGTCGCTAGAAATGGGAAATATGAAGGTACAAACAATTTTGATAACGCTAATTTTGCTTCTCTCCGGTTGCCTCGGTGTTGCGGATGAAACATTGAATGAAATCGATCAAAACGACAAGTTCCCAGATGATGATGCGGCTTTCCTCGACACTGACGATGACGGAATGCCGGATATCTTGATTGGCGAGTCAACCTCCACACCCCCATTGGTCGAAGACACCGATGATGACAACGATGGTTTCCTCGACGTCATGGAAAATTCCTGTGGAACAGATCCAATGAACGCAACTTCAATGCCTGAAGATTTAGATGGTGATTTTGAATGCGACGAATACGACTTCGATGTGGATGGCGACACGGTGTTTAACGACGCAGACGCCTTCCCACGAGACGCATCGGCCACAACCGACACCGACGGTGACGGCATGCCAGACACAGTCATCGGTGAATCCTCCCTTACGGAAGACTTGGACGACGACAACGACGGCTGGTCCGATGTTGACGAAACTGCATGCGGTAGCAACTCTCTTGTGGCAACCCTCATGCCAGTCGATGAAAACGGCGATGGAATCTGCGACGCAGTTTCGACTGACGACGATGCCGATACCTACTCCGATGATGAAGAAACACAATGTGGTTCAGACCCACTCGACGCATCAAGCATTCCTGCAGACCTCGACAACGACACAATCTGTGACGCTCTCGATGATGATATGGACGGCGACGGAACACCAAACGCTCAGGACATGTACCCACGCGACCCGAGCAAGCACGAAGATGTTCAAGGCTGCATAAACACCGCAGCTCTCAACTTCAACGCTGATGCAAACCTCGATGACGGAACATGCGTGGATGCAGAGGATGTCTATGGAATGATGATGAACTTCATCGAAAACGAGACATGGCATTCCTCTTTTTCATCTGCAGAGGACATAGATGGGGATGGTGTTATCGATTTATACACGACCATGCTCGCGATTTCGGCTCCAGCCCAAGATAGTTGGATTATGAATCAAGTGTTAACCAGTGCTGAGGGCATGGAAGTCTACAACATCACCTACTTTTATTCCAACGGCACAATCCAATTGAGTCAATATGCCGCCAGCGAAGACGGAGAGACGGATATGGACGATCAGGTTCTCATTCACCACCAATACGCGGAAAACCCAATGATGAATTCACCAGAGTGGATGCACTGCGAGGAACTTTCTGACAACACTTGGGTCTGTTCTGACTCGGAGTACTTCACCGAAGGGAACCCCGACAGCGCCACTGAAACCCTCCACGCTTACACCTGCGCTGATGGCACAACCATCATGAGCAGCGAAGTCAACGATGGAACTGAAGATTGCGCTGATGGTTCCGATGAACCTCAGTTCTCAGAGACGTACTCATACACATGCTTGAGCGGTGAAACAATCGGCCTCATGCATGTCAACGATGGTGGGGAAGACTGTGCGGATGGCTCTGATGAGGCCAAGATGTTCCAGTGTGCTGATGGATCTTATACGTACTTCATGAGTGTAAACGATGGTGGTGCAGACTGCGACGATGAATCGGATGAACCAATGTACAATGTCACAGAGTTCTCGACATTTGACTGCATGGATGGCAGTCAAATCTACCTCTCACAAGTCAACGACGGCATCGAAGATTGCATGGATGCAGATGATGAGCCAGTGTATGGCGAGATGACCGAAACCACTGAGTTTGAGTGTAATGATGGAGACTATATCTACCTCTCCCAAGTCAACGATGGTGCAGCAGATTGCGCCGAAGGGGAAGATGAACCCTCTTTCGATGAAGATGGAGAGGAAACCTCAGAATTCACTTGCCCTGACTCAGGACAAGTGTATCCACTCTCATACGTCAATGATGGCTATGATGACTGCTACTACGGCGGGGACGAACCAGTGATGGAACAAGAAGAAATTTCGGTGTTTGACTGCGCTGATGGTGAACTTACGATTGAACTCTCGGAAGTGAACGACGAAAACCCGGATTGTGATGATGGATCAGACGAACCAGTCTATGACATGACAGAAACCTCAATGTTTGATTGTGACGATGGTTCCCAAATCTACTTCTCTCTAGCCAATGATGGCGAAGAAGACTGTGCAAATGGTGAAGACGAACCATATGAAGAATATGTCGAAAACTCCAGCTTCGATTGCGCAGATGGAGAAACCATTGAACTGTCCTTGGTCAACGATGGCACAGAAGACTGCCGAGACGGCGACGATGAACCATCGTACGACCCAATCACTCAGCAAGAACTCACATCATACCAATGCCCTTACTCCGGTGAATCAATCGCTCTTTCGCTTGTAAACGACGGAAGTTATGATTGTGAGGATTACGAAGACGAGCCCTATGGTGCTGTCGAGGAAACCTTATTCTTTACCTGCGAAGATGGCGATGAAATCCCCATGAGTTTGCTCAACGATGACTACAACGATTGTCAGGGCGGTGAAGACGAAGCACAGTATGACATGGGAGAAGAAATCAGTATTTTCACGTGCGACGACGGAACTGAAGTGGCATTCTCATTGGTCAACAACGGCGACAACGATTGCGCTAACGGTGAAGATGAAGATTACACATACGAATGCGCAGATGGGAGCAATACCATACCGCTGGTCTTCGTCAATTCTGGTTCCTATTTCTGCCAGGACGGTTCTTCTGAAAGCGACGCCCAGGAATCAACTGAATTCACATGCTTTGATGGAGAAACAATTCCGCTCAGCTACTACCTTGATGGAGGAGAAGACTGTTCCGATGCCTCTGATGAAATTTACTTTGAAGGCGACTGGACTGATTGTGTTTGGGATGCTGATGCTGGCTTCTGGGTCTGTGTTCAATCAATGCCACAAGGTCTCTGGTCGGGTGAGGTGCAAGATGATGGAAGCATGATTGTTACGATCATGGATGAAGAGACGATCTTGACAATCAACATTAATCCTGACATGTCTATCGCCTCGGTCCAATCCGGGGATGGTGAAGATGACGCTCTGTACACAGCCGGAACCGGCGGCCATGACCTTGCAATGGACATGACCCTCGAAGAAGCCGCACCACCATTCGCTGTTGGCTTTGACGGCGAATCAATTCAAGAGGCTACTTTTGAATGCAACGATGGCACAATCATCGACTTTGCTCTTCTCAACGACGGTGCTTATGATTGCGCTGGTGAAGAAGATGAGCCAGATTACGAGGAAGTAGAAATGAGTTACTGGATGTGCGCCGACGAAATGGAAGATATTCATCTTTCGATGGTTTCGGACGGAAATGCAGACTGTGACGATGGATCTGATGAAGTCCTCACCTCGACCTTCGATTGCTATGATGGAACCTCAATCACCCTCGACATGGTGAGCGATGACAACATGGATTGTGCAGACGGTGATGATGAGCCCGAGTACGAAGAAGGACAAGATACGAATGTTTTCTATTGCAATGATGGCTCTGATTCCATTCCAATGGAATGGGTGAACGATGATTACGATGATTGTGAAGATGGTTCTGACGAAGCCGAAGGCGAAGGTCACGGCTACGGCGATTACAGTGTTGAAACACTTGGATTTGGTTCTGATGGACTCATCGAATGGAATGGTGGTTCAATTACCGATTCTACAAGCGCAGACGGCATGGACCTTGTTCTTTCGATGTGCGACTCGTTCGAGGAAATCGGCGAAGATGTTCAAATCATGCGCGGTGTTGACTGTGGAGACGATGTTGAACGCTGGTCGTTTGCAGACATTGCAGCAGGCAATGTTGTCGGCATTGAATTCTTTGACGACGATGGAAGCGGTACGCTCACTAATGGAGACATGTTCATGATCACTGAAGACCTTGAAACCACGGAAGACTGGAACGCAGTTCGATTGGCAAAGGGCATGGCTTACGCTGACGAGAACCCTGAAGTCGTGCTCCCTGGATTCACGGCAGCACTCGGTATCATCTCGATGCTCGGTGCAGCACTTCTTGTTCGCAAGAACGAGTGAACCCGTTTTATCGTGAACACATTGAGGCGCGTTGGCCTTGTGAAAGCAGGGCCCACGTGCTTCGGTTACAACGAGCACTGCGGCGAGGCTGAGTTCACTCTTCGAGGAATTGAGCGAGTTGTGGTGCCTGCCAGCCTTTAGGCTTGAGCACCTTTCCGTCTTCTCTGCGGATGACCTTTCCATCAACCAATTTCGCCATGTTTGAACGGTGGACTTCGTTGAATGCATCATCATAGATGTGTTGCATGCCGTGGTTGATGACCGTCCCAGCAAGGATGTATCCAATGTCAGCAAGCGCATCGAGCACTTCGACCATGTCACCTGCTCTTGCCGCTTCGGCGTATTCTTCGACTTCTTCTCGGAGGAGTTTGATTCGCAACTCAATCATGTCTTCGGGGCTAAGTCCTGGGGCGTCAAGCTTGGGAATGTCGAAGGCCTCATTGAATTCAAGCAGGGATGTCACCATTGGGTTCATGACCTTCCCTCAAGCCACCCGGCCTTTGAAGGTTACAGGCCGTTCCCCAATGACGTCACGCAAGACTTTGCACGGGGTCCATGAGCATCACAGCCCCAAGCAACACCCATCCGGTGAGCATGGAGGCCCTGAACAGTGTAGTTTGAAAATCAAGCCATCGCTCAAGCCGCAAGATGACAATGATGTTCGCAACGGCCATGATCCCTGATGCGACGAGAAAGTAGGCCTCAGACATCGGGTTGGCGATGGCAAAGCAAGCAAACCAAGCCAAGGAAAGTTGAATTGAAGTGCGTGTGGTGGCGGCTTCTCCAAACTTGGAGGGGAAGGATTTGATGCCATTTTCACGGTCGCTTTCAACATCCATGCGGGCGTAATTGAGATCGAATGCAGCAATCCAAAGCGCCACACCAAGGGCGATGAAGAAAATGGTCGGGTACCACTGGGCGTCGGTGATTGCAGCCCAGCCGATGCTGTCTGCGGCTATGGCGACCCATGCGCCCGCAGGAGCCAACCCTAGGCACAACCCGAGCCAAAAATGGCAAAGCCAAGTGTATCGCTTGAGGTAAGGGTAAATCACAAACACGGCGACCGGCAACCAAGCCATCATCAAGGCCACTTGGTTGAGCAATGCTGCACTGATTAGCAGCATGAGCAGAAACACACCGCACAGAATCCAGGCGGTTTTTATCGACATTGATCCAGATGCCAAATGGCGACCTGCGGTTCGAGGGTTCTCAGCATCCACTTCACGGTCGATGATCCTGTTGAGCCCCATAGCAAGGCCCCTTGCTCCTACGGCTGCGAGCAAAATCCATAGTAAATCAGGGGCAATCCATGAAAACATCCCGCTTGATGCAGTTGATGCAAACTCATTGTGAGCGAGGATGTACCCAATGAGGACAAAGGGCAGGGAGAACAGCGTGTGCTCTATTTTGATAAATGACAGAACCTGTTTGACGTCCATCAAGACTTGCCTCCAAAGGAAAGATGGGGTGGCCATTGGTACTTAGCAAGTTCCGGATGCTTTGCCACCTTTTCCAATGTTTCTTGGCTGTGGAGGGTGATGGAAGGCCAACGGCGAACGCCGTGTTCTTCAGAGGGGATGGGTGTGGTTGCGTCCCAGCAAAGGCGCGCTCGTTCATCATCAAACGTCAGTCCTCGGCCAACATCGAACCTTGAAGTGAGTTGCCAGAGAAGACGCCTTCGTGCCTTGGCACAGTGCAAATCCAAGTCATTATTTGTGATAAAAAGCCATCGAAGAGAGGAATCGTTGTCCAATTGCCAAATCGATTTCCTCAATTGGTTAATCTTGTCTTTGCGCCGGCCTTCTGCTTCATCGTTGGACGCATCAGCGCCATCCTCGGCCGTAGGGCTTCCTGCGACATCTATGGTCACGACCAGGATGCTCCCACGAAGCATGCGAGCGTCGACAACCTCATCCAGATTGAGCACCTCGGCTAGCCCATCAAATGCAGGCGGTTCGGCTTCTCCTTGGCGCCATGCCGGTACTTCTTGCCTAAACGATCCTTCGAGCGGTGGGTTGGGCGAACGAGGATCAGCAGCGGCCAAGGTTGTAGCGTCTATCAGCAATTTACTGTGGACGTTCTCATACGGGCTCGCAGCTTCAAGCGAATCAGCAACCATGCCATCCAATACAATGACGTCTGTGGCAATATCGACCTTATCGTTCAACGAATCAAGAAGGGCTTCAAGGTCCTTTGGATCTTGTTGTTCATCGATTGCAATCATCGTTTTGAGGAACATCATCTGGCCGGCACCGAGAAGTCCGACAGCGGTTTTACGACCCTGGCGTGGGTAGCGCTGTTTTGAAGCGACCACTGCCAAGTTGTGGAAACCAGTTTCCATAGGAAGGTGCACACTCTTCACATCGCGATGCTGGAAGTTCAACACAGGGGAAAATTGTCGGCCAATCGCCTCGCCCAAGTGGCCGTCTTCCATAGGCGGTAATCCGACGATGGTCGCTGCAAGCATCGCATCTTTACGGCATGTGATTGCGGTGACATGCATCACTGGGTATTGGCCCGTGAGCGAATAGAAGCCAAAGTGGTCGCCAAAAGGCCCTTCCAAACGAGTTTCGCCAGGAATACAATAGCCCTCGATCACGATGTCAGCTTCGGCGGGGACCATCAGGTCCTGAGTCAGTGCTTTGGTAATCGGCAACGATTTGCGCCCGAGGATTCCTGCGAATTGATATTCGCTCAAGTTATCTGGCAGGGGGGAAATCGCGGAGAAAATCAGTTCAGGAGGGCCGCCCATGCAAATGGCGACCGGCATCTTGACTTCTTTACCGGAGGCTTTTGCAGCTTCGGCGTGCTCGGCTCCATGCTTGTGAATCTGCCAATGAAGGCCGATTTCTTTGGGACCAAACACCTGAGCCCTGTACATACCGAGGTTATGTTCTCCATTTTTGGGATTCTTGGTGACGACAAGTGGGAGGGTGACAAACGGCCCTCCGTCCTTGGGCCATGTTGTTGGGATTGGGAGTTTGGTGAGGTCGGTTGGAAGCCGGACTCGCTGAGAATTGCCTTTTCGCTTCTTTTTTGGTGGCATTGCTAAGGCGTCTCTAAGCAACGGAAGCGCCTTCCATGGTTTGCGCATGTAGAGCCCAATGTCAGGTTTCATCATCGCCACCATTCTGTCCCCAATCTCGGTTTCATGGGTCGCTCCAAGCGCCCTCATGGTTCTGTCTTGGTCGCCAAAGAGGTTCATTGCAAGCGGGATGTCGCTGATGCTACCGTCTGGAAGCCTTGGCTGCTCGAACACGACGGCTGGACCATCGTTTTTGACCAAAAGGTCTGCGATTGCTCCTGCTTCGAACTTCACATCGACGGGCCGGCTTATGCGCAGCACTTCTCCACGCTGCTCAAGATGGTCGAGCCAACGTTTGGAAGTGCGCCACGCCATGCTCATGCGTGGGGCAGCCTTCATTTGAACCGTCGTATTTTCCTTCGCTTAGGCACACCAGAAAAGCAATCGATTGAATACATGCATTGATAGGCACATGGGATGGGTAGGAGGTATGAACAAAGTTTTGTTTGGCTTGCTTGGTCTTGTGATGCTTGTCTGCTCCACATCCACGGTTGCAGCAGAATCATCCGATGTCATCGTAACAGTTGACAGCTCCAGCCTCCGTTTCAGTCCATCTCAAGTGACAATCACCGAAGGGCAAGCCGTTCGCTTCATGTGGGCCGGCCAGGCCTTGGCCCACAACGCTGTAGCCGATGACGGTATGTTTGACTCTGGTGATCCTGAACAGGACGTTGACTACAGGTTTGTCTTCGAAGTCGGCACAGCAGGCACGCACACGTTTGTTTGCGAGCCGCATGCCAGTGCCGGCATGGTTGGAACCATCACCGTTGATGCGGCACCAGTGGAAGTGGTTGAAGAAGAAGAAGAACCTGAGCCACCCGCTGAAAACACTCCAGCACTCTCCTTGGTAAGCAGCCTGATGGTCATGGCGTTCGCCACAACGCTCGTCGCTCGAAATGGCAAACTCGAGCACATGAACTGACCGTTTCATTCAAGGGCTACCTTCCCTTCATCGGTATCATGGGCGAAGCCGTACAGCAATGCGATGTCCTCATCATCGGGGCAGGTCCGGGTGGCGGTTCAGCAGGCCTACACGCTTCTCGTGCTGGTTTGAAGACCATCATCGTTGAAGCAGACCCTGAAGTTGGAACCCCGGTTCATTGTGGAGAATGCCTGAGCCATCTTGCGGTTCAAAACCTCGATTTGGAA
Organism: Candidatus Poseidoniaceae archaeon; assembly: GCA_013329255.1. Classification (GTDB taxonomy): domain Archaea; phylum Thermoplasmatota; class Poseidoniia; order Poseidoniales; family Poseidoniaceae; genus MGIIa-L1; species MGIIa-L1 sp9513u. The sequence goes on along the minus strand of DUKM01000116.1, from coordinate 39,491 downwards.
ATCCCTGATCACGTCAAAGCCCTCGATGTCAAAGGCATCCGTGTCATCTTCCCAGATGGGACCAAGAAGCTGCTGACCGAAGAGGGCTACGTGCTTGAAAAACACCTTTTTGAGCGATGGCTATGCGATGAGGCCTCCAAAGAAGGCGCTACCCTTCTGCTCCATCACAAGGTGACTTCGATGAAGCGAGTCTTCAATAGCCAAAATCAATTTTCATATTGGGAAATTGAAGGAAAGGGCGAAGGGTTTCCAATTGAATGCAAAGCGGTCATCGACGCATCAGGTGTGGCAGGAGCGGCCTCGAAATTACTCGACATGGGCACCGAAGTGGAAGTGATTGCAGGATTCCAGTATGAAATGCTGGATGTGCCAAACGACGGCTATCTTGATTTCTATCTGTGGCCTAAATACTCTCCACATGGATATGTTTGGATGATTCCAAAAGAGGGCGGCCGAGCAAATGTTGGCTTGGTCACGACCGACAAAAAAGGCGCCATCAAGTACCTCAATTCCTTTATCGAAGACACCTACCTCGATGGCAAGCCAACCGTTAACCCACCATGGCGAGCAAATGGAATCAAGGTTCGACCCTTTGGAGGGACCATTCCGATTTCGGGCCCTCGCTCCCGTACCGTTGACGACGGCGTCATCCTAGTGGGGGATGCAGCAGGCTTCACTTCGCCATTGTTTGAAGGCGGCTCACACCTGGCTTTGTGGTCTGGCCGTCAAGCAGCCCTTACCGTTGCAGCGGCCCTCAAGAAAGGCGATCTTTCAGAATCGAGTCTCATGGCCTATGAGCGAGCATGGAAGAAAAAATTCCCTCCCTATCACAAAATCTTGAAAGGGAAAACTGCGCTTTATGAATTGACAGATGAAGAGATGTCAATCATGGCCCACTGCCTTCCTGAAGAATTGGGGAACATGTCGCCAATTCAGAAGTTTGGTATTGGATTAAAGATCATGGTGACAAAACCAATTTTGATGACAAAACGTGTTATTCCGATTCTTCTTTCATTCGGATACTCTCGAGCGAAGTATTTCGGTTGGTAAAACTCGTTTTGGCTTAGTAATGTCCATGAAGGATGCCCACTGGTGACAAGTCATGTGGGGTGCGACGCTGTGGTTGGCAATCCTCGCCGCAGCCGTTTTGGTTTTTCAACCGAAGGTCCATGAGCGATCCAAATTTGGTTCGCTGATACTGCATGGATTGCTGCTTCTCCCCTTCATTGCTTTAGCAAGCAGATTTCTTGTGAATGACACCAGCATCCACCATGTGGTTGCCTACGGGGGTGCAGCCCTTCCTCTCAAGTACCGGTTCGCTGCCACTTGGGCCGCCCGAGAAGGCCCTCTCCTCTTATGGGTGGCTTGGATGACCATTTTGGCTTGGGTTTGGCGCAGGCCTATGGGCAAAGAAACTCAGGCTACACACACCCTTCGACTTCGACTCGTTCACGGATTCAGCCTCTTAGTGCTGCTCAACGCCCAGACGCTTAACCCGTTCAAAGCTGTCTCACCGTACTTCGTAGGGCGAGGGTTGAATGAATTGCTTCAGACCGATCTTATGGTCATTCATCCCCCGCTTATTTTCCTCGCCTATTCCTTTTGTCTGCATGCTGCTGCCATTGCGCTGTCTTCAATGTTTGAAGATTCCAATGGCATCAAAGATCGCATGCTGTCGAGCGTTCGCCCAGGGCTCTTCGTCGCCACACTTGGCATCGGTCTTGGTGGCTTGTGGGCTTACTTGATTCTTGATTGGGGTGGCTATTGGGCATGGGACCCTGTCGAAACTGGTTCATTCCTGCCTTGGCTAGCCCTCGTGTTTTTGTCGCACATGCGAACGCGACCGGGCCACGCCAGTGACAGCGTGTGGATCGGTGGTGGGATGGCCGCAGGTGGCCTTGCATTATTTGCCACATTGGTAACAAGAGCAGGTGGCGTTTGGGCCTCTTCGGTGCACACCTTTGTGTCCTCAGATGACGGAACGGCGCCTACTGATGCTTTTTCAAGAATGGTTCTGCTGAAAGAAGACACCTTCGCTGGTGTTGAAGTCATGTCTTACATGATTCTCCTTCTGCTGATGATTGGGATGTGGGTTCAACACCAACGCGCTCGAACTTCAATGTCGCCTTCGATGAAAGGGGTCGGCCTCTTTCTCATCCCCCTGATTGGTGCCATTATTGCCGTCGTTGGCTCTCTATCAGACGGGATTGGTCTGATTCCGGGTGCGGATGTGTACGGATTTGTACCAAGCCTGTTTTTCCCGTTGCTGTTGTTGCTTCCGTTGACTGTGGATGTATTCACAACCAAACGAACGCCTCTTGCAAGTGAAGGTGGATGGAATTACCATTCCCTTCTTCCTAAAAGCCAGAGCACTGAGAAACCGTCAACCTCGAATGCAATGCTTGTTTTAGCGATTGTATTTCTCTTCTTCACGGGCGTGACG
>DUKM01000116.1:31288-36656 GCA_013329255.1 Candidatus Poseidoniaceae archaeon | reverse complement strand
AAGGCATGGCCTTGGGCCACAGCAGGCGTCATGCTTGCTTTGTCTGGGGCTTGGGCTGAATTGGTTACCGTGGTAACTGCAGGCGTCACAATGATGTTGTTCGTAGCGCCCTGGCTGTTTGCTCCAGAATCTGAAACCAAATCCGAATCTCTCTCGGTCTTTCATCGCAAAAACCAGATGCAAATTGCGCTTTGGGCTTCAGTCGTTTTGGTTGGGCTCTACCTTGTGTTGACCCTTGTCTTGCTTTTGGCCAGCATCGATGCGGTCAATTTTGATGCTCATGAAGTGTATGGGGCTCCTTTCGTGCTGGCTTTTGCCGCTGCAATGGTGGTCTACACGGGGCGCAAAGGTGACTCAAACAGAAACGCTTGGCTTGTCATTGGTACACTGGGCGTTTCCCTGCTGTGCGCTGTGTGGCAACCTGCTGCCTTTGGCATGGACGCCGACACTGTCGTTTCCTCATTCTTGGTGCGCGGCACTCTAGCGTGGCTCATGCTTCCAATGCTGTTCATGGTGATCTTGCCAGTTGCGCATGAAGCGCTGTTTGTGCAACGAAACCGGGGAACAAAGCAAGCCCTCTGGCGCAGGATTCCATTCGGAGCTCATGTTGTCCATCTGGGGCTTGTGCTTCTGTTGATTGGTCACGTTTACACGACCGTACTTGTGGACCGAGGGGACGCCAGTCACCGAATTACAATGATGAGGGATGAAGTCGTGATCGACGGTAACTTTGGCTACGAGTTCAACGGCCTTGTGTTTCAATCCGAGGATTTAGAGGTCGGTGACGGGTATGTTGGTGTTGAGATTACGGTGTATGAACTCGACAACGGTGCAGTGGGCGAAGCCATCGGCACGGTTGAACCAGGCATGATCCGATTTGATTCAACCGCAACCGCTCGGTCGGAAGTTGACACGTTGACAAGGTGGAGCGGCGATATCGTGTTCATCTTCGATGGTAGTCAAGCTGCAGGTCTGATGAGTCAATCTGTTGAAGGGGGCGAATCATCGGTTCAAACCGTGCGAGTGACTGTGTATGATTTACCAGCCTCTCATTCTGTGTGGCTCGGCTGGGCAACGATGCTCATAGGAATGGCGATTGTTGTTGCAGGTGATGTTGAGAAAAACAAGGGCCTGCGGCTTGATTCTAAGGAATCCGATGCTGAAGAGTGAACCAAGGCTTCGCCAATGGAATTATGAAGGGGGCGACGGTCGCCGGACTACCCGAAAGGGAGGTATTACCATGGAAGATGGAACAATTGTACACGTCGATTACGAACTTTACAACAATGAAACAGGTGACCTCATCGAGACCACCCGTGAAGCCGTCGCAAAAGAGCATGATTCTCATCAAGAGAGCCGTACCTACGAACCAATGGTCTGTGTCGTCGGTGGCGGGCAACTCATTGCAGGGTTTGAAGCAGCGCTCGGTGAAGCAAAGAAAGGCAAGGAAACCGAAGTCGTCATCGCACCAATCGATGCATACGGCGAAAAAGACGCTTCCCAAATCGAAACCATCAGCATTGACAAATTAATCCGTGCTGTCCAAGATCCTAATTCCCTTTACATCGGCGCACCGGTGACCATTGGAAACCGTCAAGGCTACCTTTCGTACCTTGCTGCTGGCCGTGCTCGAATTGACTACAACCATCCAATGGCTGGTAAATCGCTCAAGTATTCCTTCAACATCGTTGACGTTGTCGAAGGCAAGGAAGACCAAGTTGTTGCTCTTTTGCAAGCAAACACTGGACACAGTGGCTTTGAAGTCAGTTTCTCTGGCGACGACTTGAACATCATTTTGCCACAAACTATGTTGTTTGACACCAACGCAGCCATGCTCAAGTTCCGTTTGGTTACCACCATTCGTGACGCAGTCGAATGCGGTAAAGTTTCATTCATTGAAGTTCACGAACCACGTGGATTCGGCGTTGAAGATGAAGATGATGCCTCCGAAAGTGAAGACCTTTCTTCGCTCTCCGTTGCTGAACTCAAAGATCGCCTCAAGGCCGCTGGCTTACCAGTCGGTGGAAAGAAAGCAGACCTTGTCGCTCGTCTCTCCCAAGACGAAGAAGAGTGAAATCAGAGTCACAACGGTGCGTTTGAGCACAACGTCCAAAGGACATCGAGCGTGTGGCTAAACCAACACTGAGGTAGCATCATGTCAAGCACACCGCTCGATGAACACCTAAGCGAAGCCGAGCCGGTTTTGCCAAACGATGTATACTCGAAGGCCGAAAAAGCAGCGATTTGGCTGTGCCTGGCGTTCATCGCCCTCATTGTCTGCGGTCTTGTCTTGGCCAACGAAGCGGTTTGGGAGAATGGACTCAAACCAATTGTTTGGGATCCGGTAATGAAGGACGCAGGTGTGGCTGGAGATGCTGGCTACACCCCCCAGAACACCGCAATCTACACCGGGACAATGCTCGTCTGCGTCGTGACTCTACAAGCGCTGTTTCGCAAAGCGGACCTCCCATGCGACGATCGCATGACGGTTGCCCTCGTAGCATGGGTGTGTTTAGCACCGGTGTTGCGGGTGTTGGAAGACGCTGACTTTTTCTCTCAAGACATGGATGTATTGTTTATTTCACCGTTGATTCATCTGCACCTCGCTGCATGGTTGATTTTTATCGCCGGTCTCTCCCAGTGGCTCGCTGGGAAATGGGACGGTGCCACAACCGATCAGGAAGAAACGAAGGTGGTCAAGGCCCTTCTTCCAATTCTGTTAATTGCGCTGCTGTTCCATTGGGGCATGTTGTATCAGCCCGCCTATCTGGATCATGAAAACATGGGTCGGACTTGGTTAACAATCGGCACCATCGCTTCTTTTGCAGTGCTCATTGGTACCATGTTGAAAACTCGTCATTGGCCTGCAATGACCCGCAGCATGCTCTCGTTTGGTTTAGCAGCTGTCGTGTTGGGATTGGGCCATTGGGCTCAGTTCCTTTCCACACCTTGGGCTCAAGAGAGTTCTCGCGTGCTGGAAGAGGCACCCATTTGGCCTTTGTTCGTCGTATTAGGAATTCCCGCAGTTGTTTGCGTTGTTCTCTACAGAGCAGGCATCGAAGACTTACGTCAGCTTCGATTGTGTGGATTTGAAGCGGGTGTGCTCCCTGAAGGCGTCCGATTGGACACTTGGGATAATGCCGGAGAACTTGTTGATTCCCATCCCATCTCCCTTTTGTCGAAGCGAGGTTTACTCGCGACCCCAATGGTCCTCGCTATGGTGTACGGTCAATTATGCGACGGTTTCGCAACCATGGTTGGTATTGATTCGTTTGGCTATGGTGAAAAGCACCCTGTGAGCAACGAAGTGATTCAACTCGGCGGTCGGCTTAACGATTCAATTGGCATCGAATACGGTGAGGGCGCTTGGCTCTTTACGCTCGTCAAAGCGGTGCTGATCGGTGCCATTGTCTGGCTTTTTGCTGAGATGAGGGTTGAACAACGTCAACGTCACCTGCGCCTTCTGATTGTTCTGGCAGTGTTGATTGTTGGACTCGCACCGGGCTTGCGAGACATCGGACGATTGACCCTTGGTGTTTGATTCGCACGATGAATGAATTGTAATAGGGTTAAATGTCGCCCCCACCTGCCTTCAAAGGAGGGGTGGAAATGGACCGATTGCCAACACGAGTGAATCGAGCCGACCCAGACTTCTCGGAGCGCAAGACCTTCAATGCTCATTTGATTGAGACGCTCAAAGAACGACTTGAAGTCGCATCCATGGGTGGTGGAGGCAAATACGTCGAACGCCATCGCAGCCGTGGTAAACTTCTGGCCCGAGAACGCATCGAACAGATCATCGATCCAGGGACGGCGTTTCTGGAACTATCACCGCTCGCTGCTTACGAGTTGTACGACGGCCGAGCGCACTCTGCTGGCATTGTAACAGGAGTCGGAATGGTCCACGGCAGAGAATGCTTGTTTGTAGCCAATGATGCAACGGTGAAAGGTGGCTCATATTATCCAATGACGGTGAAAAAGCACATCCGAGCTCAAACAATTGCTCACGAAAATAATCTTCCCTGCATTTACCTCGTTGATTCGGGAGGGGCATTCCTGCCCATGCAAGACGAAGTGTTCCCTGACATCGGTCATTTTGGTCGCATTTTTAGAAACCAAGCTCGAATGTCGGGCGATAAAATCCCTCAAATCGCAGCCGTGCTTGGCTCCTGCACCGCCGGAGGGGCGTATGTCCCAGCCATGTCTGATGAATCGATCATCGTCAAAGGCAACGGCACCATTTTCTTGGCTGGCCCACCCTTGGTCAAGGCCGCCACCGGTGAAGAAGTCACGGCGGAGGAACTCGGCGGTGCTGAAGTTCACACCGTTCAATCCGGCGTTGCCGACCACTTTGCAGAAGATGAACCGGAGGCGCTTCGGATGGTCCGTAATGTCGTTGAAAACATCGGGCCTCGCACACTTGCACCCGCTGCAAGCGCTCCTTTGGAAGCGCCTGCTCACGACATCGAAGACCTTCTTGGCCTCATTCCGAGCGACAACCGTACGCCTGTGGACATTAAGGAAATCATCGCTCGAATTGTTGATGGCTCCCGTTTCCACGAATTCAAGGCTCGCTATGGCACCACCTTGGTGTGTGGCTTTGCACACATCCACGGGCATAAGGTGGGGATTGTTGCCAACAACGGAATTTTGTTTTCAGAATCCTCTCTCAAAGGGGCGCACTTTGTAGAATTGTGTGGTCAGCGTGGCATCCCACTTGTCTTCCTCCAGAACATCACCGGTTTTATGGTCGGCAAGGCCTACGAAGCGGGTGGCATCGCCAAGGATGGTGCAAAACTTGTCACCGCGGTTTCCTGCGTGAACGTCCCTAAGTTCACCGTGATCATCGGTGGCTCTCACGGCGCTGGAAATTACGGAATGTGCGGCAGGGCTTACGACCCTCGATTCCTCTTCATGTGGCCCAACAGCCGTATTTCGGTGATGGGTGGCCCACAAGCAGCAGATGTTCTCACTACGGTGAAGCAAGATCAACGCGCTCGTGAAGGACTGGAGCCCATGGAAGGTGAAGAACTCCATGCTTTCCGTGCACCAATTCTTGAACAATATGAAACTGAAGGCAGCCCATATTATTCGACCGCTCGACTTTGGGACGATGGCATCATCGACCCTAGAGACACAAGGGATGTCCTTGGCTTGTGCATTGCAACCGCCAGGAATGCGCCCCTTCCAAACGACCGATTCGGTGTTTTCCGAATGTGATGAAGTCCAATTGGAAAATAAAAAATGCAATTGGAGATTTTACGATGAAAACCATGGATAACCCCCCGCTCACCACGCTGGTTACGATGACCATTGATGGCTCACGAGCAAACTTGCGGCTCAACCGCGAGGACAAGTTCAACGCGCT
>DUKM01000116.1:27802-30906 GCA_013329255.1 Candidatus Poseidoniaceae archaeon | reverse complement strand
TGGAATCCTTAGTGGATGAAAACGGCGCCCCTTACCTTCGCAGCATCGTTCTTTCAGGCGCAGGACGCCACTTTTGTGCGGGCGCTGACATCAACATGATGCGCGACGCTGGTGCGAACACGCCAGAAGAGAACCGAGCCGACTCCAAACGCCTTGACCGCCTTTTCAACAGCCTATGGGCACACCCCTGCTTCACCGTGGGCGCTATCCAGGGCGTTGCTCTTGGTGGTGGCGCTGGCTTGGTGGCTTGCCTCGATCACGTTGTCGCAACAGCCAACATCAAACTCGCTCTTTCGGAAGGGAAACTTGGGATTCTGCCCGCCGTGATTGGGCCTTATGTGTACCGTCGATTGGGTTCAGCCTGCTTCCGGCGACTTGCCATGCAAGCCAGCCGTGTGGGTGCAGAAGAAGCACTTCGTACCGGCTTTATCGAACAGGTTGTCGAACATACGGAAGCGCTGGAAGGCGCTGTCCAATCCTTGTTGGACGAGGTGCTCACCACGGGACCATGCGCCGTTACCTTGGCCAAGGAACTCACTTTGAATTTCGACCGTTGGACCGATTCGGACGCCGATTTGCGCGATTGGACATTGGACTTTACCAGCAAGATGAGAGGCTCCAACGAAGGGCAAGAAGGCCTTTCTTCGTTCCTTGAGAAGCGCTCAGCAAACTGGAAACCAGAGTGAAGGAGAGGTCTCAATGGTCAGCAAGGTTTTGGTTGCAAACCGAGGGGAAATCGCATGTCGAATTCTCAGGGCGTGCAACGAAGCCGGTCTAGCAAGCGTCGCCATTTACGCTGAGAACGATGCGTCTTCCATGTTCATTGAACTGGCAACTGAAGCGGTCCAACTCAACGGCGACACCATCGCTTCAACCTACCTCGACCAGCAACAGATTCTCTCGATCGCCGCCTCAACGGGAGCCGATGCTATCCATCCTGGCTTTGGATTCCTCTCCGAGCGGGCTGACTTCGCCAGAGCTGTGGGTCAAGCAGGCTTGCAATGGATCGGTCCAAGCCCAGAAGCCATTGAACAGATGGGCGATAAAATGACGGCTCGAATTACAATGAGGGCGGCAGGCGTTCCTGTCATCCCTGGTGAAGAGATTGAACATGAAGACGAAGCAGATGCCCTTGCAGCCATCGAATCCGCCTCCCATCGCGTCGGTTATCCAATGCTACTGAAGGCATCCTCCGGTGGTGGTGGTAAAGGCATGCGAGCCGTTCACTCACCCAGTGAACTCATCGAAGCGGCCAAGGGTGCTCGGCGGGAGGCCATTGCGGCTTTCGGTGACGGACGGGTCTACGTCGAGCGGCTGTTGACCGGGTCGAAGCATGTTGAAATTCAAGTTCTCGCGGACCGTCACGGTCGTACAATTCACCTTGGAGAACGTGAATGCAGCGTCCAGCGCCGCCATCAGAAGGTGTTTGAAGAAGCCCCTTGCGCTACAATGACACCCGAACTTCGAGAAGCGATGGGTCAAGCAGCGGTTTCAGCAGCAGAAGCAGTTGATTACGAAGGAGCAGGTACCGTGGAATTTTTACTGGCGCCTACAGGTGAATTCTTCTTCCTCGAAATGAACACCCGCATTCAAGTCGAACACCCTGTTACAGAACTCATCACTGGCGTCGATTTAGTGCGCGAACAACTGCGAATTGCAGCGGGTGAACCGATGTCCTGTGGGCCTTTGATGATCCGTGGCCATGCCATTGAAGTTCGCTTGTACGCTGAAGACGCCAGCAATAATTTCCTACCCGCCATCGGCCCTTTGGCTGTTTTCCGCCCGCCCGAAGGACCTGGAGTCCGCCTCGATACCGGCGTGCGAGAAGGCGATGACGTCACGCCAAATTACGATCCTATGCTAGCAAAACTGATCGTCTGGGCACCTTCGCGTTCTGAAGCGCTTGAACGAATGCGCAGGGCATTGGATGAATTTGTCGTGCTTGGTACAACAACGAACTTACGCTTTTTGCGAGAACTATGCGATGAAGAGGAAGTGACTTCGGGCAACACCGACACCACGACCATCGATCGTCTGTGGCCAAACGGTTGGCAACCAAGCGTTCCACGTGGAATTGAAGACGCTGCTCTGATGGTGGCTGCAGTGAGTGAAAGCGCTGGCCTTCACCGTCAAGCATTCTCAACTTCAAGCGAAGAAGGGCCAATCAGTCCCTTTGCAACCCTCAATCGGAGGTTCCCTTGATGCATCATCAATTCAAGAGTCCAGAAGGCCCAATCGAGGTGACGGTGGCAAAACAAGGCCAAGTTTGGTACCTCGGTGATCTTGAGGCCACGCTCATGCTTGACGGGCGCTTGCGACTCGTCAACACCAACGGCCAGGTGATGTTTGCTCACGCCGCAAAAGTAGGCGATGTATGGTGGGTTCACTGTCAAGGTCACACCTTCAATCTGGAGCGAATTGAGGCTGGGGCTACGGATTCCGATGACGGCGGTGGGCTGACCGCTCCAATGCCTGGGAAAGTACTCGAAGTGCTGGTCAGTGTTGGCCAGAACGTGACGGCAGGTACAACGCTCATGATTCTTGAAGCAATGAAAATGGAACACCGTATCGTTGCTGCAACCGACGGTCTTGTGCGCGCTGTGAACTTCACCGCTGGGGATCAAGTGGAACAGGGCGTTGCCTTGCTCGCCCTCGATGAATCATGAAGGGACCTGGCGCCAATCGCCAGAATCAATCCGTCGGCTTTTTTCAATCTCAGATCCGTACATGTACGTCCATGCCCATTCAGTTTTCGACCCAACTTGAACTTCAATCAAGGTGCGCTTAAACAATGAGTTCTTGGCATTGAATCCGTAGAAACCTTCCACCCTGTCGAGCGATTGTAGGCTAAGGAAGACATCGCTCAAACGATGCAATTCCCCACTCACTCGCCCGTTGGAACTTGGTAACATCCCTGGGTAGTCGCCCAAGACATAGATCTCTCCTTGAGCGGTTGCAGCGCGAGCTTCGCCATCGGAGTGTTGGGCAAGTGTTGGATGTCGCACTTCTCCTTGCATCAGCGTGCCGTAGACAAACAGGTGATTCACGGGATAAGAAAAGTCAGAATCTTCAATTGCTCTTTTTAAATCTCCAATTGGAAGATT
>DUKM01000116.1:1811-27375 GCA_013329255.1 Candidatus Poseidoniaceae archaeon | reverse complement strand
GCATCAGAACTTCCACTTCAGTCCGCTTGTAGGTGTTCGGATGGCCTTCTTTTCGGTCCATGTTGGCCCACGCTTGCTCGTTCAATTTGTAGAGAACACCCGGAACGGCATGGCCGCATCCTGCAGGCACTACGTCTGCAGCACCACCTTCCCTGCGGAATGATCGGTAGTGGAATTTTAGTCGGTGGTCGGGCAACCAACACGGGCCTATCTCTTCAACGCCGGTTGGATCGATCTTCTTTTCTTCACACCAAATGTTCCAATCGTCAGCATCGAGGTTCGAACCGTATCCAAAGTAGAGGGTTGTAGCATCTTGTGTCATGTAGTGAACAACGCTTCCACCCTATATCAAACCGCTCATTTAGCCCCAAGGGCAAGGCTCGAGGACGGTTTGGCCGCCCATATGTGGTTGCAAGACTTCTGGAATACGAACTCGCCCGTCTTCCAATTGATTCTGTTCCATGATCGCCACCAGCGCACGTGAGGTTGCGACTGCGGTTGAATTGAGGGTGTGGGCAATTGGTTGACCAGCGTGACCTGGTTGACCGTATCGGATTTGCAATCGGTTGGCTTGATAGTCGGTGCAATTTGAACACGACACGATTTCCTTGTATTGGTTCGCCCCTGGTATCCAAGCCTCGAGGTCGTACTTTCGTGCAGCAACGGTTCCCATGTCCCCTGTGCAAATGTTGACCACTTCGTAGTGCATGCCCAATGCATCCCACAGATCGATGCAGTTTTGGAGCAATTCTTCTTGAAGTTCCCACGACTGTTCAGGGGTGGCAATGATGATTTGCTCGATCTTGGTAAATTGATGAACCCGCCAAATCCCAAGGTCGGATTGGCCGTGTGAACCAACTTCTCTTCGGAAGCATGGAGAGGCACCAACAATCCTCAATGGAAGGTCTGATTCAGGGATTGTTTCTCCCATGAACATTGCCGTAAGGGGGTGTTCTGCGGTCGCAATCATGTAGTAATTATCAGGTTCAACCCCGTACATCACCGTTTCAAAATCAGAAAGATCAGTCACGCCTTCGTACGCCTCTCTGTTCATCATGACGGGCGGTTGGACGAAGGTGTACCCGCGCTGGCGAATGAAATCAACAGCGTACTGCTGGAGTGCGAATTCCAAGCGAGCTAAATCGCCTTTCAGGAAAAAGAAACGACTGCCCGCAATTTTGGCTGCTCGTTTGAGGTCAACCCACTTATTCGCCTCAATCAGTTCGTTGTGAGTCTTAGGTTCAAACGAGAATTCTGGTTTGATGCCATGCACGCTGTGAACCGTGTTTCCTGACTCATCAGCACCTTCAGGGACCGTTTCATGCAGGATATTTGGGATGCGCATGCGAAGGGTATCCCGCTCTGCAACCGCTTGCTCCGTTTTTTCTTCGAGCACTGCAATTTGGGCACCGAGGTCAGCAACTTCAGCCAAAATACGTTGAGCAGCGTCTTCATCTCCTGACTTCTTAGCGGCGCCTATGCCGCGTGCGGCAGCGTTCTTTGTAGCGCGCAGTTGATTGGTTTCGTGTTGGAGGTTGATCCATGATTGGTCCAATTCAATGACCCTGTCAATGTTGTCATGCGGAATTCCACGCTTGTCGTGATCCTTTCGGATGATTTCTGGAGTTGTTCTAAACATGTTGATATCAAGCATAAGAATCACCTCAAAACGATATTCCAAAGTCAAAGATAGCGGAACCAACGAAGATGTAGCCACCGATGATGTACCCGAGGATTGAGCCCCCGTTGAGAAGCGGAAGGCCAGCTTGGGCACGGCCACGCGCTACGTAAGTCATCAATGCAAAGTAGCCCACTAAACCGCCCACGAGGGTTGACATGGCCACCGCAAAAGCGCCGCTGTGGTCCAACCACTGGGCGGCTGAAAGCACAAGCATGCCGGGGAAAATCACATCACCAAGACCCATGAACATTGCATCTTTGGATTTTTTCTTTGGGATTCCATCGGATTTTGCTCGAGGCTGAGGTGCGCTGCCCTGCTTCATTGAACTCGTTTCGTCAACAAAGGAATATCCTTTTTCTTGTGGTGCAACAAGCAGGATTGGAAGGCGCAGCCCAATCATTGTATCAGCCAAGTCAAGCATGTGCTTCGATTTGTAAACAGCCCATGCGTCGTAGATTGCGGCTGCAATCATGAACACGATGATGAGGGTTGGAACGAAGGCGACACCGAGCATCACCACGACACCAGATCCGACAAGAACACCAACGGTGTTGACGACATACCACTCACTGTGGACATAGAGCAAAATCATCAACGCCAGAGCGACGAGCACGCCGAGGATCAGCGGGACATCATACAACTGGAGACCGCTTACTACGTCCATATCCGAAGTGATGACGCCAGTCTCAACGGTTGTTGTTTCGTTGTGATAGAGTGCGTTATAGTGCGTTGCACCGTCTTCATCGATCGAGAACCATCCAGTTTGGAAGTCTTGGTTTGCATCCAGGCTGATTTTGTCCAACAATGATGTTGTCCACAACCAGTGAGTGCTGCTTTCGGTTGTCAGCAGCATGTCGCTGTAACCCGAAGCATCTCGGTCAGAAAGTCGGACAGATTGGATGGTTTCTCCAAATCCAGTGAGTTTCATTGCCTCTTGTTCACTGAATTCCTCCTCCAATGTGGCGTTCCACTCATAGCCTCGTACGTCGCCGTTCTCTTCGCCGAGCAAGATCAAACCTTCCGCTGAGGAGGCTTTGTCCATCGCTGTGGTCGACCAAGGCGAAGGGCCGAAATCAGCAGAAGTTAACGCACTCACAGCATCATGCTGGAAGAGCACGGTGGCAAAGTTATCGACTTCAGGAAGTGCTGGATTAAATGCTGGTGCGGTTTTTTCGAGCAAGATTACAGCCGCCATGTTCGGGGTGGCAATCAAGACCTTATCCTCGGCGATCACTTCAGCATGAAGCGTGCCCAAATGAGCGTCCAAACCAACTGGGAGTCGCCAAGTGGCTTGCTTCACCATTTGGCCGGGGCTGTCGTCAAAGGTATTGAAACGGTGAAGGAAATTCCCTTGGTCAACGATGTACATGGCCTCATTGGTGTGGAAAGCAAGGCTACAGGCCGTACCGATGCTTGGCATGAATTCTGTGTAGGTTTCATTGTTGTCGTTCACTGAAACCTGATGGCAAGTGAATGAATCAACGGTTTCTCCGGTTGCTGCATCAACATACCACACCCACGCCCCGTTTGTGAAGGTGAACACACCTTGGCCAACTGTCGCTTGGATGCCATCTGCTTGCCCGGATGGGAATCGCTCGTGGCTGCTGGTCCACAGAGGTTCACCAGTGGACATGTTGTGGTTTTGGTAGAAACTAATGTTATCGCCCCATGTCCCTTCCCCACCGGTGACTTCGCTCATCAAATGACCATCGAGGCCGGCATGGCTAAGGTACGTTGCTTCGAACTCTTGGGTGCCTTCAACGGCGTATGGCTCGGCTTCCAAATCAATCATCACCATGTGGGCTAAAGGCACGGTTGAGTACATCAATGCGAGGGCTAGAACCCCCATGATTCCGTACTTGATGATCCATTCTTTCTTGTATTTGGCAAGGGCTAAAATGCAGGCTGTGAAGATAAAAATCATCACCAGTTCCAGAGCGATGTACCGCACCTGAGTGGCTCCGGATTCACCAAAAGCATGCAAACCTGCGACATCGTACCAAGGCCGGATAAACAGGCCAATGGCGATGGTGAGGATGAACATCCCCATCATACCCAACATCGAAGTCATTTGCTCTTTCATCATCGTGAGCAGGCTGTCTTCAGCACGAAGTTCTGCCTGAACAGCCTCGAATTCCTTGGATGGGGTTTTCCCCATCTTTTTTCCAGAAACCGAGGTGGTCTGCTCGTTGCTCATGGTTCATCGGAGGCTGCGTTCCCATATCAGCATGGTGTCTCTACACGCCCCCTACGGGGGCGAATGAACCTCCGTTCATACCGAAGGAAAGAGGCTTTCACCGGAGGGGTGGTGCTTGGACCAGAGGGGGAACCAATGGCGAGCATCAGAACGTGGCTTGAAGGGACCAAAACCGGCGGCATGAGCCTCGGATTAAAGCACACAAAGCAGGTGCTTGAGCGACTCAACCTTTCGCACAATCCAAAACACATCTTGCACGTTGCTGGCAGCAACGGCAAAGGAACCGTTTGTGCGTTAATGGCCTGTGGCCTTACCCTCGCACGTCGTTCAAATGTGTTCTTTTCATCACCTCATCTGATCCGAGTGGAGGAACGCATCCGAGTGGATGGTAAACCCGTCTCAGCCCACCGCTTCGACGAGGCAATGAACGCTGTTCGTAGCGCCTGTGAAACACCACCCTTTGTACCGTTGACTTTTTTTGAAGCCACATACCTTGCAGCGATGTGGGTGGCGAACGATGCGGGTGTGGAAGTTGTCATCTTGGAAACCGGACTTGGTGGTCGATTGGACGCCACCCGTTCAGGCCCCGCCACAGCATCCCTTGTCACAGCAATTAGCGCAGAACATCAGGATATACTCGGCGAATCAATTGCTCTCATCGCTCGAGAAAAAGCGGCAATAGCACGCCCGGGGTGCCCCATCCTGATGCGAAACCCCGAAGAGAAAACCGTCGAACAAGCCATGCTCGAAGAAGCCCAGATGGCGGGTCAATCGGAACTGGGTGAGCCTCAAGCGCCCGCAGCGCCGCACATCGTGAACATTCCAAACGGCACTTCAGTTCGAACTGAAGCGCTGATTTTAGCAACTGCTTTGTTCAATGAAGTGGGCCTGCCTTCAGAGCACCTCGCGGCTGCGTTTGAACGGGTGCATTGGCCCGCAAGGCTCCAGCACGTGGCCGAACATTCCAGCAACGGCCATCCGTTCCTCTTGGATGCAGCCCACAACCCTTCAGGTTTGCAACGAGTATTGCCTGAATTGGAACAGCATGTTCGCCAGGCCGTAGAGGCTGGTAAGGGTTGGACGCTTGTCTTTGGCACTTCGCCGCAAAAAAACCTAGCGTCATTTTGCAAACCGCTTATCGCATTGGCCACCCGTTATCCACCGCATCAGATTGTATTCACAGAGCCGCAAGGTGGCAGGTATTCAGGCGTAGCCTGTCAAACGCTAGCGGATTTAGCATGGCCTTTTGCGGCTACACACCTCGAACCTTTACCTCAAAAAGCCTTGAAACACCTCTCGAGCATGGCACCATCAGAGGTCGGTTTAGTGATCAGCCTCGGGTCACTTTACTTGCAAGGCAACATCCTTGAAGCGCTCGATTTGTCCAGCGATGAGGACCTGTCCTTGCTGTCGAAGCACTCATAGCACGCACGGCTGTGTGCGGTTTGGTGGGCCAATGAGCGATAAGTGGGATCAACGATTTCTCGACCTTGCATTCCACATTTCCGGATGGAGCAAAGACCCTTCCACGAAGGTAGGTTGTGTGGTTGTTGGTGAAGACCGTGAAATCCGCTCTACAGGATTCAACGGCTTTCCACGAGGCATCAGCGATGACAATGACCGCCTGACCGACCGCGCCAAAAAGTACCCTCTTATTTGCCATGCAGAAGAAAACGCAATCATGCACGCTGCCCGTATTGGTGTCTCACTGAAAGGCAACACCGCCTTTGTCACATGGCCCCCATGTTCCCGCTGCGCACGTTCTTTGATTCAAGCTGGCATCCAAGAAGTGGTGTACCCGACCCCTGAAGACATCCCCGAGCGATGGATGGAAGATTTCGAAATATCCAACGGGATGCTCCAAGAAGCAGGTGTCCTTGTTCGGACTGTTGATTCGACCCCCTAATCATTGCGAACCGAACGATTGATGCACCAACACACGGTGCGTCAGCCATGCGGGGCTACAGAGGAGTTGCCTGCTTCATCGGGCTGCTCTTGATGGCCGGTTGCGTCACCCCGACCGTCCCCATCAACGAACAAGAAGAACCGATTGCCCCTGTCGAAGAAGGTGCCTGCAACGGATTGATTGTTTTGTGCGATCGGAGTTATGCCGATGTCACGTTCCCTGAAACCCACAACGCTTTCTCAACGTACGAAGATGGAATCTACTACCCTGCGGCAAACCATCAAACTGGCTTGGTTGCTCAATGGAACGCTGGAATGCGGGCCTTCATGATCGATACGCATTACGAAACCCTTGGCGATGAGCGCGTGGAAACAGTCCGTTTGTGCCACGGCGACGATGATCGAGGGTTCAGCCCTTGCACGTATGGGACCGTCAATGCAGAGGCATGGTTGTCCCAATTGATGTCCTTGATGGAAAGTTCACCAAGGGATGTTGTCACCCTATTGGTTGAGAATTATGTCCAACCAGATCATCTGCAAGCAGTGTTTGAAAATACGGGCATGTACGACCGGATTTTTGTTCATTCAATGAACACAGAATGGCCCACATTGGGGGAACTCATCGCCCAAGAAACGCCCTTGGTGGTCTTCTGGGAACAAGGTGAAGACCTTAGCCACCCCTGGATTCATGATTTCCTTACTCACAGTTGGACGACCAATTTTGCTGAAGAGAACACTGAGGACATGAATTGCGACCCCTTGCGAGGCGATCCTGAACAGGCTGTGTTCCACATGAACAACTGGCTCCGTGGCCCACTTGGTCTTTCAGACCCGTCCCGGGGCGATGAAGCAAACAACGTTGACTTCTTGGTTGAGCGAGCCACTGAGTGCTGGATTCAGCATGGCAAACGGCCGACATTCATCGCTGTTGACTGGTGGGAAGACGGCGATGTAGTGGCTGCAGCCCTTGCTATCAATGAGTTAGAAGCACCGATTTAAGCCCAAAACCTTCGCGTTCGAGCGTAATCAATTTCTGCGTTGTGGATGGCTTCAAGCAGTCCTTCCATGTTGTTGCGTTGCGTTCGACGAAGCAAGCGTTGTGCAGTTGCTTCACCTACACCCCTGCCCATCAAGCACAACACGGCTTCATAGCCTCGGCTTTGAACTAAATCCGCGTTCTTTACCATCCGGCCCTGATCCTTCTCATCCTCGGAAGCGACCCATCCTTCAAGCATGGCCTGCATGCCTTCGCGGGCGCAGGCAAGCATCGTTCCAGAACACTTAGTGCACCGGTTGATGTCCTTGATTTCATTGAACCGTTCGACCCGAAACCGTCGCACGTTCTTGCATTTTAGACAGCACAACACGGCTCGCTCATTGACCAACCTCGTCCGGAGTTTTTCTCTGACCGCAGCGTTGTCCCAATTCGGCAACAACAAATCCCGGCTTGAGCGGTTCGATACGCCCATTGGTCCAGTGGCAGAGACTTCAAGTTCAATCAAACCAGTTTGGATGGCATGCAATACGTCCCGGGCGCCGAGAACATCCATGCGCTCATGGAAGAGCTTCTCGAGCACCTCTTCCATCACTACAGTGCCTCGGTATTTGCGCAACAGTGCTTGTAGGTTGATCTTTCGAGGGTCCACACCGTGCCTCAAAATTCCAAAAGTTTTGGCCACTTGAGCAAACCGCCAGCGCACCTGCCTTGAGTTCGGAAGCGTGACGCTCAACAAACCTTGGATTGCGTCAGGGGGCGTCTCAGTAAGCCATCCAACAATATGCTGAGCGTGGATGTCTCCAGTTTGAAGGCTCATTCTCGTTGGTTCATTGACCAAACGGCCCCATTTTCCAGTCTTGGTCGAGGCCATGGCCATCAGAAAGTGCCCAAGCGCCTCATTGATTCTCGAACCATGGCAGGAATTGATGACAATAGCATCTTCTCGTTCCTCAATGGTGATTTTCCGGTCTGTTGCAAGCACACCGGTGGCTTCCAAATGATTGGTGATCGTTTCTGCCAAAAGGCCAAGCGCTTCTTCGTCGATTGGATGCTCTTTCAAGGTTGAATGACGGTCTGCGAAAATGGCGTTGACATCCAGCGCATCGCTTGGAGGCGAAGGGGGTGCTTCGTAGGCACCAATGTCTTCTGCGACCAAGTGCCGCAAGCGCCCTATGTCACGCGCTATGGCTTTGGGTACCGGAGGCAATTCTCCCACCCACTGTGGAGCGTTCGCTTGATCTGAAACGGGAGTGACGAGCAACTCTGATTGTTCAGGGTCGGCATCAATAATCATCCATGTCCGTCCAGCCATGACGAATTGTCGGCGATGGCCATCGTCGTCTTCTCCGCTGTCATTGAGCGATAAAACGAACGCCTCATCGACGTTCCCGAGGCTTCGACGAGTTACAGCATCTCGAACGCGATAGGATTGCTTATCTGGAATCATCGATAGGTGATTGCTCACCCATTGGCGCGTGCGTCCTGCGGTCGAGAACCATCCTTTGGCAAACAATTCTGGAACTGGAACTTCAAGTTCCTTGATGGCGGCTGAAATCTCTTCATCTGGAACGTTGTATTTTGGTCGTTCCTCCGGCAGTTCTAATTTCTTCACTGCTGCTTCGGCTTGGGCTAATGCATACACCTTTGCTGGCCAGCGGTACCAAGGGATTTCCTTTGGATCTGGCGTATGTCGAATGATCCAACTGTCAGCAAGCACCTTGAGGATTGCTTCGGTATCTTGGCGGTTCCATCCCTGGAATTGGCTGGCATTGCCGATGATTTCTGTAGCCGTGTCAATAGGGACTGCGTTATGTGAATGCGCCATCAAGACCAACTGGTTGGCCACCACTGCTTTGGGTCGGTCGCGCCATTTTACCGGTTCAATTTCGCCAAACATAGCGCGCCGTGCCACAACAGCCCCTTCGGCAATTTCGTCCGCATCCCAAGCGAGCAAGTGACCGCGACCCACGCCACCAAGTCGGTGGTCGGCCCGGCCGACACGCTGCAGCATTCGGTCAACAGAACGAGGGCTTTTGACTTGGATGATGCGCTGGATTTTTCCAACGTCGATGCCGAGTTCAAGGCTGGAAGTGCACACCAGGCCAGCAAGGTCTCCTGCTCTCAGTCGATCTTCCATGTCTTGACGGGTATCGGCTGCTAACGAACCGTGATGCACACCAATTTGGACATCAGGCGCCATCGTTTGCAGTCGATTAGCAATTGTTTCAGCGTCGTTTCTGCTGTTGACGAACACCAAGCATGGAGGTTCGGTTCTCAACACCTCAATCAGCCGCCTAAAGCTCGCGTGAACCCGAGGTGTCACGCCCAATTCGATGCCACCAACCTCGTCTTCTGCCAGCGGTTCAGCGCATTCAACCGTCAACTCGGTGCTTCTCTCGCCCATAGCAAGGATGGCTTTACCGCGTTCGGGTGAGAGCCACTTTGCAACATCATCTGGATTTCCGACGGTGGCTGAAAGACCAATTTTCTGAACCTTTCGCCCGGATAAGGCTTCCAATCGTGCGATCCCTAAGGACAACTGCCACCCTCGTTCACTGGCGGCTAAATCGTGCACCTCATCGACGATGACTGCTCGCACAGTACCGAGTAATTTTCTCAAGTTTTTTCCTGTGAACATCAGTTGAAAAGTTTCAGGTGTTGTGACAAGAAGATGCGGAGGTTTTCTCGTTTGTCGAGCACGCTCGCTCTGTGTTGTGTCCCCGTGGCGCAACCCCACCTTGAGGCCAACAGCGTCGGTGATTTCTTCCAGCCTTCGATCAACATCTCTGTTCAAGGCACGAAGCGGTGTGATGTACAAAATAGCCAATGGGTCCCATTGTTCACTCAAGCAACGATGCAGGACAGGAAGGACTGCAGCCATGGTTTTTCCCGACCCTGTTGGGGCGATGATGATTCTGTCCTCGCCTGCACACAGTTCTGGCAGGGATGCTGTTTGAACTGGAGTGGGCTGCCACCCTCGTTCTTCGAGTGAGGCCGCAAGCCGTTCATCGAGGATTGAAAACACACCAGACATAGTCTCCCCACCCTCTACGAGCAATCCTCTCGGCAACCTCTTTTGAGGATTTGCAATCAAGCAATGGGTTCAGAAATAACGGAAAACGACGAACTGCGTATCAGTCCTCGTTGTAATCATCCTCTTCTTCCTCTTCTTCTTCTTCCCAGTCTTCTCCACCGTCAAAGAGCCCTTCGCTGTGATCGATTCTGGTCCGCGAAGCAACTGTGGCAACACCAATCAACACGATGATTGATGTTACGATGAATATCCAAGCGAGTGGGTTTTCTCTCGGTGAATCAAACCACCCAAGGTACATCGGGTATGCGAGTTCGACGGAGTGTTCAGCCGAATTGTCCTCGTCGTTCACTTCCACAATGAGGTTGTCACGATCAACGACGATACGGATGCGGTCCACTTCTTCTGCCTTCCAATTGGTCTTGACTTCGATGATTTCTCCCGAATCAATGCCAGCAAGTGTAACTTCATCGAATGGTTTGTCCTCATCGCCCGCATAGAAACTAACCTTGAACGGAGAGTTGGTGTCACCGCCAGTGTTGATGACATGTGCGGCAACCTCGACGTTTGAGCCGGGTGCGACGTGGTCGTCTGATAGGTCGATTGAATGGACGCGCAGTTCGGGTCCAACGGCACCCAAACGGATCCATTGCCGTTCGAAATCTGTGTCATCGACCGCCAATTCTGGAACCGGGCTCGCTTCGGAATTCGAAACGACCGGGAATTGGTTTCCAGCCGTGTCATAGCCGCTGATGTAGAACCCAACAAAGTCGCCAACCTTTGGAGCAATGCGTCCATTGTCGGTGAGGTCAACCGCGCCGGTCCAAATCACGTTCTGGCCTTCTTGTTGCATGCCAAGTAGAGTCGAGCCAGCACCGATGGTCACGGTGCGGGTTGCATCACGCATCACCCAGTGCACCATCTGCCTTGATCCGGTGAGGTCAGCGTCTTCAGTACCGTGGAATTCAACTGGCACGAAGGTAAGATCGTTGTTTGCTGAGATATCGATGACATTCAGCGGACTTGTTCGCTTGACAACACGTGGGGCAGCATCGTCAACAATCACCTGTAGGGTTGTCGAAACCAAGGTACCAGTCATGTCTTCTCCTCGCCCTGGGATGTTGGTGATTGAGATCAAACAGGTTCGAGTTGGTGAGGATTGAAGCGTGGTTGCAGAGGAAAGTGGTACCTCCACAGCGTAATTGCCTTGGGCGGTGAGGGAACCATCGCTCCACATCTTTTCGCCGTCAAAGACCTCCACGAGGATGCCCACGTCTCGAGGTGCAGGGACGCTGCTTCCTTCATAGACAACGGTCCCAGTGAACGCTAATCGGTCATCCTTGCGCACACGGCTGCCGTCGGCAATTTGCCCTGTGCGTGGCTCGCTGATGTCCTCTACGAGGTAGTCGCTTGGTGCCAACATCAAATCGTTTTCAACTCGGAAGGTGTGTTCAAGGAGTAATATTCGGTCTTCGAAGGCAGATCCACGTTCCTTGTAGATCAGAGCCACATCGCCCATTTCTTCATCAGGCCAGTCCCATCCAATTTCGAAGTGGAAAGCCAATTGAATCCATGGCAATCCTGACTCGTTTGTCGTCTCATGCATGGCGCTTGTGGACATGAGTGTGATGAAATCACTCTCAGACCAGAAGGTATCGTTCACTCCAGAGTAGGAGATGCGTTGTGCATCTCGCAATGGATTTGGTCCTTCAAAGTCAAAGACAAGCGAAATGTGCTCAAAGTCGATGGCTGTGTTTGCATCAATGAAGCCGAGCGTGATGGTTTGTTCCATGCCCGCAAAGATTGGAGCGTTGTCATCGTGACCGACCCATTCCAAACCAGTGAAAACGGCAGTGGAGTCCTTTCTTGTTCGGAAGGTTGCATCGTCATGCTCGAATCCAGATTCGGACTCAAAGGTTAAGATTTCATCATCGTCATTTGTAACCGCGTAATACAGGGCGTTACCCGCTTGGTCGCCGCCCTTCCAGAAGTAAGACACACGGCCCATGTTCGGGTTGCGGGAGTGGTCGATGGTGGTGATGAACCACTTGTTTTTGGCTTCGGATGTATTCTCCACATTCTTGGAGGCGTATTCCTGCGGGTCAGCTTCACCGTTTCTGTTGGTGTCGTGATCCGCCTCCACCCAATACATCAGTTCGAGGTTCATTGGATGGCCGACATCGTCGTTGACCATGACCTTGATTTCCTGCTGAGTGCTTGCCGCTTCATAGCCGTCATCAATTGGGGCGAAGTCCATGCGCTCAGGAGCAGTAGCGTCGATCTTGTAGGTACGTTGCCAATCGCCGTTCGGAGCCATGACGTGGGTTGGTTCGCGTTCGTTGTAGGTCTGCACCTCGTAAGTAAGGCCGTCTGGAATATCGATTTCTGGCAGGTCAATGCCGATGAAGAATGTTCCATTGTTGTTGGTTGTGTCGCGAGCGGTGCTTTCGACCCAGCCATTGCGTGAGATTCGAACATCGAAGGCGCTGTCTTTTGGAGCATCCTCGGTGTTATGGAACCACATAGCGCCTTGGAAGTACAGGGTTTCGCCAGCTGCCACCCATGAGTTATCAGGTACATCGTCCATGGTCAAACGACCATCGTTGTCGCGAACCTTGAGCCAACCGAGTCCAAAGCTCCGATTGACAGTCATTGTTTCGTCGCTGAGTAAATCGAGGGGGGCGTACCCAGCAGAGCCGCTGTTGTCTAAGCATCCGGTCTTGAATCGGATGCTGTTTTGGTCTGGGAATTCGGAGGTGACGTGGAAGATCCAATGAATTTCGAGTATGCCGTTGTTTTCACTGGACCAAGAACTTGCATCCATCTCGATGTAGTCTTCAGGGTCGTTTGGATCAGGGAACACATCGCCATTTTGCCAGGTCATGGTTGGATTTTTGGCAATGGAATTTGTCTGAAGCGTTAACGTCGCTTCTGTCATGCTCGATGCATCTTCTCCGATGATGTGTCGCGTGACAACTTCGTAGGGTTGAAGTCGCTCGTGAAGGATTTCTCCAACGGGGATTTGAATGTCGAGGTTGATGGTGTTGACCGTGTAGGTGATGGAAAAGGATTCCAACACAAGCACACCAGAGGATGAAGACACCAACCCAATCGAGAGGTTTGCAATGCCAGCACCTGTGTCTGGGATTCGGTCATTGAGGCACTTGAGAAGGTTGTTGACGCCTCCAGACACCGTCACATGGGTGACTGTAATCGGGCCCATCAGTGCGCCATCGCTTGATGGCATCTTCCAGCAGGTTGGTGTTGTCCATTCAAACGGTTTGGCTGGATTCAACAGGCCCCCAATTTCAATTCCTGATTCTTCGGGGGCATCAGCGTGTTGTGCAATGATGATGTTTGAGATCGAAGGCGTGTTTTGGGTGTTGGATGAACTCAATTCAACCCTCAAGCACATGTAGTAGCCCGTCGGGCTGAGGGCTTTGGTTTGACCTGATTGAGCGGTGGTCCATGTTTGAACCCCCGTTGTTCCTGAGGTACATGTCGACGAGGAGGCGTACCCATAATTCACTCGAACCGAGGTGCCAGATGGTGTTGTTGCGTTCCAGGTGATGGTCGCAGCAACCGTTGTTTTCACGCCACTACCGACGTATTGATTGGTGTACACATAGCCTGATGTGACATACGAGGTGGTGTACTCAACACCAATCATATCCAATATTGGAGTGTCAGTAGCCGTTCCGTTGAGGGTGGCGCGCCAATCAAGGCTTGTGCTCGCCGATGGGAAAGTGACCGCTTGACCTGTATTCACGTGGCGCCATGTGGCGCCACCATCGTTGGACAAATCGACGTCAATGCTTGTTCCACTTGGAAGATAACCAATGATGCCGGATACAAAGAATTCAGAAATCGGTTTGGAGATTGAAACGGTTGCGCCTCGGATCAAATTAGAAGTGGAGGTTGGGGTCCTTGCATCGAACAAAGCCCCGTCGCCGTGACTGTAGATCTTGTGACGGGAAGAACTTGCACAGTACGCTGTGCTGTAGTAAGAGCATGCGAAACTGAGTTTCCCATCGCCTGACTCGACGAGGCCGTAATGACCACCTTCTTGCACGTCTTTAACGCCCATGTGTTCTATGAAATTTCCGTTGAACCTCAGGAAGTGGTGATAACTGTCGTAATTGTAACCAACACCGCTCTTGTAGCCCGTGTCGTATTCATTGTAGATAATCGTCGGGTAATTCACAACCAGTCCTGCGCCATATTGTGTAGGGATGGTGGAAGTTGTGCCGAGGGTCCATGTTCCATTGAGCGAAGTCGGTGTGGTTTTGCTGACTTCATTGAGGTAGTGTGCCTGTGCGGAATAGCTGTAGGTTGAAACCCACATTTTCCCAGTCGATTCATCAATGTCAACGCCCGTCACGTAGTTTGGGCTGAACGACCAAGATCGTTCACACTTCCATTGCCTTCCATCTTTGGTGCCGTCGTTGTTCGTATCAACGTCTCGAACGGTCCATTTTGTAAGGTAATAGTAGGAACTGTGGGCGGTGTAGACAGTGTTGCCATCCACTGTTGCATCGCTCATTCGGTAGTATTGGCTGGCTGAGCATCCGTTGGTGGTCACATCAACGCTTGCAGTGCCAAGGTAAGCGCCGGAAGTAGCGTTGATTCGGAGCACAACAGGGACGCTGTAAAGGCCAGAGGATGTGTAGCGCATGACGTGGAATTCATCACCGACTTGGACAACAACTCCAATGTAACTCCAGCCTGCCGTGGTGCTAACGCTCAATTGAGGGAAAATCTTGGTTAATCCGGTGTAGCCCTGGTCGCCGTTGGCAATGAACTGGCCTGTTGTGTTCTGTACAGCAGAACCTTTGGATTGCACCTGTTGAGTTCTTCCAAAGTCCAAGTTGGCGGTGGACGGGTTGCCTCGAAGTTCCAAACTTTGGGTATCAACGTTGACGTTTTGACGGCTTCCAGAAGTGAAAGGTGATGGGGCGCTGCCGCTCCATGCGCCATCGCCGGCTCCGCCAAAATGACTGTTGGTGGTGAAGTTGGTGTAGGTTGTCCGACTCGCTTCGCCCCGCAGTTTGAATTCAGCGGCTGTCACTTCGGCTCCGAATGGGATTGACAGATCGCCCGCACTTCCGTTCCCACTGCCTGAAAATGTGTGGGTGTACGAGGTCGTTCCGTTTTGGAATTGCGTTTCAGTGGTTGCTCCAGCAGCGATCGGAGCCATCAAAGAAGTGAGGAAAATAAGGGTCAGAAATATTGCTTTTCGCATGGAAATCACCAAGTGTCCCTCAATGGGCCTTCGGCCCACCGTCGCCAAAGCATTTCAACTTCTCCCTCTCCCGTTCCAGTGAAGAATGTGAGTCTTGGTTTGTGACTTGTTCTCAACCGCTCCACCTGCTTATATCCTGTTTGTGGTGCAATGATTTGACATTCCTTAGCCGTCCTCAGAAGGAAGCCTCAAGGAGTCGTTCGGATTATCGTTGGATAAGGCGGACAACGGTGCTTGGTATGATTTCAAAATGGTGGGCAAGGCAACACGGACGACAACTTGGCTATGCCGCAGCGGCTTCGGGCGCCATGGGCATCTTGTTTCTGTTGAGTGCTGCTCAGATCCTTTTCCTTCAAGGGAGCACCTCACCGTACGATGAGTTCACAGGCCTTTCGATAGGTTTAGGGGTATTTTCAGCCATCATGCTTCTCATCATTTTGCCCGAGTTTATGACTTTGCGTGGCCACGCTTTGCTGCTTGAGGAATTACGAAGCATCGATTCCACTTCGGAATTACGCCGTCGAAAAGCAGAGGGTGACGAATCAGCAGACGCACTCGGAGCCGGTCACGATGTATCTTGGACAGCATTCCTTGAAAGCAAGGGACTTCGACGATAAGCCAGAGGGGACCGTCATTGGAAAGGAAAGACCCGCTCATACTGTTGCTCCGAGAAGTGGCATTGGCTGCGGGGATGATCGGTATTCTGGTGCTTGGATTGTACGCTCACACAGGTTCGATGCCACCCCTTGTGGTCGTCGAATCTTCCTCTATGATTCATGAAGAGAATGGCGAGGTTGGAAGCATAGATGCGGGTGATTTGGTTTTGGTCCATGATCAATCAATGGACACCGTAACCACCTTTGCAGAAGCGTCAAATCCAGCTCACCCTCGTTATGGATACGAACAGCATGGCATGGCGGGCGATGTCATCATTTACGACAAAAATGGCGACGGAGGCACCCCAATTATCCATCGCGCCATCCTCGAAGTTGTGGCTCATCTTACTCAAACACCCAACCGCACTGCTCCCACAGACGCTCCCTCCAACACCCACTGCCCTGACGGTGGAAGTTACGATGATGCACTGCTTGACATCGACGGAGCGCTCGGTACATGCGTCTTAACTTGGAACGTACCGGGCACCGCTGTGGTGAACGCTTCGACCATTACCATCGCCTTTGACGGCGTTGATGCCGGCTATTATGATTGCAAACGCATGGCTCACGCCAACGTCGAACCTTACTTGGTGGTCTGGAATTGGACGCCATCCCAAGCGGGCATGCTTACGCTTGGTGACAACAACCATTGCTCCGTAGATCAGGGCTCCAGTGCCGTGAATGGTTCAGTTGGCGTCCACAGTGAATCAGGAGTTGTTCGACCAGTTCGAGATTCGTGGTTGATCGGGGTTGCAGGCGGCGAATTGCCATGGTTGGGGACCGTTAAATTAGCCCTCAACGTCGAATCCACATCACCAGGAACAATCTATGTTCCAAATTCGTCCTATCTGGCTTTATTCATCATCGTGGCAGGCGTGCTTCTCGCCCCTATGGCCTTGCAGCCCGTTCTTGAGCGAATCATAAAAGGATCACCAGAACTCAAAGTGGCTCAAGAGGAACTTGCTGGGGACGAAGAAGAGTAGTCAGCTGCTCAACGCTTCGTCCATTCCTAATTCACCCCTCGCAACAGCAAGGGCTAATTTAGTCGAGATGGTTTTTCTTCCATTGCTCACCTTTCGGCTTTGACGTTGAATTTCTCTTAGTTCGCCATTGGTAGGAATAATTGGGCGTTGTTCGAACACCCTTTCGCCCGGAATCAAAGCAATCCGAACTGCAGACACGACGTGATTGTGGCGCAGCAAACCCTTTGACGTCCTCGCTTCATTGACTTCTTCCATCTGGAGGCCTGCCGCGATGCACCGGTTGATGATGTGATCTCGCAACAACGGCGCTCCATCGCCAATTCGAATGTGTGAAGTTTTGTGTTGGACCGCTGTTTGGATGGCCCTTACATGCCCAACAACATCCTCAATGTTCTCCATTTGTTCCATACCTAGGAGCACTCCATCGGCGAGCCACGCTATGCCGGGCCGTGGTCCCGGGTCGACCCCGAAAGTGAGGCGATGAATTTCATGGACGCCTCGCAGGTGCTGAATCGCCCGCAGTATTGCTCCGTCAATGTCATCAAGCGATGCGGCAACGGGTCGCCCTTCTGATTCACGACCAACAATTTCGATTTCGGTCGAAATCCAAACTGTTTCAGCGTGGGCAAGCGGTGCATCGTGTTCAATGAGGTCAAATCTGAGGTTTCGAAGCCTAAGCGATTGCATCAATCTGAACGCCAATCGGAAGTCCATGGTCCGGACCGCAAGCCTCGTCACGGACCTGCATTGGTCGAGGAGGTTCAAGGAAGTTTGTGTTCGTCGGCGTCTCTTTGCGTCGATTCTTTTTGGGGAGAACTGCGGGCTTTTGTCCGAAGTTATGAAGAACGATTGACATTGATGAACGATTATGTCCAGCCAGTATGAACGGGAATTGCGGCAAGTTTTAGCGGGTGTCCCAAACGGGGTCGAGGGCGTGATTCGTTCGTGTAAACCACCGGAAAAAGAACGCATGCGGCTGGTTATGGACCGGCCTTTTTTGGTGGTGCGGGCCGCAGGATCCGGCATGGAAGGAACGGGTGACCTGCTTGCTCTTCGTGGTGATTTGTGCTTCCCCATCGAAGTGAAGAGCACGAAAGCCAACAAACTCTACCTCTCAGGTCGAACCAAAGATCAATATCAAGCGATGGTCAATGAAGGGGAACGCTGCCATTTGATGCCACTGTACGCTCATCGCTTGAAGGGCGTACGAGGCGACTCATGGAGGATTTTCCGCGTCGAAACTTCAAACCTCACCGGCCGATTGCGGCAGTTGGAAAAGTGGATCCCAGCCTTTCCCAAGAACAGAAACGGCTCGAACTATCTCAACTGGGCAGACGGTATGCCATTGAATCAATTTGTTGCCCTCCTCTGTTCCAAAGCAGGCTCTGAAGCAGCGTCGCTCGCCGGGCTCACCGCTCGAGCAGCCCCGCCAATCGCCAGCAGCCTGCCCGACACAACCACCGATGCGCCTCAACCTGCGCCGCTCACAACGGTCTTACGAGCAAGAACACAAACGAATGTGCTTGCTGAGCTGGCACGCAGACGCTCATCCTGAGGCTTACAAGTACGGTACGACGATGATGAAAGCAAGCATCATCAACAGGGCAAGAGAAGAAAGACTCGATGCTTTGCTTGAAATGTGGTCGATCCACATGGGATGTATGTTCCACAGTTTCGTCTTTTTCCCAACCTTCTTCACCGCAGTGAGGGTGCCATGGAGCGTGTCTTTGAACAGATGGCCTCCATCGAAAGGTACCATTGGAATCAGATTGGTGAAGCCCAGAAGGATGTTGACCCACATAAGCCAGAAGAAGAAGTTCACCATAAACAAAATGCCATTCGTTCCAAGCACACCACCAATGCCTTCGTCAGCTGCGGTGAGCATTGCTTCTTCCATTGGATACATCGAAACCCCTTGCAATTGAAGAGGGACGACCATGATGGTGAGGATGTGAATAGGCGCATATACAACCTTCACGAGGAGGTTTTCTTCAAACCGTGGTGAAAATGGGCCTGCCAATCGGTCGATGCCTTGAGTCCCTTCAGCAAGTCCGTTGACGCCCAAGAAAGGATCTTCTGGTTCAATCTGTGATGCTTCTAAGTATGCTTCGCTCCATCCTAAGTTTTGGTGGTAGAGGTACTTGTCTCCAAGAACAACGGTCAGCGTTTCTTGTTCTCCATTTTCATGTTGAACTCCAATCAACACCGTATCGTTGGCTCGGAAGGCATTCATTTCGTCCCTAAAGCCGTCAAGTCCAACCACTTCACTGCCGTTGATGGTCAGAATTTGATCCCATGGTTGCATGCCTGCTTCTTCGGCACCACCGTCGACAATCAGGGCGCGGACGTGCGGATGGGGTGTGGTTGACACCATCTGGCCTGCCAATCCTCCGAGCATTAACAAGCAGACGAACGCCGCAAAAAGATTGGTTGCGGGCCCAGCAGCAAACATACGCATTCGTTCCCGGCGAGGCGCTCGGTGCAACTCCTCATACTGAGGTTCAGCAAACGCCCCAAGCGGAAGTGGGCCGAGTTGAAGCAATCCAAAGGCTCGGATGCGCATGCCGTGGGCCCTTGCTAGCAAACCGTGGCCGAATTCATGAATCACTAAGGCAACGATGAACGCCATTGCGCCCCAGCCAAGTGGAATCATCGGGTTCAACCCTGGAATTGCAACAAGTTCGCTTGCCGAAGGTGGATCTGTTGTCGGCGGGTAGAGCACTGCTGTGATGAATGCCAGACCCATAAGAAGGCCAACTAAAAGCATCGACCCAACGCATATCCAAAGGGAGATTTCACCATAGATTCGCCAAAACTTCCGTGGTTTGGAGATTTTTTCCAGCATTTTCAAACCGTAGGTGCCGCGAACCATCAACACAATCCCAAACACTCGGCTTGCGTTCCATTTGTCCAAGGTACCGTTCCGCTCCCATGTTCGAAGAAGAATGTACCACAAAAGCACGAGCAGGAGCAACAGTTTCCAATCGGCTTGAACCGACCCCCATGCTCCATCCATGCCTTGGCCAACATGTCTTCTGCCTTCAACCTTAAGCGAACTCGCTTGGTGGTTGATGAACAAAGTTGAATATGGTTCGATTCAACCGATATGCATGGTGTCCCACAAGTTCGCGCTTGAAACATGGTGTGAAGAGACGTGGGGGCAGGTTCCGCTCGAGATTTCTGAGTGGGCAGCACATGACGATGTTCTTCAAGTGTTCATCAAACTTAACCGAGGGGTTTTGATTGCAGATTTCGCCATGGATTCTGAAAATCAGTTGCAGTGCGAAGAGCACCTCCACATCCCACAAGACCGATGGAACCCAGGCTCAGTTCAAGCGCATCGAACGAGCGAAGGGCGGGTGCGTTTCCGTCACCGCTCCTCAGAAATTGTCCTCTCTGCGCGCCTTCGCGCTCCTGAATGGGGCCAAGCCCTGCTTGAAGAGTGGTTGATGGATCAACGCGGTGAAGCGCTAAAACCAAAAGATCGCAGTCAAAGATTGAGCAGCATCAATCGGAGCAAGTTAAGCATTGAACGCAACTTGAATCAGGCTCGTCTCACCCATGCTAAATCTGAACTGGCTATTACAACAGACCGTTTAGAATCCGCTGAGCGTGGTTTGGATTCCAAACACCGCACGCGTGAAGAAGAGTGATCATCCAAGTCGGACCTTGTAGCGGTCCCGTCCGTTCGCATACAGGGTGATGGTGCCTGATGAAGAAACGCAGATAGCAAGCCCTTCAGACAATTGAGATATCGCTCTGGCTGCCAAATGCCGCCCACCCTCTCCTGCTTTTGGGGAAACGCCAGCAGGCACTTGGATGTAGCGTCCAGCATCGCTTGCAATGCCTTCACGGTTGAATAAAATCGCACCGTCAAGCCATGCGAATTCGGCGAGGGTCTCATGGTTGGACTCGTCAAGTATGGTTCGTTTTTCTGCGGGGTGGCCTTTGAACGGATTGAGGACTAAGGCGGTGGAATGCTTCCGAAGGGATGGTAAAGCGCCAACCGCAAACAGAGCGCCTACGGCGTGCCCTTCCCTTCCACGGCCGCCAAGGTGGCGGGCAAGTTTCATCAATTGAGTCAACACCTCCAAATCAATGGCAAATTCATGAGCCAAATTTGCAAACCGATTGGTGTTGAGCATAGTGGTGTCAATCACCATCACGCCGTCGATTGGTTCAGCAAGAACGACCAACAAGCGTTCACCCCTCGAGAGGCGCCCTTCACCGATCGCTTGCAAAACCAAATCGTGCATTTGATTCAACACACCCAGGCCTTGTGCCGTAAGGCTCTCCTCAAGGAGCGTGCATTCAATGCCGCTCTCTTGCAGGTGTTCAATCACCCTGTTTTGACTTGTGAGGACGGTGAGGGGTATGTCGTCGGGCAGCACATCAGCGACCAGCTTCACTTTGCGAGCGTTGCTGGCCATCATAAGCACGGCGTTGAACGGTTTTCGGTCTGCAGCTAAGGTGCTGCTGACCATCGCCGCAAGGTCAACCATGGTTTCACTTCACGCTGTCGTTGTGTCAAACCCTGGCAATTGGTCTTCGGTTTCCCGGTAGACCGTTCGCATGTTCGAGATGAAGTTTCGTTCCTTGACCACCATGGTGTATTCGCTGATGCCTGGGTCTTCTTCAGCATCGAGCATGTTGAGGATGATTTCGAGGGTCAGTCGAGCTCCTTCTCGGTGTGGGTAGGCGAAGATGCCCATTGAGAGCGGAGGTGATACAACTGAAGTCACTTCGAGTTCGGAGAGCGTTTCAAACAGGTTTGCATACGTTTCCGGGAGCAACACGCGACGGGCCTCATCTTGATTTGGGCGTCGGCAATCAGGGCCAACAGCGTGAACGATGTGCTTGAAATTCGAACTCAACTGGAAGGGTTCTGTCACCACGTTCTTGGTCACTGCACAAGGTGGTGCGTTGATCTTTCGCATGTCAAGGCAAATGTTCCGGGTCACATCGGTCAATTCTTGTCCTGATTTAGCGTGGATTTGAGCGTCGAGTCCTTCGCGTCCGGAGAGTCGATTGTTGGCAGGAGTGATGAGGACATCACCGCTGTAATTCCAAACATCGCCACCGACAACTCGCAGCACGCCCCACTTGCATGTTCGCGCCATATACAGTTCTGCCATCATGCCGAGCAAGACAGGCCACCTTACTTATCAAGTTCGCACTTTTAAGATGAAAACGGTCGGTTGCAAGTTTTTTTTCCCCTCGCAACCCCTCATTTTTCAGCGATGAGGCGGGTTGTGCAAGTACAGGGCGGCGGTACTGCTAAACGCTCCTCCCACCAGCAGACTTTGATGATGAACGCGAGGCTCACCGCACTCTCATTCGTCGTTCTCCTGCTTTCATCTTCAGGACTTGCGCTTCTTTCCTCACCTTCAACGGGTGAACGTGGCCACAACACTGCACCAGAAATTCGACTTGAAGAGGCGTTTATCGGCTTTTCCACAGAATCCCAACCCTCTGTGTGGAACCAAACCCCGTGGCCTTCTGTTGCAGTGCCGGGAGGTTTTGACTTCCTCTCTGTGTATGATTACAGCGATGTGGGCGTGCTCATCAACAACAATTCCGAGGCAAGCCGCACCATTGGTTGGGCTTTCATTGAGGCGCGAAACATCAGCACTGACAGGGTGTTCGTGTTCAACAACAGCAGCGCTCCGACAAAAGAAACCATCAATCGAGATGAATTCAATTCCTACTTCGCCGAACCGTTCCTTGAAATGCTTTACAATCGAACAAACGCTTCCAGCATCAACTACCTCGTGACGACAAAAGGCATGCCGCTTCGCGTGAATGGTGGCGACAACAAAGCCAGTTTTGATCAAGAACTCGCCCTGTTGGGTGGACAATACAACAGCAGCGTAGGTGCTGACTACTGGGTTGAACACGGATACGGGCCACTTGCAGGAAAAAACATCGAAGCGTTCAGTCGAGACACCTACGGGTTTTTCCTAGTCACGCGTTTGACGGGCTACACGATTGAAACCGCCCTCGGCTTGATTGAGAAGGCAAACAATAGCCTCGGGGAACGCGGTGTGTTTGCGTTGGATTTGGCCACCAACCGAAACGGGTCGGGATACAAATTTTGGAACGATGATCTCTACACTGCGAACACTTCTTTGAACGCTACGATGGGGTATGCGACCATGTTTGACGAAACTTCCACCTTCATGACCAACCTCAGCAACGTGATGGGCTATGCCTCATGGGGTTCCAACGATGATGGTTGGGCGAACAGTGCATTACCAAACGGCGGATTTGAAAGCCTCAACAGTTCCACATCCAGCGGCGCTGATGCTTGGGAAGTGACTCTACCCAGCCTTTCTGCTGGAGATTCAT
Organism: Candidatus Poseidoniaceae archaeon; assembly: GCA_013329255.1. Classification (GTDB taxonomy): domain Archaea; phylum Thermoplasmatota; class Poseidoniia; order Poseidoniales; family Poseidoniaceae; genus MGIIa-L1; species MGIIa-L1 sp9513u. The sequence goes on along the minus strand of DUKM01000116.1, from coordinate 4,335 downwards.
TTAATTGGACCCTCCAGAGCGAGGTTCAACAAAGTGGCTCAAACGCCCTTGAAGCAGAAATTGCAGCAGAATGCATGCCTGAGAAGGCAGATGGAACGCCCGGAATTTTTGCAGAATTCTTTGATAATGCCGGTGTCAGTTTCAACACCGGAACCATGCCTTCGCTGATTGATCGTGTTCCCGATCACACGCGCCTTGAATCACAATTGGATTATACTTCGAGAAACAGCGCGTATCCAGGGCTTGATAATCGCTTCAAGAACGATTGGGGCGCCCGATTTAGTGGCCTCATCGATGTCCCATCTCCTGGCAATTGGACCTTTTACCTCACCAGCGACGACGGCTCAGAACTGTGGTTAAACGATTCAAGCTTGGTGACAAATTACGGCAGTCACGGCATGCGAGAACTGTCAAGCAGCATCCTTCTCGATGCGGGGCTCCATGATTTTAGAATCGAATTTTTCCAAGGCGGCGGCCCTCACGGCCTCACATTGCAGTGGGAAGGTCCAAATCAGAGCAAAACCCTAATTCCGGCCACTTCATTTTTGCTGGCTGGGGATTACATTCCCTCCGCCTCATCGCTTCAACATCACTGGTCGTTCGAGGATGGAAGCGGGAGTGTGGCGGAAGATTCCGCACAGGGTGATGCAAATCTTTCTCTTTACAACATGAACGCGTCGAATTGGAGAAACTGCACCGACGGCGGCTGCCTGTGGTACGATGGTGTTGACGATTATGTCGAAGTCGATGTGCAAGACTGGAGCGGTAATTTCACCGTAAGTCAGTGGGTATGGGCCAACGCCACCACCCTTCCAGACTATGCTTCGGTGTTTGCCGTTGGCAGCCAAGCGGGATCGAACACCTCTTTCCAGCATGCTGTCTTTAGCGGTGAATGGAGGCTGCACAACAATCAAACGCATGCATTTGGGGCAATTGTGGCTCAAAATTGGACGCATCTCGTCACCGTGTTCGACAACGGCGTCGCCCACCAGTACATCGACGGGGTGCTGGTGCGAACCACAACGTTCCCTCAAGGGAGCCTGGACAGCATCACGTCCTATCGTTTGGGCGTGAACCGTGCAGGAAGCACCCACTTTCACGGTATGATTGACGAGGTGATGGTGTGGGACAGCGCGCTCAGCGACGGAGAAGTCACCACGCTCAACAGGGATATATTCCTTGATTGCGCAGCGTATTCAGGCAATGGACAATCCGCCGCAAGCGTTCAACAGACGTTTGCGATTGACGAACATTTTGAGAAGCACGGCTGGCTTGCTTCGGCCCAAGGCATACGAACAGGTGATGTGTTTGGCACCTTTGAAATCGCGATAGAAGGCTTGGATGAAAACGGTTCAGTCGTTTCATCTCATACCTCCAGCGAAAAAGAGTTTGGAACAAGTTGGTCATCGGTCACCACGAACTTCCACCCTCACGAAGACGCGGTTGAATTGAGAATCACGCTCCCACTGTCTCTTGTTGCCACCTCCACCGATGGCTCAATCTACCTTGACGCCATCAATGTCTACCCTATTCGCCCAAGCCACGGTTGGGTCAACGGATCGATTGCAGAGACGGCGGTTTCAACCGGCGGGCGTTCATTTGATGCCGATACCGCCTATGGCCAATCGCTCATTGCCGATCTGCTTGAAGACGGAGTATCGGGTGTCAAAGGCTATGTCTACGAACCATACCTCACCGCAGTTGGATTGTCAAGCGTGCTGTTGACAAGTTATGCAAGCGGCTACAACCTTGCTGAGTCTCATGCGGCAGCGAACCTGCAGGCCGGATGGATGGGTGTTACGGTCGGCGATCCAAAGATGGCACCTTACGCCGACCTCTTCCATGATGTTCACATCATCGACGCTCGCATTCCAGAGAACGCTTCCTATGGCGTCCCAACAACGGTGCAATTGGCCATTGAAAACCGTGGGATGGCCGCAGCCAACGGGTCCTTCTTGATTCAAGACATTCAAGGAAACATCGAATTGTACCGTGGCAACATTTCCTTGCCTGCAGGCGATGCTCAAGGTTCCTACATTCTTCTCAACCTTACCATTGTGCCTCAGAAAACGGGGTGGATGGACCTTCGGCTCAGGTACGACAGCGATTCTGATTCAAACGAACGGATCACTGACAACAACCTTGAGACACTTCGCCTCTGGGTGAACGCTCCACCGTTGGTCGATGCAGTGTTCTGTGATGCCTCGATTTATGCCCGAGGTGACACTTTCATCTGCACCGTTGAAGCAAGCGATGATAACCAAGTAACGGAAGTTAGCATCGCTTGGACCGTGCAGGCAGACCCTTCAAACCTCACCAACGCTACATGGGTCGAGCAAACGCTTGGTACATTTGATGCTGAACGTTGGCAGACTTCGATTACATTGCCAACCAACCTCACCCTCGGTTGGTTGATCATTGAAGCAACCGCAATTGATGACAGCGAGCAATCCACATCACTCATGGTTCTCGATGTGGCTGAAGTGGTCGACGCACAAGCACAATGGTTTGGCCCGCACGTGAG
>DUKM01000116.1:0-1421 GCA_013329255.1 Candidatus Poseidoniaceae archaeon | reverse complement strand
GGACAAAACACATCCCTGATGGTTTGTGTGTTGGATGCTGATCATGATCCTTCGGCGGAATCACCCTCAGTGATTTCGACCCGTGGCACCATGAGTGGATGGTCCCATCAGCCTCAGGCCGACGCAAATCACCACTGTTACACAGGTTCGTTAATGCTCGTCGCTGGCAGTTCTTTGGACAAACTCTCGCTTGAGGTTCGTTCTTCAATTGGTTCATTGCTGAGTTCACGCTTGATTGGGGTGGCGGACACCGCTCCCACTGTCAACATCAGCCTCATCGACGGTGAGGGGGAGCCTCTGGATCGAGTTCGAGGAGGTGGCGGTGAATACCTTGAACTGACGTTCAGCGACGTAGACGACCCTTTCTCTTCGATTACGGGAGATTTGACGGTTGTGTGGCCGGGAGCGTCCACAATACTTCTCCCACTGGACATTGTTGACATTCAAACGCCTCTTATTGTGGAATTGACATCTGTGGGCCAGCCACTTGAATCTGGAGAATTAGCAATCGGCATCGAAGCAACAGGCCGACACGGTGCATCGCTCAATGTTGCCCAACAATTCACATTTATGTTGACACCACCTGTTGTGGTACAGGCTGCCATTTGCGATGAGACAGAATCAGTTGAGGCCCTCCGATTTGGGGAGACACTCGTGCTCTATGCACTGGTTGAGAGTGAACGGGCGTTGGAAGTGCAACAGGCTTCCATGTCGCAACTTGGCTGGTCGGTGAATGCACCCATGCTGTCCAATGAAGCCGCAATGGTGCCACCAGTCGGCTGTTTCGGCTCGGAAACAACAGCCCTTGAACCAAATCAGGCCATGGTGGCCTTCCGTTTGAGGCTTGATGGCTCTTTCATTGATGGAGCAGGGGAGGTGTTGTTCACTGTGCGTGACATCGATGGGCTGTCCACTTCATTGAAGACGCCCCTCAATTTCTTCCATGCATCTCCATCATTGTACGCGCCACCTCTCGGCAATGCAACGGCTGGCGACCGGATTGAACCAACAGCGTTCGTTGAGGATTTGGACGGCTTAACCGACGTTCAATGCCAAGCAACCGCTACTGCCAATGGTACCTTGTTGGCCAATTTCACCCTGGTGCCGCAGGTGGAAGCTGATGAAACCACCAACGGAACCCTTCGTCTTGCTTTCCCTACGACCAAGGCTTTGAACAATCAGACAGTGATGTTCAATTTCACCTGTGTTGACGGATGGGGTCAAACCAGCGCTGTCGAAGTTGGGACCCTCCTTGCACCAATGCCTCCATGTGAAAACTGCTCACAAATCAGTGATGATGCTGAAAAGACAAGCACGATGGCCCAGAGTACAACCATGCTGTTCGTTTTGGCAGTTGCTTTAGCTCTGTTAGCGATTTGCGTGACGCTTGTGCTCCGAAAAACATCGTCTGAATCTCAACC
>DUKM01000089.1:3954-11317 GCA_013329255.1 Candidatus Poseidoniaceae archaeon | reverse complement strand
AAGCACGAAAGAAGAAGCAAAAAGGTCGGCCAAAACACAAGCCAATAACGGTTTATTTCGCCGTTCAAACTTGGCGTGAGGTTCCACCAATGCATGCCGATGAACCATACAAAGCCAATGATGAATGACATCACACCCAATCGTCGGTCGCTCTTTGGCAACCGCCCGACTGGAACATTACCTGAGAAAGAGATGAGGTACAATCCAACAAGAAGCAGAGCGGAAGGGCCGACGATAAAGCCAAGCAAATGCCCTGCCTCGCTTGATGGCGATGATGGAACCGTCCACGGGCTGGCTATGATGGCTGCAAATCCTGCCATGGCAAGGGAACGAGCGAATGTGCGTTGAAAAGACCCTTTTGTCGAGAGGGAAATCCAAATGCCAATCGGAATCAATGCAGCAGGGAGCCAAAACCACAGGGCAGCCTGGGCCATCGCATCCATGATGATGGCTCCCCCGTTGTTCTTATCAAAGGAACCCTGAATTTCACACGCAGTGGCTTGGTTCTATGGCAATGTTTGTTGCGGCATTCCTAAATACCCGACTCTTGTGGGCCGAATGCTAAGGTGCTCTTATGGTTAAAATGCCCCGTCAAGTAAAGCGATACAGCCCATCGGCTGGCAAGCACACCATGCACACAGTGGAGCGCGTAAAGAAAAAGCGCGCTTCCGAACTTCGCTGGGGTCAGCGTCGTTTCCGCCGAGTTATGGCTGGTTACCGTGGTTTCCCACGTCCAAAGCCTGAAGGCCGTGAGAAGCCAACCAAGCGAGTCAACATTCTTTTCCGCTGCACCGAAACCGGGAAGGCACATTATGCGCCATGCCAGCGAGCAAAGAAGTTCGAATTGATCGACAAGTGAGATGAACAATATGGCAAAAAATTTCCTTAAAGTCGCCTGCAGAGATTGCGGCAATGAAACCACCGTTTTTTCCCGTGCAACCACCGTTGTTTCTTGCAGCATTTGTGGCGCAACCCTAACCAATCCATCTGGCGGAAAAGCAAACCTCATCGGTTGCACCGTTGTTGAAGCACTCGAGTGAAGGAGGCTGAGCCTCCATGCCCTCCGAGAAATCAACCACTACACCCTCAGAAGGCGAACTCGTCGTCGTATCGGTTACCACCGTCAAACAAAATGGAGCCTATGTCTCTCTTGATGAGTTTCCAGGCGTTGAAGGTTTCATTTTCATTGGTGAAATTGCAAGCGGCTGGGTCAAGAACATCCGAGCCTTCGTCCGAGAAGGCCAGCGCTTGATCTGCAAGGTCATGCGAACCCGTAAAGATGGAACATCGCTGGAACTTTCACTCAAATCCGTTTCCGAGGAACGTCGCAGAGACCGACTTCAAGAATGGAAGAATGAACAAAGAGCTCACCAACTGCTCAAGGTTCTCGGCGAGAAGGTCGGATGGAGCGCAGATGAAATCGCCTCCTCCGGAGATGAACTCAGCGACGCTTTTGGAGGCCTATACACCGCCTTTGAAGAAGCCGCAATGAGCGAAGGCTCCTTGCAAGATGCAGGGTTCGAAGGCGATTGGTTACAACCATTCATCGAAATTGCAGTTGAGAACATCATCCCACCCTATGTGGAGATCCGTGGAACACTCACACTGAGCATCAACGCAACAAACGGGGTCCAAGTCATCCGAGATGCCCTGCTTGCGGCTGAATCCCACTCCTCTCTGGAAAAAGAAATCGAGATCACCTGCCATTACAACGGAGCTCCTGAATACCGAATTGAACTGAAGGCACCTGATTTCAAGACGGCTGAATCCCTTTGGGAGCAAGTAACCTCGGCGTCCCTGGAACATGTTGTTGCCGCTGGCGGCGAAGCAGAAGCCTATCGAGAATGAGCACCAAACAACAAAAGAGGCGATGACATGGCACGACAAATTCTGCAACAATGCCTCACCTGCAAAGCATGGAGTTTGTCCACAACTTGCACATCATGCGGTGAAACTGCCCAAGCGGCAGCGCCTTTGAAATGGTCTCCTGAAGACAATCGAGCAACAATTCGCCGAAAAATGTATGCAGTGGAAAGCAAAGAGTGGGCAGAAAACCTCCCTACACTTCCTTCTCTTCAAGACATGACTGACGCTCACGTAGCATCAGAAGAAGAGTAATTTCGCGTCAACACCTAACCCTCGAAAAGGGCCTCTACGGGCCACCGGGAATGTCAAACATTATAGCGCGGCGCGATTCGTTTGACGGTTTATGGGATTGCACATTGAATGGAGAAAGCAGCCCAACATCCTCGGCGATCACCGAATGATGTTGTTCGCCCTTCCGGGTGTTGGTAATGTGGGGAAAGCGGCACTGGAAGGATTGACTCAAGTCAATCAATGCACGGAATTGGTGCGCATCCACCATACGGCCTTACCACCACTGGCGATGTTGGATGAAGATGGACTCTTAACCCCGCCTCACTTCTCTCTATCCGCTATAGAATCATCAACTGGAGTCAGAATACTCACCCTTACTGGCACCTCACAACCGCTTGATCCTGAACATCAGGGCAGCCTAGCTCAAGCCCTTATGGCTTGGCTAAGTGAGCAAGGTGTGAAGGAATTGTACGTTCTTGCAGGTTTAATGGACCAACCGACCAGAAAAGAATGCTTCATCGTGCCCTCAAGCACAGAACACAGAATGAACCTTGAACAAGCCAGCGTCGATGTACGACGAGATGAACCTCGATCAGGCGCTATTGGCCTTACTGCATTGATGGCATCAATTGGACCCCTTCACGGCATCCAATCAGCATGTGCCATTGCCACGACTGTTGGTTCAAGCGGTGACGTGTTTGCTTCGCAGCGCCTCCTTGAGGCGCTTGATGGATGGTTCGATTTAGGCATCGCTCTTCCCGCAGACGCCCAAGCGATGCTCGCAGAAAAGTTAGCTGCTATGGCACCTGGAGACAAGGAAGATTATGTTTCAGAATTAACTGAAACCCCTGACGCCTTCTACATGTGAGGGAGATCCCCTCATCTCCTGTTGTGTTGTCGAACCAAATCTGGAATCAAAAACAGATCGATGAACCAACCCAATCCGAATAAACCAAAGGTGAGAAGATAGAGGAACCCAAGCGCAATTTGGTTCAAATAAAACCGATGTGCTCCGAAAAAGCCTAGGAAAAACCACAAGATATACGCCACTAAGATGTCTTTTTGCCCCCCATATGACAACGGTCGCCCACTCTGCAACTGTTGAAAATTGCTGTAAGGTGGTTGATTGACAACCTGGACTGGGGATTGGTACACAGGTTGTTGCGTCACGATCACTTGCTGTGGTTGTGCTTGTGGGGCTGCATGGTAGTGGTTGTGAACAACTGATCCCGTGTGAATATTACCAGAAACAACGCTGTCTTGGATGTTTGGAGCTGTACCCGGCGCTGGTTGCATATCATCCACTCATTTTAGCGCAGAGGTTTCATCTAAAAAGTTCCTCGGCCAACAAAAAGGCGCCGAGAGAGAGATTTGAACTCCCGTGTCCAAGGGACAGTGGATTTCGAATCCACCGCAATACCGGGCTATGCGATCTCGGCCGCATTCACTGGTTCAGCGCCACCGTCATAAGCATGGTGCTATGACCAGCAGCCATGCAGGTTCGCTTCCACGGCCGAGACCACAACCTCTCAATCGAGTGCGAATCAGGCACTACAGTTCGCAACGCTCTAGCAAAGGCCGGCATCTTAGCTTCAACCGTGATTGTCAGCCATGATGAAGTTGTTTTACCGCATGCCACGGTTCTCAATAAGGACATTGAGTTGCTCGTAACAACGGTTTCGTCTGGTGGTTAATCCGCTCGTTCAACTCGCTCTGTGATCTGAATCTTGGAATTTCGGTTGATTTGACCTTTCACGTCAATCGCCCAAGCGTCAAGACTGATGTTTGCCGCAACCATCGTGTCACCGACTTCGGCAAGATCGTATTGGGGCCCCCAATCAGCCGCCCAACCTTCGACCTTCATTGAACCGGTGGCATCCATCAGCATCATGCCTTTGCGATGCCAAGACTTGCCGTTGCGCCCGACGCCTTTCTTTTCAAATCGGTAGACAAGTTGACCTGTGACGTTCCAACGAGCCCTGAAATCGAGCAACGTTGCATCAACGTGCTCATCTTTTCCTGCATGAACGACAATGGCATGTGGGTCTACTTTGAGTTGCAATTCACCCTTGTAGTTCGCCGAAGGGACAACGCCATCAAGTTTTACACGGTCCCCTTTCAACAGACCTTGCGGCCAAGCAGGCTCTCCGTCTTGGTGGGTGTCAACAAGAAGCTGAACTTGTGCAAAAAGGCCGTTCTGAACCACTTTGATTCTTGGGCGTTGCCCTTCGCCACCACCGGTCACGCTGAACACTTCAGCGATGAGCGTCATTCGTGGTTCGAGTTCATCAATGCCCGTCAAGTCATAGGAAGCAGTAGAACCGGGTAAACGCACTGTGCCACCATTCAATTGAGAATCGGAACCATTTCCGCCAGGGCAAACTGCTTTCCAATCGCAGCTGGTACAACGGGGGGTTTCTGGGGCTTTGCTAGGCACACCGCCTGGAGAAAAACCACGCATGGGTGAAGGGTTTGGTGGACAATCTTCCATGGTTGGCGTCTCTCCTTTGAGTTGATGCCAAAGCGAATTTAATTCCGCTTCCATAGCCTTCATTTCTGCAAGGGTTGGGACATCAATCTGCTTGATAGCGTCGGCCCCTAAGTACCAAATTTCGAGTTTATCAACCGTCTCTTTACGGTCATGAGTCACCCACCAAAGCATTGCATACATCCTCAATTGTTCGACGTAATTACCGGAACGATCACCTGCCCCAACGCTGGCTTTCAAATCCACGATGTTGATGCTGCCATCCCATCGATAGACGAGGTCGTATTCCCCTTGGAACCAATGTTCAGGGTGAATGGCGTTCATTGAGAATTTCCCTGCATTTGGGTCAACAAACCACGGGCGAGATATCTCCCAAGCCTCAATCCATGAAGCAGAGCCGTCTTGGGCCAGTGGGTGGCGCAAAGCGATGTTGTAACTGCGCCCATCAGGGGCTGGCCATTCGGGTCGTATTCCCTTCCGCCACGCGTCAAGATTTGGCCCTCCGTTAGCATCGAAGCATCGTAGGACTTCCGCAAGGTGCATCTCAAGGCCCTTCAGGCACATGTCCAAGCATCGCTGTGGATCAACGCTGGACCATTGTCCGGCTTTCCGTTCATCTTTTTGCCATTCAAGTTTCATGGCCTCAAGCGCAACCGGGAGGTGAATCGAAAGACGTTCCTGTGCCCATTGCCGCAAGCCTTCAAGATCGGTTGGCCACATCTGGGTTGGAAGGGCCAGAAGTCGATCAGCGGGCCAAGCGGCGTTAGCGTCTCGACTTGGCACCCCATTTGGGTCGAGGGGGACATGTGAGAGCGTTTCTGGGGAGGCGTTTGCGACAAGCAACGCCGGAGATTCTTGCAACATGCGGCAGAACGCTTCCTCAACGGCACGACCGACGAACAAAACTGGGATTTGTGGCATCCTGAACCGCCGCACTTTTTCGTAATACCACAGCCTCGGGCATGTGGTGTAAGCGTTTACTTGGCTGGCGCTCAAGCGCTTGTAGGGGCCGATGGTATCAACTTCGGGAAGGGCAAGACGCACAGGCATAACTTAGCGTCTTACACCGACGCTTCTTAAAGTCTAAGATGAAGTAATGTCTGTCTTTACTGTGATTCTTGTTTTTCGAGTGTCCATACGCAACTGGGGCAAACCAGCGCGCCAGCCAAGTTCTGCAGCCATCAGCGACAGATGATCACCAGGGCGAATCGATTCCAACTGCCCGGTAATGCTTGAACCAAAGGCTGCAATTTCAACGACATGCTCGCCGTCCCAAAGGTGCATTGCGAACATGGTCCATGGTTTCTCATCAAGACGAACCCCCGAACGCTTCCGCAAGCTCAAAACGATGCCTTCGACATTTGCACGGGTACGCAGCAGGCCAAGGCGAGTGAGTTGTTGTTTCAGCCCGTTTTCTCCCTTCGCAAAGCGATCTTCGGCTTCCGAGAGGGGCAAGATTTCACTTTTTTCGTCCAAATAAAGCCGAGGACTTCCCCGCCATACACCGGGAAGTGCGTTGAGGATGACAAGTTCGCCCTTGGGCCCTTGATGCAGGTGCGCAAACGAACCCGGTTCGCTTTCTTCAACGGTCAACTGTACGCCACCTGCTACGAGCATTGCGCCCAATACGGGTTCTCCGAAATGATTCGGAAGTGGCCCCCAAGCCCCAGTGAATGAACCATGAACGTTGACTCGGTTTGGGATGCTTGCCAGAGTTTGGTTTGGTGAAACAATCGATAACGAGCGAACTGAGGTGATTGTGTCAAGCAGAGCGTCGTTGATGAAGCCGCCTTCCTCGTCTTTGGCAAGGCTACACCAGTGGCATCCAGCAGCCTCACCATCGCAAGCTTCGCCTGGTCGTGCTGGAAGGGCAACAGGACCTGAACCCATGCTTTGCATGGCCCGATTAACAGCGAAGAATTCCTCAGTCATCGTTGTAATTTCCTCGTTGGTTGGAGCAGGGAATTCAATTCGGTGAGGCCCGCCCAGGTACCATCCTTCCAACCCGTTCACAAGCAAACCTTCGTGTGTTTGGTGCCACAACCAAGCGTAGAATCGCAGCTGGTGTTGGAGGGATGCGGCAAACCGAGAGGTCGGGTCGCCTGACTTGATGTCGATAAGACGGATGCTGCCGTCCCAACGAAGAACGAGATCTAATTCTCCTGCAGCCCATCCTTCAGGATGGTAAAGGCGCTGAGGTTGATGCACGCGAGGATCCTTGACCCACGGCCGGGCAATTTCCCACGCTTCATGCCAGGAAACTGGTGCACCTTGAGCGTTCCAAATCATGGGTTCATCTATTGCCCAAGTTCGCATGCCAAAACTACGTACTTTCTCTGGAACAGGGAACCTTGGTTCATCGCCCCAAGCAGGTGAAGGGATCTCAAACGGACAATCGCCTGCTCGGTAACGTTCGAGGTAGGGCCCCCCATTTTCATTTTGGCAACGGTTTACTTCCTCCATAAAAAGCGTCAATCCCGAACGAAGTTTTTCACCCAAGCGGTCCACGTCAACATCGTCCCAACTCGCGCCTTCTGCGTGCCAAAGGGAGTTGTTCCACGCTTCTAATCCATCGTCGTAGGCTCGTTGAGCAGCAGCGGGGATTTTTTCGACAATCCATTGGCTAAGATCTGGAAGTGAGTTTGTACTTGCTTCGGGCCTGTGCATCAATAATCCGCACAATTCATCTTCAATGACAATCCCTAAGATTTGGGAAGGGGTTGTTGGCCCCGAGAGGCCGAGTTTTGAACCTAAGAACCATTGACGTTGACATCGCAA
>DUKM01000089.1:3041-3640 GCA_013329255.1 Candidatus Poseidoniaceae archaeon | reverse complement strand
GTAAGTGGTGAGCCCACTGGCCGAAATCCTTGATCTGGATCGGCCCAAAGGCCCGCCAAGTGGTGGAATTCCGACTGGCATAACATGTCCTCCGGAGTTCAATGGTTGAAGGAGTAAAAGTCTCCCGAGGTGCGTTGTTCTCGATCTTTCCGGCTAGCGGATTTATTGATCCTTGGTCGCTTTGAATCGTGATCGCGCCGGAAGGTCACATTGACTCCTTTGAGGAAGCGGTTCATGCCTTCTTGAAGTTTGAATGGGCCTTCGGCTTTCCCGTGGCTGCCACCTTCACCTTCAAAGACAAGCAAGGAATCACTAACAATGTCGATGAAGTACACGTCGTGGTCAATCACAAACGCTGATTTTTCATTGGCTTCCATGGTTCTTCGGATGGCTTTAGCGGCCTCCATTCGAGCGTTGGCATCGAGATGTGCAGATGGCTCATCAAGCAGGTACAGGTCGGCTTCTCGGCCCAAACAGATAGCGATTGAGACTGCCTGGCGTTCTCCGCCTGAGAGTTTTTTCACGCGCTTCGGAAGCAATTCATCGACACCTAGGGCTCGAATGACGTTGACGTTGAATTCACCCGCTCGCCAACGTGG
>DUKM01000089.1:0-2672 GCA_013329255.1 Candidatus Poseidoniaceae archaeon | reverse complement strand
GTGTTGTGGTTTGTATGAAATTGAAGCGCTGGAGGTGACCCAACCTTCATCGTAATCGTGTTCGCCGGCGAGGACTTTGATCATGGTTGATTTGCCGGTTCCATTGGGCCCTACAACACCGACCACTTCTGAACGGTGAACTGCCCCTTCACCAGTGCTGAGGGTGAAATCACCGAGTTTTTTGCCAAGTCCGCCCCAAGAAACCACTTGGGATCCGAGTTCGGCTACCCGGTCGCTGTGGTTGAGGAATTTGATTGGTTTGTCGCGGATTCGAACGTTTTGCTCTGGCAAGAATCCATCGAGGTACGTGTTGATGGCTTGGCGTGTTGAACGGGCTGGTGTAAAGATTCCAAAGGCACCCTTCTTCCCATAAACAATGTGAACAAGGTCGCACAGCACATCGAGGACAGCAAGGTCGTGCTCAATGACGATGACCCGCTTGGTTTCTGACAATTCTTGAATGATCCCGACAATGCGCATTCGTTCATGGATGTCCAAGTAAGAAGATGGTTCATCGAAGAAGTACACATCCACATCCCTGAGAAGGGTGGCGCAGATGGCCATGCGCTGAAGTTCTCCGCCAGAAAGTTGCTGAATCGTGCGTTCGAGCAAGTGATCAATACCAAGTTTCTCAGTCATCTCTTGGAACATGTTTCGTTCGTCGACCTTGGTCAACAAATCCCGAACGGTCCCTTGAACCCGCTTTGGCAAGCGGTCGACGTTTTGTGGTTTGAGAGCAACGCGTATTTTTTCAGCTTTAACGGCAACAAAGAAATCCCTCAGTTCACCGCGAGGCAAGGATTCAATCACACCGTCCCAGTCGGCATCTTTGTCCATCCAGTCCCCCAGGTTTGGAATAATTCTGCCAGATAAGGCGTTGATTGCTGTCGACTTACCCATGCCGTTTGGACCGAGAATACCTACTACACTTTCTTTCGAAGGGGTTGGAAGGCGGAAGAGACGGAAGCCATTCATCGAATAGCGGTGAATCATATCAGTTTCGAGTTCGCTTGGCAGCTGTTCGATAATCAATGCATCGTGGGGGCACTTATTGACACAGATACCGCAACCAATGCACAAACTTTCAGAGATGTGCGGCTTACCTGTTTTATCATCAAGAATAATGCATTCTTGTCCGTTTCGAACCGGTGGGCAGAAGGCATGGCATTCATCATTGCACTTTTTGGGTTGACAATTGTCTTCCTTTAGAACGGCTACTCTCATTGGCTCACCTCCTTCTCCGTTGATTCGTTGTTATTGGCTTGGACTTATGGAACCCGCGCCCAAACAACACGATGAACAGGAGTTCTCGTAGAGATCGGGCATGGCCCAATGCGTTCTCAAATGAGACCCTTGAGATGCTCGTGGCCTTTGATGAGGCGAACGGTGCATGGAGTTGGGAACTTCATGCTGGCCTTGCGCAATGCATCTCGGGCTGTGAGGTAGAATTCTGGGTGAACTTGCAACGAGATAACACGTTGGCCACGCTTTACACGGGCTGCTGTTCCGACGTTCTTTCCAAATGCACAGCGCATTCCTTGCGAAACACGGTCAGCACCTGCACCTGTTGCTTGCTTGTTTTCACGAAGCACGTGGTGTGGGAAAGTGTGAACCCGGAGAGCGTATCCTTGGGAGCCGGCCTGCTTACGGATCGTGGAATTGGAAATAACACGGGCCGCTTCAAGCGCTGTGTGACGGATTTGGACGTTGTTATCAGAGCGCAGTTCGAGGATGACTGGGAACTTCCCTGTCTCCGCAGCAACACGGTTTCCGACGTGGTACTGATGAATTCTGTTGTTTGGGACACCGCCGATGAACTTACGGCGCGTATATGCAGGTCCCTTCAATCGGCGATACATAGATGCTGGTTTGCGTGCCATAATGAAATCTCCAAGCAACCCTGCGAACGATGGTTCCTTTATCATCTCTCCGCCTCGACTCGTGCGGACAATAAAGCCCAATGATGTAAGTGCTGGGCGTTGATTCGCACGAACAAAAGCATTCATGTGCTCCATTCGTTTGTTTCAGTTCATGGCGACGGGCTGGCGTGGGTACCTAGAGGAGGAATCCGAATACCAGTGGATAGCCATGGCTGGTTTTTTGGTCTTCATCCTTCTTGGAGCGGCAGCGATTCAAGGCACAAGCAATCTACCTGGTGTCTCGGTCGGAGCAAGCGATGCATCCCATGCGGAGGTTCGAGTACTGGACATCGATTACAGGTCAGACGGGTCATTCATCGCTAAAGTGGTCACCGATACAGGCATCGATCTTTACATGCACAACAGCGATGACTCGGTGACCAAAATCATGGACTCTTCTCAGGGCGTTGATGCAAGTGAAATTGAATTCTTGACGCCGTTGGCCAACGGCAACGTGGTGATCTCACCCTCAGCCAACACGGTGATGGTAATCCACTCGCCAGGGAATGTTCCGACCGGAGAAGCGCTGATTTCAACCCTTGAAATGGACAACAGCACCGGTGATTTTGAGATTCTAGATTTGGCAGAAAAAACCTTCAATTCTGAGAGTTCTTGGCTCATGGTAACCGATGAAGGCTCAAGCACGGGATTGCGAGGGTTCGGCAGCATTGGGCAGGGCTCTGTATCAGCCGATACAATCAGTTCCTCGATGACTTCAGCCGTTCTTTCGATGCCAACTTCGGACACAGCCAA
>DUKM01000090.1 GCA_013329255.1 Candidatus Poseidoniaceae archaeon | reverse complement strand
CACCTTCGTAGATGGTCGTCATCAGTCCTTTTTGATCGGCGGCAGACCAATCAATGGCATGGAAATAGGAATTGTTCACAATGTTGTTGTTGGATTGGCCAGCTGAACCTTGGAATTCAATCGCACCACCATCGGTGTTGGTGATGGAAAGGTTGTCGACGAAGCTGTTGGTGCTCCGGTAGAAGCGAGTCATCCATCGGTCGTCTTCTGATTCTCCTGCGATGCCCAATCCGCGCTTTGATGTGCTTGGGTATTCGAGAGTGGAATTGGTGAAACTGCATCCATCACATTCGTTGAAGTTCACCGTAGTTCCAAAGAAATCGAGACCTTGAATCGTCACGCCATCGGAGTTTTCCACGCTTATGGCAAAGGGTTGGACCTTGACTCGAAGATCCAAATCATTCGCATTCTGCCCACTTGGCGTTTTGTAATGCAGGCGATTGTTCGCATTGTTGAACCACCACTCGCCGTCTGAATCGATGAGTTCTCGCTTACCTTCAAGGAAGTACGCATGATGCTTGGTCTTCCAGCCAACACCTGTTCCATCGTAGGCAAATGTTCCGTTGGCTGAATTCCAATCGGTGATGGCACGGCTGTTGGTGCGGAACGAACCGAGGTTCATGACCGCAATGGCACCCTCTGGATCCAAACCTGTAGCGTTGATTGTTTCGTTCAAACCGGTGTGGACGCCTGTTTCAGGACCTGCGTCGGTGAGCCAGCCAATCGTATAGGCATTGTTTGAACCGGTGAGTGTTCCTTCAGCCCAATATGACCGATTAAACACGCTTTCATCTGAAAACTGTGCGTTCGGCCATCGAGCGGGGACTTGTTCATCATAAGCCAAGAACAACTGCCATCCATCAACCGGCAAGATCACTTCTTGAATGCCATCGCTGTCGGCAGTTGTCCATGACACACCCATGTCATCAGCGATGCTTTGGGTTCCATCAAAGACAACACGAGCGCCATTTGCTGCACGAATGAGAAGATTATCCTTGTTATCCACGGTGACGTTTTCGTGATACTGCCCGCTGTACAGAACGATTTCATCGTTGGAAGAAGATTCGTTGAGTGCGTCAGAAAGTGTTGCTTTTGGACACGACCATGTGCCGTCCCAAGCGTCCGAACCATTGACCGGATCGACATAGATTGCCTCGCCACTGGCCCGGGTGATAAACGTACAACCTGCGCCGACGGCCGCCACATCATTGGCATCTTCCAACGGTGAGCGGTTCAGTTCGACGATGCCAGCAGACAGTGACATGGTAATCATGAGCATAACGAGGAAAATAGATTTCTGCGTTTGAAGAAGGCGGGGTGATTCATCGCTTAGCATGCCCTCTCCCCCTACGGGGGAGTTGGTGAGTTGAGGCCTAAGCGTGGGCCCTATCATGAAAGGGAGATTTTTATGATTCAGAGGGGGGCCATCGAGACTTTGGTTCGTTCGGCCACGACATTTTCTTTGTTTCAAACCCTAAATCGCGGAATTTCCGCCTTGCTTTGCGCCAAACGGGAAGCATGTAACCAATTTTAGAACGTTCCGAAAACGACCACTGCCAAGGGCACCGGGGCACCTGTGAAACCCAATGCTCGAGCAGGGTTTGAATGAGAGGGTGATCTGTGCCTCCAGGGAGAACCAACGAGATGATGTTGAGTGCTCCAGCTGAGCCTCTCGTTTCGGACCATGTTGTCATCTCAAGGCCGCTGAGGGGGCCGTCGAGAATACGTATTCCAAGCGTTCGAGTCGATTGGGCCATTGGCATGATGATTGCAAATCGATCGACAAGTCTAGATCCTTCATGACGTTCCATTGTCCAACCTGCTTCCTCGGCAAGAAGACGCAGCGTTTTGATGGCATGAACGGGAGAGACGCTGACTTCCAAATCAAAGGTAGCACGTCGGACCATGTGTGGTCCAGAGAACGATGTAGCATCAACGCTTTGATGCGGTTTTCATCATGCAGCCTATCGGCTGTAGGGAGTTGTTTCGATCAAACGTTTCGTTTGAAGATGCGTGTGCACGGTTAGCCCACAGTCCCGCCCTCAAAGGGCGAGGTGTTCCGCGGGAGGGACCGAATCGGACAACCGTGCATCACGAGGCTACGCGTGCAAGACGCGTTTCCTTGTGCGCTCGGCGGCGCTCGATACCTGTTTCAACCGAAAAGGGATCCAAGACCGTCGAAGCCAGCTTCTTCTTCTTCCTCTTCCTCTTCTTCAGGGGCAGCGGCTTCCGAAGCACCGCCAGCTGCAGGAGCAGCGGCAGCAGCAGCAGGGGCGGCAACGGCTTGGGTCATTGCATCAGCGATGTCGACACCAGCAAGCGATGCAACGAGTGCTTTCACTCGAGCGTCGTCGGCGGTCACACCAGCAGCCTTCAAAATGGCGCTGATTGTCTTTTCGTCAATGTCTTTTTCAGCAGCGTGCAGTAGCATAGCAGCGTATACGTATTCCATATTTTTTCACCTCATTGTGTTCAACCGAATAGATCTCCGAGTCCGCCGAAGCTTTCCTCTTCTTCCTCTTCTTCCTCTTCTGCGGCTTCGGTTGGTGCCTCAGAAGTGCTTTCAGAAACGCTTGCAGCAGCGGATGCGGCAGCGGATGCTGCTGCGCCCAACATGGTTGCAAGTTCTTCATCGAGTGCGTCGCTGTCAAGCGACCCCGCAACGGCCATAGCCCCACGGTGTGCTCGTCCAACGAGATGTGGCATGGTGTCTGCGGTAGCGATCGCAGCCTCCAATGCAACGGCCAATGCCTCGCGGCTGGCCTTTGCAAGAATGGTTGGCATGGTTTGAGTTGTGTACCATGTGATGTTGCAAGCAAGGTTGAATGCGCCTGCAGCGTAGCTGACGAGGTCGCTTTCGAATTGCTCGTAGTCGATGTCAAGGGTGCTCGGGGCGAACACAGTGCCGCCTTCGAGGGTACCGCATAGACGCAGACCGGTGACGATTGGGTTGATGCCAATCTTTGAGAGCATCATACCCATTTCGCCTTCAAACAAATCGCCTGCTTCAAGCACGACGGTTCGCTTTTGGATTTGGACGGAGCCGCCCATGATCTTTGCAGGAATTCCAACGGAGTTCAGGTCACCAACAATTGGACCTGGAGGCATTCCGGTGTCCATTTTCTCAACCACGATTTGGTGAGGGGCAACGTCGCCTTCCTTTGCAGCACGACCGGCTTCGGTCTTCTTGAGTTCAGTGAACATCTCGAACGAGTTTAGGTTCGTGGAGGAAACAAGAGCGGGTTGAATTGCACCATCAAACAATGTTTCAATGTCTCCTGCGGCATGGCCAACTTGTTCCCAAGCAATGCGCATCAAGTGCTTCTTAGCGACCTGAATATTCATGTCGGTTCGCAACGATGCACGCATACCAAGCATAGCACCGGCTGGAACGCCATGAATGTCAATCACAGCGAGGGTTTTTCCGCTGTTGAGCAAGGAAACGAGATCCTTAACTGTGTCCTTCTTCCAAGAAACGACCTTTGGAATCAATTGACCACCTCAACCATCTGAGATGGACCCATTGTAGTTTTGATGTAGAGGGTACGGATGTTACCAATACCTCGCTCGAGCTTGGAAATCACACGGTTGTAAACTTCCATAGCGTTGGCGTTGAGTTCTTCTTGGGATTGCTTTGCGGTTCCAAAGGAAATTTGGAAGGTCATCTTGTCACCAGACTTGACGACAACCGTCGATTGAAGACCCGCTGCAATGACACCAGGGTCAAGCGTTGGAGGGACTGGACGAGGCATCTTGCCTCGAGGACCGAGGACGACACCGAGGTACCGTCCAATGAGTCCCATGTGAGGAACTTCAGAGAGGAAGAAATCGTAAGCGTTTGCGATTTTCTTGGCTTTCCCTTTGTTACCGCCGAGGTCTTCGATTTCTTGCGGCGTGATGACGTGAATGCCAGCAGCCTTTGCTTTCGTCGCTGCTTCGCCTGCGGCGAACATTGCGATTTTGAGTTCACGGCCGCGACCAGATGGAAGACGGATTTCTTCCTTGATACGGTTGTTTGGGTTCTTCAGGTCGACGTCCTTAATCGTGAATGCGATATCCACGGACTCGACAAACTTGCGCTTTGGTGCACGTTCAAGTGCATCGGTTATTGCTTGGGTTATTTTTTCTTCCATTTTTGTTCACCCCTGTGGTCAGCGAGGCGTACTACGACGCCTCTACCACGGTCCGTGAGTCTCAGTTAAACCGCTCGTCCCATTCTCCTTTGCTAATGATGGCGAGGGCGTCATTTGCCCAGTGACCGTCGATTTTGACTCGCATTGAAACGCATGTTCCAATGATTTCTCGTGTTTGTGCTTTGAGGTCTGCGCCGGTGAGGTGCCCGTGACCGTTCTTGTCACGAGCAACGTCCATTGCCTTCTCAAGCGAAAGATCCTCAACTGCAGCTTCCATGCTGCCGTTGCACTTCTTTACGCCAAGCGCCTTCTTGATGAGTTCGGATGTCCATGGTTTTGGCATAGTGTTCATCTCCGTTACTCACTTTCGTGGGCATTTAGCCGACAAAACACCCCTATATAATCGCGCTGTGCGATGGGCGTTGGTCGACTAGGCCCGTGAAAATCACTCCACACGCTCCACGACACGAACGTGGTCGCCACGCATGTTCAAGGTCATAGGGATGGGTTGTTCATACAATTCCATACTGACCTCTTCCTTGGATTCTGCAACGCTCAAAACACGAGCCTTCTCGCCCTTGAACGCACCTGTGACAATCTCCACGATGCATCCGACTTCGATGCCAGAGGTCACTGCCTTTGGTTCGAGGTATGGGAGAATATCAGCCAATGGGGCCGACCCTGGAAGCACGGTCTTGGCGTTCTTGAGTGGGGTTTGGTTGAGACCACGGCGAGCTGCTGGGTCGCGGCCGCCGGAGCGTCCGATCAACTTCTCAACATGGTGCAGAGCGCTCGACTCGATGAAGAGGTAGCCACGCATACCAGTTGGGTGGAGGATGGACATGATCTCGCCTTGAAGCGAGGTCAACGATCCACTTCCGTGCAGGCGTGCGTACATTTCATTGGCCACACGCTGTTCCGAACCAATCGCTGTCTTCACAATGTAGAGGAAGGAGCCGACTGAACCATACATGTCGCCGAACAACGTGTCGTTGTTCTCCATGTCGAGGTTGGAAAAGATGCAGTTGTAATCTTGGAGGGTGCCCGGGTCAATCCACTCGGCTTCCGTGTAGCGGCCCATTGGGGTCACTTCATCGGTGCTGGCAACCACAAGAACGGGGACCACGTCAACGAGGTTTCGACCCATGTCGATTCCACGATCCATGCCTGAGCCTTGGTAGTGGAGGGATTCAACAGCGATGCCTGTGGATTCAGAGACTCGAGTGAGGACTTCTTCTTCCGTGTCGCCAACGCCCCAAACGCCATCCCATAGGGCGGCGAAATCGGGGTCTTGCTTGTTGCGACGAAGCAACAGCAACTTTTCTTCAAAACGTACAAATGCTACAAATGCGTTAACCATCTCAAATATCTCCTTCAGTTCCCAATGCCGATCACGTCTTGCAGCAACCAAGGCAGGAAGTTGTCCATGAGGACGAGCATAGCAAAGCCAATGCCGCCGAGAACAAACATGCCGATGCCACAGATGATGCAAGTTTGCTTGAATTCCTGTGGCGTAGGCTTACGAGCCATGCGAATGATACGAGCCCAAGAACCTCGTGAGATGCGGCGGAATTGGGATTCAATCCAGTCTTGACGGTCCTGAACTTTGTCTTCAAAGGAGCTTTTTTTCTCATTCTCAACAGGCATGGTACAACCTCGGGCTTTCAATGGCACCAACATGGTGATTATAACCACTCCGACGCGGAACACCGCGCCTTCATCCCCTTGTTTTCACGCTAAGTTATCAAGGCGAGGGTTGATGTGGGAGGGGCAGCGAACTTAGCCCGAATGGCACAGAAGGACCCGTACTCCCTGTTGGGTGTGAGCAAGAATGCTGGCGACGCTGAAATCAAGCGTGCGTTTCGCAAAAAGGCTCGCCAGTACCACCCTGACAGGAACCCAGATGACCCTCAGGCAGAGGCTCGATTCAAGGAAGTGCAGGAAGCATACGATACAATCGGTACTGCAAAAGAGCGCAATGAATTCGAGCAGCAACAACGTATGTCAAGCATGTATGGCGGCGGTGGCCGATCTTCCTTTGGCGGCGGAGGCGGCATGGATGACATGCTCAAACAGATGTTTGGAGGCGGCGGTATGGGAGGCGGGCGCCAGCGTCAGCAGCGTCAGCAGCGTCAGCAACCAAGGCGCCAACAAAAGGGAGCGGACATCAAAGTCAGCCTCGACATGACCGTCGAACAGGCAGAACAAGGCGGACGGTTTCCTTTCACATTCAAGCGGCTCAAGCCCAATCAGGCCGGCACCATGGAAGCCACATCCGTGACCCTCTCAACGACGATTAAACCAGGAGTCAAACATGGCACAGTGAACCGTTTGCGCGCCCAAGGCCACGATCATCCGGAAGGCGAGCCAGGCGATGTCTTGCTCACCGTTCGAATCCAATTTGGCGATGGACGGTATTGGGATCAAGCCACCCTCGTCCAAGAAGTTCTGACGCCTTACACCACCCTAATGCTCGGTGGCAAGGTCAAGGTCAAACTTCCTTCTGGGAAATCAATTATGCTCGCCGTCGCCCCTGAATCTCATGTTGGCGACCGGCGAAAGGTGCCGGGTGCTGGATACGATGGAGGCGATTTGGAATTGGAATTTGTCCTTCCCGAAGCAGAGGACTTGAGCAAGGCGCAAATCAAAGCACTCAAAGCGCTTCGAGACAAGGGGCTGTGATTCATGGCTCAGCCACGCAACAGGGGTAAAAACAAACACAACAAGCGAAACAAGGGGCCCCAAAGCCCCCCTGATGAACGCTTGTGGCGCCGATTATGTGGCCATTTCAAGGACGATGAACACCTTTGGAACACCGTCTGGGACGGACCCTCAATCGCAGAGTTTCTCATTGGAAAAGAACAATTGGAACAGCGATTCAAGCTCGATTTGAAAGCCGAGCGTACGTTTCGAAGTGAACTGGATCAAACCATAGCTACCGCTCGTTCGAAAGGCGAACGGTTTGCTGAAGTGGAGGAGAAGGGCGTTCAAATTCGAACCCCTGCTCATGTCGAGGCAATCGAAGCCAATGTCCGTTCGTGGCAGTCCTTTTCTTCACTGCATGCAAAAGGCGGCTCACCCGGGTTAAGCGGCTTGCCAGCGCTCAAACAAGGGGACGCAATCAACGCCGAAGAAGGCGTGTATGTATCTGCGGGCGATGCCGAGCGCTATGCCGTCCTCGAGAGGGTATGGATGGCCCATCTTGCTGGCGAAGATTATCCTGATGAATTCACTTTGGTCGAAGGTGAACGCATTCGCACATGGGGCTCGTTCGACTTAGCCAAGGAAGCAAGATTCATCGCCAAACGCCGCTCTGGTTTGCGCTTTCACGAAGCAGAACCAAGCATGGCTTTGCTGTTGCTTCAAGCAAAGCATCACACTGCGAGAAGCTTGATGAATCATCGACTTGACAGCAAAAGAAAGGGTGGATTCAACCCGTTTCCTCAGGAATACAACCAGCGGTTGATGGATGCTGCTGAACAGCTGCCACAAGTGGATGGCAATGCTGCTGTGAACCAAGGACGCACCGATCTTAGGCACTTGCCCTTCGTTACAATCGACCCGCACGATGCGAAAGATTTCGATGATGCTGTATGCCTTGTGGACGAGGGGCCAGAGCGCACCTTGTGGGTGGCTATTGCTGATGTGGCGCATTATGTTCGGCCCGGCACAACCCTCGATGCCGCTGCCCGAAACAGAGCGACTTCGGTCTACTTACCGCATGCGGTCTTGCCCATGCTCCCGCCGAAACTGGCTGACGATTTATGCTCCCTACGAGCAGAAGTCGATCGGTTTTCAATGGTCATTGCAATGCGATTGAATGAAGCAAATGAGATCACATCGACCGAAGCGTTTGAAGCGGTTATCAATGTCAAACGAAACCTTGCTTATGAGGATGCAATCGGCAAACCTGAATTCGAGTCGATGTTTGATTTGGCTGCAGCATGGCAAGCCTCCGAAGTTCGACTCAACATACAGAACGCTGAACTCCGGCCACGGCTTCATGGCGATGAAAGCATACGCGTGGAAGTCAAATGGCCAAACGATGCAACGCGTATGATCGAATCGTTCATGGTTGCAACCAATGCTTCAGTGGGTCATTTGCTCGGAGCGTTGGACGCCCCGCTGCCGTGGCGTTGCCACGCACCACCCGATGCTCCTGAAGTGGAGGCTTTGAACGCAAAACTCGCATCGCTCGGCGTCGACATTGAACTTCCTCGTCCATCAACTCGAACACACGGTCAAAGCGAAACAAGCGAACTAAGCAACTTGCTTGGTGCTTGGGCGGGTACTGGCGTCGACCTCTCAGGCCTCGATGCAGCAGAGGACCCTGTTGAAAGTGAAGTGGAGGCTTACCTTGCTAGCGTGCTCGACCCCGAGGCTCGCCAATCCATCCTCGATGCTCTCGAAATCGCTCAAGCCGAGGCCTCCAAACTCACAGGTCCAGTTCGAAGGGTTGTCGACCAAGGGTTGTTCCAATTGATGCAGCGAGCCAAATACAGCGAAGAGAACTTAGGGCATTTTGGATTGAACCTCGATGCTTATGTTCACTTCACTTCACCGATCCGTCGGTACCCCGATTTGATGGCCCACCGCCAACTCAAAGCGCACCTCAATCAATTGCCTTGGATCCATGACGAAGAAGAAACTGCTTCGCTTGCCGTGCATTGTTCTGAACGGGGCCATGCAGCGAAACGATTGGAGTGGGAACTCGTTGCTAACGCATACCACATCCATTTGTTGCGCGGCGGTGCCATCGGCGAACAATCGAGTGAAGATTCAGTTGTCGAAGGCGAAATGAGGTACAACGCACGCATCACTGGCCTCAAGGGCGTTTGGGTGTTTTTGGACCTCGCTGATGACGGCTCGATTCACGGGCGAATGCACGTTCAGCAACTTGGTGGAAAACAGCGTTTACTGGTTGATGAACAAGGCCTCAACGTGGTGCCGGCTGAACCGGATCACAACGGCGAACATCCTCCTGTCGTTCGATTGGGCCAAGTGTTCCCGTGCAGATTGCGGGGTTTGGATGTGTGGGCGGGTTCGTTAGATTTAGCCCCCTTACGTTAATGTAGTCAAAACATAAGCCTTATAATGACTACAAAAAATCACATGATATGGCACGGGTGAAAGCGCAGACATGCGAATGTCAATGCAAAATGAAGCGCCTATACACCCGAGCAGAAGGCGGTAAAGGCTGGGATCAAATCGGCTGGATGTGCACCTGTGGTTGCGGTTGCATCACCATGGATGCTGGCGATTGGAACATCGTTGATTGTGATCCTATTTCGTGTCGATAAGGAGCGCTAACCCTCATGCAGACCACCCTCCACCTCGACATTACGGGCATGACATGCGGCGCATGTGCCATTTCTGCGGAACGCATTGCTTCGGCGGTCGACGGAGTGGAAGAGGTTGCTGTCAATTTGCCATTGAACCAGGGGCGTGTCCATCTTTCCAAAGGCGCTGATGCATCAACGCTCAACGCCGTGATTCAAGCCCTTGAGCGAGGAGGTTTTGGGGCAACAGAGCGGCGTGGTTCGCCGCAGAGCACACAACGAGCTCGTGTCGAATTGGATGCACAACGGAACAAAGCCATCCTTGCTCTTGCGCTCGCAGTTCCGACGGTTTGGCTCACGATGTTTGCTGGCGATATGGGCCGGGAATACAACCTTGACGTTCGATTGGTGCTTGCCATGTATGCTTGCCTCCCCGTGTATCTATGGTCAGGATGGAACATTCACAAAGGCGCATGGGTTTCGCTTCGTTCAGGTCGCGCCAACATGGATGTGCTGATTCATCTGGGGACAACCGTTGCTTTCCTGTGGTCAGTTTGTGTGGTCTGGGCGCCAATATTACCCAACCCCCCCGGCGTGCTCAGTCAAGCAACTCATGTCTTTTTTGACGGCGTGGTGTTCATCATCGCCTTCGTACTTCTTGGCAATTGGATGGAGTCCTCGGCCAAAATGAAAGCAACTCATGCCGTTCACAGTTTGATGGCTTTGCAACCGAAAACTGCTCGCTTAGTGATCGATGAAACGCTTGGGCACACCGAAAAAACTGGAATTCAAGCCATCGGTATTGGCGCTTTACTGAAGGTGGTCGTGGGGGAAACCATTCCCCTCGACGGCACGGTTGAAGGTTCAAGCGTGAGCATCGATGAGTCAATGATGAGCGGTGAGCCATATCCTGTTCGTAAAACGGATGGCTCAGCCGTTATGGCAGGGACAATTGTACTCGATGGCACCGTTTACGTTCGAACAACGAAACCTGCGGGCGATACATTGCTCGATGACATCATCGCTCTTGTTGAAGAAGCACAAATGGGCAAAGCGCCAATTCAGCGGCAGGTGGACCGCATTGCCTCTGTATTTGTCCCAGCGGTGGTTCTGCTGGCCCTTCTTGCAGGCGTTTTCTGGTGGGCAACGGACGGAGCAAGTGCATACACTTCGTTTGACAGTTCAGGGGAACTCGCCATCATGGTCGTTGTTTCGACGCTTGTGATTGCCTGCCCGTGCGCTCTTGGATTGGCCACGCCAACAGCGTTGGTGGTTGGAACTGGCGTAGGAGCCAAGCATGGTTTGCTGATCAAAGGCATCGAAGCCTTGGAACAAGCGCATCGAACCGATACGCTTGTGATCGATAAAACCGGAACCCTCACTTCCGGTAAACCGAGGGTCAGTCACATTGAATTGCTCGACACTGAAGTCAAAGAAATCCTCGGTCTTGCTTCGGCGTTGGAAGAGGAGTCGATCCATCCGCTGGCCGATGCAATTCATACTTCATGCTCCAATGTAACTAACGAACGCCCAGAAGTTTCCGACGTTCGAACCATGCCCGGCATGGGCCTAGTTGGTGATGCAAACGGAGCGCTTGTGGCCGTTGGGAACGCTGACCTGATGCGGGAAGTGGGCATTGAATGGCCCTCGGAGATTGACCAGCGCATGCAAGCAGCGGCTCGAAAAGGAGTCACGTTGGTGTTGGTCAGTCGGGCAAAACGATTGCTTGGATGGATCGAAGCAACCGATCGGATCCGCTCCTCCTCTTCTCGAGCCGTACAACTGGCAAATCAAATGGGGTTGGACGTCATCATGTTGACTGGTGATCGTCAAGAAGCGGCCCAAACTGCTGCTGATAAAGTGGGCATTCAAACTGTGTTCTCTGGTGTAAAACCGGATGAAAAAGCAGGTCATGTGCGCCGGCTCCAAGCCGAAGGACGCACGGTGGCCATGATCGGAGACGGAATCAACGATGCCGCCGCTTTGTCCACCGCCAACATTGGTATTGCGATGGGCGCTGGCTCTGATATTGCCCTTGAAGCGGCAGATTTCATCCTGCTTCGAAACGACCTAATCGATGCCGTTTCTTCCATCCAACTTGGCAAAGCCACCATGCGCCGCATTCGCACCAACCTTGGTTGGGCCTTCACCTACAATTTGATTGGCATCCCATTAGCCATGGGCATCATGCTGCCATTCACTGGCTTCTTGTTGCCTCCAGCCTTTGCCGCTGCTGCGATGTCGCTCTCCTCTGTGAGCGTCGTCGGCAACTCACTGTTGTTGCGATGGTGGAAGCCATTTGAAGAATAATTTGAAAAGAGTCGCCCGCTTGGCGACATCATGAACGAAAAATCCCACACCATCGACATCACTGGAATGACGTGTGGATGCTGCTCCGGCAGAGTTACCCGTGCACTTGAAGCAACGCCTGGCGTTTTGAAAGCCTTCATCTCCTACGAAGACAATGTTGGGAATGTCCTCACAACGTCCGATGTCAGCATTTCTAACCTTGTTGAAGTTGTCAAATCTGTTGGATTCGGAGCATCCGCTTGATGCGTTTGTTTCAAATCTAAGAGTCACCGCCATCAATCTGCGCGGGGGTCGCCCAGCTTGGTCAACGGCGGTGGGTTTAGGTCCCATTCCTTATCGGTTCGCAGGTTCGAATCCTGCC
>DUKM01000078.1:2659-2905 GCA_013329255.1 Candidatus Poseidoniaceae archaeon | reverse complement strand
CAAACCTGCGATACACTTGAGGAAATGGAAATTTGGATGGACACCACTGGCAAGGGGTACGGTGAGGAGCATTCCGGTGTTTCCAACCTTGTAGACAGCCTTGACATTATCACTTGGTGGGCTGCTTACTCCTTCTTCCACTTGGATGAGAAGCCGGTCGTCAACGCTTACTTGTGAGCAAAGTTGTTTCCACAAAGGTCATCGTATGTTCCTTCTAGAACGCGATGGAGTTGTGCTCGTGTGCAT
>DUKM01000078.1:0-2305 GCA_013329255.1 Candidatus Poseidoniaceae archaeon | reverse complement strand
GCTATCATCTCAAGCAATCCCTTTGGACTCCATACCGAGCCGCCAGTCAGCACCCATGAGAACACGAGAATACCAAACACACTAACGACGCCCCAGAACACATTTTCATTCCAATCCTTTACCTTAGCACCGTCAAGCGGACCCCATGGTATCATGTTGAACAAACCGAGAACCAAGTTCGCCCCGAGCCAAAACACGCCCGCATCAATCAGCATTTGTTGCCAGATCAAAGACCCGCCGACAAGATAGCCTAGTTCAGAGTTTGGCAAGCTGGCATCAAAGGCTCCTGTCAAGCCAAGAAGCAGTCCCCAGAACGGGATGCCAACGAGGAACAGGGCGAAATTGACAAGCGGTCCAGCAACAGCAATCTGGCCGTTTTGACGACGTGTGACAACGCCAGCAACCATCACGGCGCCCGGCGCCATGAACAAAAAACCAAGGAAAAAGGCAAGCAGAATTCCAAAACGAAGGCCACCCGGATCGGCTCTGAACTCAGCCCAACAACCGTGTTTCTTAGCGACAATTTTGTGGCCAATCTCGTGAAAGAGGAACGCTGGGCCTACGGCAAGAAGCATCACAGGCATTGACAGAAGGAGTTGGATGACCCATGATGATGGGTTTGAACCGAGCAGGCTTCCAAGGCCACCGACCCACATGAATCCAAGAGCGAGGGTGAAGGCTGCGGTTGCAAGGCGAAGGTGTTTCTTTTCTTCTTCACTGAAATGCCATATGCCGCCGGTGTGCATTTTCGCTGACTGGTTCGGTTGAAGCCCCATGAATTGGGCAAGCAGTGGGTTGATGCCCTTGTTGCCTTTCATTTCGAAATGAAGGGTTCCATCGTTGGCTTGACGAGCGTGTACTTTGTGCACCCGTGGGCGCTGTTGGAATGGATCATCGTCAACGATGTCCGCCCGTGGGTCTCGCCCTGCCATGAAGCAGGTTCGGCTGGGTACGCTTTGAAGCCTCGCGTCCCAAGGTTGATGCGGTTTAGGCCTTACACAGAATCGAATCCCAATGTCGATGCCACGCCGCGCAATGAAGGAAATGGGTTTTCAGGCCTGTTGTTTGTTGTGTGATGCGCCTGACAAAGACGCTGCCAATCGATGCAAGACGTGCATCAACCATCACCGGGGCGTTCGAGATCTGTTGGCAAAGGCCCCAGCGGATGATTCACTGTACCAATTTGCAAAAGAGATTTTGATGATGGCGGCCGCTCCACATCGATACGATCACGATGATGTTCATGCTGATGCGCTCATCCGCCAACAACGGCTCGCAGCCTCACTCACAGATCAAAAGCCACTGCCAAGCAGTGAAGAAATAGTTGAGGTGTTTGAACGCCAGCGAGTTGGAAAAGAACTGGTTGATGTTGATAAAAAGACAAATCCTGCCGTGGAAAACATGAACGCTGCAATGTACATCGATCAGGAGCAATTGGAACAGTACGGATCCCGTACGGTTCCAAGTCGAGCGATTGAGCAAGTCGATCGGCGCGACCGTATTGGAGAAGATACCGAACTAACCGATCGGTTAGAAGCTGCCACAAAGGCGCAATCAGCGCCTGAAGAACAAGCAGAAGTGGTTGAAGAGAAGGTGTTTGAGGAGCGGCAGAAAAATCGCCAGGTGTGGAAGGAGACCCTTTCGGATGTCAAAGAATTGCTTGATGATGACTTTGATTTGTGATTTATTTTGAAATGTTTTTCAGATAACGTTTCTAATAAATCTCTTTTAGATAAGAACTGAATGAAAACCGATTGTGTAAACCCTGCACTATTTTGAATCGGTGTCGACGGAATCCCAGAAATTTTCAGCCTCGATGGTGATAATTTCTTCAAATTCGGAAGTGTTTTCTAGAATAGGAGTTGAAAGGTGGTGCTCTGGCAACTCTTTTGAAGAATCGCCAAAAATTCGATCAATGCCTTTCATAGCGTTCTCGTCATTCGGATTAATGGCTAATCTGATCATCGAAATCCCGGCGATTTGAATGCCCAATCCTGCAAGGACGAATGGTGTGCAGAAAAGCCCGACGAAGAGGCCCATTAGAGAAAAAACATCGATGGATGCATCGCCAAAAATGAGCACGGGAACAAGAGTAAATGGCGTGCCAAAAGCCAGTAAAAATAGCCCAAAAATCATTGCACCAAAACGCCCAGTTGGAGGCGCGTGCCCCCCCTGCTCCACCTCGTTCATGGGTGATTGAATTCTATGATGTGTAAAAGTGTGGCCCCGGTGTAAGGAATTACAAGGTTCATTCTATGAATAAACCAGGTATTGGTGTTTTTTTGATTGTGGGTTCAAGAAGATC
>DUKM01000007.1:16956-17617 GCA_013329255.1 Candidatus Poseidoniaceae archaeon | reverse complement strand
TCTGGTTCGTATTCAAATTCGGAATCGCAGTATGGGCATACGTTCGCCACATCAAATGGCGATTCAATCGAAAGATGTTCATCGCAGTACGGGCAAGCCACAACATGGGACTCATCCGATTCCTTCTCGAGGTTGAGGATACGATTGTGAACCACTTCGGGGTCGATTTCATTGTCTCGATGGTTGTATGTCGGTTCCATTGAGTTGCCTTCGGGCATCGTAAGATCTAGACCAAGGCGTTTCGACCAATACACAGCGGGGTTGCTCTTTTTCTCTTTCATTGCCGGTAGGGATACATTCCCCTCGGAACCTTTGAGGAAATAGAACGGTCCAGCAATAGGCATGCTTCAGCCTGTTTGTACTGTGGTATAATGATGAAGCCGACGGCTAGACAAACAACACGAAAACAGCGCCCGTTGCTTGGTAGAGAATTGGCTTAAATCGGGAGGCGCCACATAAAAGCGGCTTTCGCTATGCGATTTTACCCTCATTCAGCGCCGAAGAACTGGCGAATCATTGGGTGCATTTCCATGGCCTGTTCCTTTTGGATCTGTTCGTATGTCCTGAGGATGATACCAACAGCCAGCAAGAGACCCGTACCCGATGCGTTACCCACCGTACCGAGCAAGTCGGCACCGGCTGCTAACAGACCGACGAAGGC
>DUKM01000007.1:5098-16637 GCA_013329255.1 Candidatus Poseidoniaceae archaeon | reverse complement strand
CCTGAAAAGTAGGTGACTGGAGGAATATAATTCTCAAGGATCTTCTCAAGGATTTTTGGGTTCTTACGGAAACCTGGAATTTGCATACCAGTTCGTTCAATCTGCTTTGCAACGTCCTTCGTACCCATGTTGGTGGTGTCAATCCAGAACTTAGCGAAGACCATCGAACCGACCGTCATCAGCGCTACATAGAACACCACGTGAACCATGATTTGAGTTAAACTATGGCCAAAGACGTCGCCCTGCTGATTCAGCAACGGAATCATCCAGTCATTGACACCATTGACCATACTCGCATACCAGGCAAACCCACCAGAAGCGGTGGTTTGACCCGCCTCATAGGTCCCAATGAAGCTCGATGCTGACATCCAACCCTGACGGCCTAAGATCGGCGTCTGAGAGAGCGTTGGGTGGCTCCAGAAGAGCAAGGAGAACATGTTGATGTTGGCAAGCAATGCAGCCATCAAAATCACCGGAATGTTCGAAGCGTAGACCAATCGGATTGGGTACTTCCCACGGTGGCCACGAACCTTACCGTGTGTTAACGGCAATTCGAGTTTGGATGATTCCGCATACGCTACAACCAGGAACACGACAATCGATGAGAACAACGCAGCAATTGGATTGACGTGCGTCAGCAGCATCGTTTCGAAACCATTATTCGAAATCATTTCGGCATTCGTCGCCTCCCGGAACATGTAGAAAATCATCGGTAGTGTACCAGATGGTGGGTTTTGAAGGGAGTAAGGAACACCGGTGGTCGCAGCGAGTGGTGAAAGTGTACCAACGAAGGTGGATTGGGCCACACCTGCTGCAATGAAGAGCGAGATACCAGATCCGATACCCCACTTGCTGACAAGTTCATCGAGCAAGAACACGAGGTAAGACCCTGCGAAGAGTTGGGCGACAATAACGAAGTTTGCCCATCCGAGCCCATAGGTGTCGATCAACATCTCTGTTGGGTCGAGGAAACCATAGGTTTGTGGAATGGATTCGATTGGAATCATAATCAGAACCAGAAGCTTCTGCACGCCTTGGTACATTGCTTTGTCTTCTGTGTCTCCAAGGTCCAAACGGATGATCTTAGCACCAGCAAACAATTGCATGATAATCGAACCAGTAACGATTGGTCCGATTCCCAAGTGCATGATGGTACCAGAAGCACCGGCCATGATGGAGCGGAACCCGCTGAACAAGTCAAGTGCCTGG
The DNA here is from genome assembly GCA_013329255.1 of Candidatus Poseidoniaceae archaeon. Lineage (GTDB taxonomy): Archaea > Thermoplasmatota > Poseidoniia > Poseidoniales > Poseidoniaceae > MGIIa-L1 > MGIIa-L1 sp9513u. The sequence continues at coordinate 15,428 of DUKM01000007.1, read as the reverse complement.
CCTGAAAGACCGTAAAGCATGACGTTGGTCATGGCGAAGTAAATAATCAGAACGAATGTGGTCGTCCACATTTTTTCGTTGAATCGAACGTGTCGTTCTGGCTTGGTGATGGTTGGGTACACATCGACGAATCGGCGGAGAGCGTACAATCGGCTGCTTTTGTCGCCGCCCCACATGAAGCATGTGAGGATCGCTGCAGCACCGAATCCGAGCAAGAGGATCCCTACGAGGAAGAATCCAACGCCATCAGCATAACCGCCCCATATCTCGGGGAGCCATATTTCTGGGCGCACATAGAACGTCGCTGTACCCACCATGGCAAGCCATCCAAGCAGCTTTCCATACCTTCCAATCACAGGAGCGTCTTTTAGCCCCTCTGGCATGTCCATTTGGAAGCATGCCATGATGTAAGCCACATAGACCACGGAGAAGATAATCCCGAACAATGCAGCATCACGTGCAGCACCAGTTGAGTTCAAATCGTCGCTGGACCAATAGACAAGGAGGCCCCAGTAAAGTACTCCTGTTAAGGCAACGGCCCATGGAATTGGCTTGTGCTTCATTGTTCTTCCTCCTTGTTTCGTAGTGTTGTGTGGTTATGAGCGTTCGGTTCATTCGTTTGTACGAATTCACTCTTCGTTCCTTTCTTCGTTGTCGCCGGAGTCAATTGAGCCTCCAGCGGCTTCGATCTTTTCAACTGCCTTAGCGCTTGCTTCGTCAACGATAACGGTGAGAGCAGTATTGATTCGTCCGCTGCCTAGAATCTTATCAATCCCAAGTTCAGTTAGGTTGATGGAATCCTTTCCATCCGCCATATCTTCGAGTTGGCTTACGTTTACGGTGACGTAAACAGTCCGGAGCGTAGGGTGTCGATTGAACCCGTGCATACCCCAATGGTTTGGCATGTACTTGATTCGGGTCATTACGCGGTGCTTGTTGATACCTGCGTTTCCTCGACCACCACGCTTACCAGCACCTCGGCCAGCTTTCTTGCCACGGCCATGGTATCGGTTGCGTCCACGATGCTTGTTTGCTTTTGTTCCCATTCATCATCACCTCAAATCATTCGCTCTACGAGCGCACCAATTGCTTCCCCTCGAGAGCCGAGGGCGCCTCCAACAACGTAGGAGCGCTTGATGCCGCCCCATCCTTTCGGACCGCGTGGAGGGTGGAGTCGGAAGACTCGCTTCAAATCTGGGACAGCCTTCACGGTTGTTTCGCCTGCAGTGATCGCCTTTGCGAATGCAGCCATGTCGCCGTAATCTGTGTGTTCTGCAACGATTTCGTCGGTGAGTGGAGCGTCGCCGACCATTCGGCCACGACCGCTCAACATCTTCTCAACGAGTTCTTCGGTTGCTTCGCCCCAGGTAATGTAATCCTTGGCCTTTTGGAGCATACCGCGGTATTGTGCGTTGTCAGGGATGATCACTGCGTGATTGACCTTGGTCAAGTTTAGGTGCAGCATGGTGTCCTTGATCGTGCGCTCAACGCCGACGTTGCTTCGTGCTCGGACAACGATGAATGTCATTCGAGCATCCTCCCTTTGTGGATGAACAGACGTTCACGTAACTCAGAAGGTACCCGCGTCGTGTTCATGTTGTGCAGAGCGTTGAATGTAGCCGCTGCGTAGTTGATTGTAGTCCGAGTTTGTCCCTTGGTACGGGACAGAACGTCGGTGATTCCTGCAAGGTCGAGCACACGCTTACCGGTTTGACCGATAACGAGGCCTTTGCCCTTTGCAGCAGGCATCAATGTCACGCGGGTTGAAGCCGAGCGACCTTGAGTCTTGAAAGGAATTGAGGTTCCAGGTCCAGCCGAAGATTCCCAAGAGCCGTTGCCGCGTTGAACCGCAATGAGGTTCAACTTTGCAGCGGTGATTGCCTTGCGGATTGCCGTTGCCACTTCCTTAGCCTTAGCCATGCCAAGACCGACGTAGCCGTCTTTGTTTCCGACACAGGCCATGACGTTGAATCGAACACGCCGTCCGCTGTCTGTCATACGTTGAACCATGTTGACCTTGATGACATCGTCTTCGAGGTTTGGAATCAGTGCATCAACAATTTCGACTTCACGAATTGGAAGACCACTTGCAAGAGCTTGCTCGTATGTCAGGATTTCTCCAGCCATAACTGCGTGTCCCAAACGGGTCTTTGGAACCCACTTGCGCAATGCGAGGATCGGGTCGTCTTGGTTTCGGCGTCGTGGACGTCGACCTTCGACCTTTTCTTCAGGTTCTTCAGGAGCGTACGCTTGAATGAGGCCTGGTGCCATTGGTTTTACTTCTTCTTCTGTCATCAGTATGCCTCCTCGATGGTTTTCTTGGTGCTTTCAACAGCGCCTGCGACGGAGTCGCCAATGTGTGCGCCGTTGATTCGTTCGTCGCCAGGCAAGACATGGTCCCCGTGAGGGATGTCCATGCCTGCGTCAACCATGCCCCTGAGTGCAGCGAAGACACGACCACCAATTGGGGTTGCGGCTAGACCGACGTCGAGGACTGCTTGTTCACAGCCTTGAGCAACTGCGGCTTTGCCCATTGCAAAGCCAACGAGGTACGATGCTGGAACGGACTTCTGAGAGAAGTCTTCGGGCCAGCCGTACTTCTTCATGAGGTCGCTTCCAGTCATGGTGACCTTCACTAGATCACCAGATGCCGCCCAGTCCACCAGTTGGCAGGTTGTACGGGTGTTGGAAATTCGAACCACTGCACGGGACTTACGTCCACGTAGGAGCTTCAAGCGACGTCGATAGTCTGTGAGACCAGCCTTTCGTCGGCGGAAGATAGAGCGGCGTTGTACACCTCGCATCAGACCTCACCTCCTTGGAGGGTGACGCCTTCAATGGTCATTTGAGAGCGCATGTGTGCGATGGAACGGTAGGAACCGCCCTTTGCTTTGAGGTAGTAGCGGCGGTATTGGGAAGAGAGCAGGGTGCCATCTTCTCGCATTTCCTTGAGAACACGTCGTTGGGAGCGAATGGTTCGCATCCAACGGTTCTTTCGTGGGTTTCGAGCGTTGGCCGTACCGGCTCGCTTTCCTTGACCCTTACGGCGTCCCTTTCGCTTCTGTGCGAGACGAGCGCGAGCACGGACTCGAGATGTGCCCTTGATTGCCTTCGCCTTAATCCATCCTTCTTCGATGAATTCACGAATGTCGTCGGTTTGAACAGCGGACGATATTTGGTCCACGTACGATGGGTTGATCCACACACGGTGAACACCACAGCCGAGTAATTTAGCAGCGAGTCGCTTTTGGTTGGTGATTTGCATCAAACATCCCTCCTTCGGTTGAGCACACGAATACCGAGTTCATCGGCTCGTGAGTAAATGTGTTCTCGCTTTCGACCACCAACACTGCGGCCAACACGTGCGGCCTGTGTTTCTGGGTCGATGGTTTCGAGATCGGTTGTGTTTTGCACCATGACTTCTCGGAAGCCAGACGGGTGCAAACCACGTGCTGTAGCGATTTTCCCATGCCCAACACGGACAAGAGAACCACGGTAGCGGTAGTTGCGTCGTTGCTTGCTGTCCATCCCGTGAGGTGCACGCCATCCGGAGCGAGACAATCGCTTGTAACGGAACCATTCGGTTCGTCGGAAGGATGGGGTCAATTTCTTTTGTTCAGCACGAAGAGAGAGTGCAGCCTTTGTCTCCTCATCGAGGACAGGCTTTTGCTTGGCGACGTGGCCTTCAACAGCCTCTTCGTCCCAGTCTTCTTCATCGTCCCAGGATTCTTCTTCAGCGGCTTCGGCTGCAGGTGCAGCTTCACCGGCTTCAGCGAGTCGAGCGATCAAATCCGCTTTCTTTCCAGAAAGAGGCAAGTCTGCTTCCTTGAGGAGTTCCTTGAGTTGAGCAACGGTCATTTTCTGATAATCTTCTGCCATTCATATCACTCCTTGTGGATGAGGTATATTCCATCTTGGAACACACGTCGGTCACGATTCTTAATCGTGGTGCTTCGTTCGATGTTAGCCGCTGTTTGTCCGACAAGTTCCTTGTCGATGCCGCTAACGGTGACTTCCACTTTGTTGCTGATCTTAACATCGACACCGCTGAGGATGTCAGATGTTCGAGGAACACGCTCTCCGAAGTAGTTGTTGACAACGAAGGTGTTGCCTTTCACAGCCATGGTCATGGGAAAGTGAGAGTACAACGCCTTGAGTTTGTATGTGAACCCGGTTGTGACTCCCTTTACCATGTTGTTGAGGTGAGCGTTCCATGTTCCTGCCAAAGCACGTTGCTTACGGCGGGGCATGTCAACACGCACCATCAGTCCATTGTTTTCTTCGAAGACTTTGGATGAAGTGCTGATGAATTGTCGAGTCAAGGCCCCTTTTGGACCGGTGATGGTGACGACGCCATCTTCGCTGAGCGTAGCAGTGACGTCTTCAGGGATGGTTACGAAATGTTCGATTCTGTCGAGTTTTACCATGATATTCACCTCAGTATACGTAAGCCAGAAGCTTACCACCAATACGGGCGTCTTTTGCATCGTAGTGATGCATGACGCCGGAGTTCGTTGTTAGGATCAAAAGGCCAAAGTCTTGCGCTGGGAGGTAACGTGTTTCCCATTGGTCGTATTCTTGGCGTCGGATGCTGTGACGGGGCTTGACCGTTCCGCATCGGTTGATGGCGCCGCGAAGTTCGACGGTGTAGGAACCGCCACGACCGTCTTCACTTCGGTCGATGGAGCCTACATAGCCAGACTTTTGCATGATTTCTAAGACGTTGCCTAGCAGCTTCGAAGCCGGTGAAAGTTCGACGTTGAACTTACCTGCTTGCTCTGCGTTGTACATCTTGATGAGTGCGTCGTTGAGTGGATCAAATTGCATACTTTTCTCCTCCTTAATTCATTTTCTTGAAGCCAATCGAAGGCGCAATGTCGCGGAAGCATTGTCGACAGACACGAAGTCCGTGTCGTCGAATCATTCCGCGTCGTCGTCCGCATCGTCGGCAGCCGTTGGTTCGGCCAATTCGTTCTCCGTGATCTCTTGCCATATTCATTCCTCCATGATGGTGATGCCGTAGTTCTCAACGAACCAGGCTTGTGATTGATCGGTCGTGACACGGTGGTCCATTCCGACCTTGCCCTTTGCACGGCGTCGTCGGCTGACTCGGTGTCCGGGTCGCTCAAGAACAACGGTGATATCCATACCGTAAATTCCGATGTCAGGATTGTACTTTTGTCCCGGGAAATCCGTGTAGTCACGGACACCAAAGGAAAGGTTGCCTTCTCGGTCGAAGTTCCATCCAGGGATGGTGTTTTCACGGACCCAGAAAGCATCGGTAAGGAACTTCTTGATGTCTTCTGCCTTGCGCATGGTTGCTTTGCAGCCAATTGGAGCGCCTAGGCGAACCTTGAGGTCACGGTTTTGGATGCGGCCGAGGGTTCGTTGCGGCTTAACACCGGTCACGAGTTCGAGTACGCTTTCTGCGTTGACGAGGCGTTCTCCACCTTCACCGACACCGATGTTAACGCACACCTTGGTGATGCGTGGATGGGTCATTGGATTTGCGTTCTCGCTCATTCAACCACCTCAGTGTTTGGAAGAACGGAGTCGCCGACTGCGAAGACGTTTCCAGCGACGGTGCCGAATTCTTCGAAGATGACTTCGTTTGCCATGCTTGAACGCTTGACATCGTAGGAAGTCATGTTTGCGAAGCCACCGACGTGAGCACCACCGATGAGGTAGCAGCGAACGCCTTCAGAGAACTTGATGTGTTCGATGACTTCTTGGCTTGGTAGAGAAAGTTTCAGCGAGCTTCCAGTCGAATACTCTGTTGCGTCGTCGACCAAGATGTTGCGGCCGTCGTGAAGGTTGAGTTGGGTCTTTCCGCCCTTGATTGTACTCTTTCCTTCAATTCGGCAGATTTTCCATCCTGCTTCGTCGGCAGAGATGGTGCGGTAGCGAAGTCGACCGTTGTGATCGAGAACGCATCGGTAATGAGCGTCGCCAAGAGAGAGCACGTCCATCAAGCCAACGCCTCGGCGGGTTTCCTTGCACACCCGGCCGTCGACCTTTGCTAGGCCGTTGTGGAGGATGTGTCGAACTTCACGGGTTGAGTGCGCCAAGCCAAGAACGTCACGGATGACGAGGTTAATCGGCATGCACAACTCGAGTGTATGAGCACCTGGTGTTGGTCGTGTGACCCAAACGGTCGTCTTACGAGGGAGTGGCCAGCTTCGTGGCATGGCCAATCGCTTCAAGTGGTTACTGCTTCCCATATTATTCAGCTCCTGTTCCCGGTGAGTTGTTGCATACGCAACTTGTCTGTCTCGTCCAAGCGGACAACGACGACATTGGAAGAGTGGACCGGAACCGCCTCTTCTTTGTTGTCGGCCTTCGAGGCCTTGGCTCCCTCAATGTAGAGGCGCCCTTTTTCAGAATCGATTCGAATCACAGTTCCAACAAGTGGGTCTGCGCCTCGCTTGCCGCCGTGTCGCTTGCCACCGCTGGCAAGATCTCCACGGACGACCTTTACGGTGTCGCCAACACGAACGGTGACGGTACGGACACCGTCGAATCGCTCATCTCGGTCTTTGAGTTGAAGGCGAGCGGCGATGCGCTTGCGCTTTTCATGCATAGACGCATTGTAGTGTGCCTTTCGTTGCTTTCCTGGTTTCATACTTTTTACCATAATTTCACCTCAGATAATTTGCTTTGCGTTTGCGGCAATACGTGGCCAGCGTTCGGCAGCTTCACGGGAAACTGGTCCTTTGATGTCTGAACCTTGAACGTCGCCTTTTTCGTTTGTAATCACACATGCGTTGTCTTCGAATTGGACCCAAGTACCGTCAACACGACGGAAGGGGCGGCGTTGTCGGATGATCACAGCGTTGAACATTTGGCGGCGGGTCTCTGGTGTACCCTTCTTGACCGAAACCTTGGCAAGGTCACCAACGCCACCAGCAGGGTAGCGTCGAATGGTGTTTCCAAGTTTGAGGATGTTGATGATCTGAACGATCTTGGCACCGGTGTTGTCGGCAACATGCAATCGTGCAGCGGTTGGCAAACCACGGGTTTGGCGTCCTGCAATACCACGCATCAGGCCTCACCTCCGTCGGTTTCAATGACGCAGAATGACACCGTCTTAGAGAGCGGGCGGCATTCCATGACCTTCACGCTGTCACCAATGGCGACTTCACCAATGCACGATGGCAGGTGAGCGGAAAGGACACTTGTTCGCTTTTCGAATCGTTCATACTTTTCCATGTAGCGAACGTTGTTTCGCTCAATGGTAATTGTTTTCAGCATACCGAGGCTAGAAACTGTTCCTTCGAGCACTTGGCCACGAAGGCGAAGGCTTCCATAGAAGGGGCAATTTGCATCTCCGTCCCACTCGTCGGTGGGGTTTTTCACGTCTACTCCGATGTCTCGCATAGTATCAGGCCATCCTGTATTTTCGGTTGGTTCGGTCTTCTGGGCGCTGACCAACCAGTGCGCCTTGAACGACGGCATCGCTGCCATCGAGTGTGAATGTGATGCTGGATTTGCCGATGCGGACGCAAGCGTCGTTCTCGAGCATTACCAGGGTGTTTTTGGTCTCGTCCATGACAAGACCGCTTCGACCAATAAGGGTCGGGTCGTTTGATTCAACGATGTTCATTGTTGAACCGATCCAAGTGCTGTTGTAGAGTGACATATCAGCGAACCTCCACGTTGAATCCTTCGTTCTTGAGAACCGCTGCTGCTTTCTTCTTGTGGTCGCCCTGAAGTTCGATAACTCGTCCCTTCACGGTACCACCAGCTGCGCATTTGTTCTTGAGAACCTTAGCAAGTTTGTTGATGTCAATCGCTGAATCATCGATGCCTTCGACTTTGGTAACGATCTTCCCATAGCGTCGTCGATCGGTTGAAAGAATGGCGCGTTGTTGCTCCTTGGCAATTTCTTGACAAATGCACAACTCATCAGGGAGTCCGCATATATTACAAATTGCCGCCATCATCAATCACCCCGTTGTGTAAAGTTCACTCTTTCATGTGCGTCTTAAGACGAGCGATGCTTCGGCGTGTAGCCTTGTAAGCACCAATGTTGGAAGGTGTGCCACCCAGTGCTTGTTCGGCACGGAGTTGCAACAATTCTTCTTGAAGTTCAAGCATGCGTGCTTCGCGAGCCTCTGTGCTCATGGAAGCGATATCACGGTTGGACACGTAGCTCATTCGCTCGCCCCCGCAGGTGCTGCAGCGTTTGCTGCTTCAGCCTGTTCTGCACGGATGCGCAGTTCTTCGTCGGAGAAGATGCTGATTTCGTGAGGCAATCGAGTGCCAGGTCGCATGATAGCAACGGTGCAACCGATGGTACCAAGCTTCTTGACAGCAACTGAATAGCCGACATCCATGTGTTGCAAAGCGGTTTCACCGCAGTACTTCACGTGACCAAGAATGAACTTCTGTGTTCGGTTTCTTGATCCTGTCAACTTACCAGCTACGGTAACGATGACACCACGAGCGCCAGCGTCCATGATGTTCTGAGCAGCGCTGTGTCCAGCCCGGCGGTAATACCAGCCACGCTCGAGTGCGGATGCAATCTTTTCAGCCATGACTTGTGCGTTGAGTGTAGCCTTTTCGATTTCTTCAACCTTGAGCTTTGGGTTCTCAAGATCGAATTCTTCGTTGAGGCGCCTCTGCAACTCGTTGATGATTTTTCCTTTTCGGCCAATGACCATTCCAGGGCGTTCAGCGTGAACGGTGACTTCGGTTCCTTGTGGTGTTCGACGAATGTCAAGAGCGCCGAATCCGGAGCGCTTGGTGTTCGCCATCAAGAATTCCTTGACAAGATGTCGCTCGACGTTGCGGTTTACGATGGTTCGTACAGTACTTTGTTTTCCAGCCATAATCAATCACCTCAGAAGTCGTCCTCCAACTCGTCGTCTTGAACTGTGAAATCTTCGAGGAAAACCTCGAGGTTTACACGGTAGTGGTTTGAAGGGGTAGCTCGTCCACGGGCACGAGGAATGAATCCTCTCTTGATTTGTCCACGGTGTGCTGCGATGTGTGTGATTTCCATGTCTTCCGGTTCCACATCTTCATACTGGTGGCGTGCGTTTTCCATGGCGCTCTCGATCAACTTGATGATGGCTCGAGATGCCTTAACTGGGTAACGACCTGGTCCAACGCCGCCTTTGCGGTGTCCAACCATCGAAGGTCCGTTGCGCTTCTTTTTCTTGTTTCCACTTCCAAGTCGGAAGGGCACAGCCTGTGCTTTGCGGCGAACGTCAGCTCGGTCAGAGTCAATTCGAAGAACCTCATTGAGGAACGCGATTGCTTCACCGGCTTTCATTCGCTTGACGTAGCGGCAGACTTCGAAGCAGTGCTTGACGTGCATGTCCACATTTGTGGCGCGTGCTGTAGCCAAGCGGTTGCCTTGAAGGAGTTGCGTGTATCCCTTTTGAGGGAGTTCACGACGCTTTGATCGGCGATCCATTTGTGTTTTAACCATACATAACACCTCACTTGAGCGGTACGTGCTTTGACGACCGAGTTGCTCCCACACCAGGGCCGCTGTGTGCGACGCCTCGGCGAGTAATTGCGAATTCACCGAGATAGTGGCCAATCATTTCTGGCTTAATCTCGACAGGGACGAAGGTTTGTCCGCTGTAGACGGAGATGGTCTTTCCAACAAATTCTGGAAGGATAGGCATGTCGCGTCGGTGCGTTCGGACGGTGCGGCCGTTGGAACGGCGCACGCGGCTGAGGAAATGTTCGTTCTCAACGGAGAAACCACGGGCCATTGAGCGGCGAGCTCGGGATGGCAACAGTGTAATCACTGATGGTGCAGATGGGTCTTCAGCAGGCCAAAGTGACATGCTTGACAACTCTTCGACCGTGTAGCCACGGTAGGTGAATTCCTTCTTGATTCGGCCAGAGGTGGTCGACAGGCGCTTTCGTGCCTTTCGTCGACTTGCCTTTGGGGTCATAAATGACTTCTTCTTCTTTCGTGCCATACATCATCACCTCAAATTTTCTTACCTCGGCCTCGGCCGGTTCGGCTTGGTGCGATCAGACCGACCTTAGCACCCGGTGGGGTGCCACGAGCGACTGAGTTCGGACCGTGAACGGCTTGGTGGTTTCCACCGCCGTGTGGGTGGTCAACAGGATTCATTGCAACACCGCTGACGTGAGGGAACAACTTACCACGGGCCTTGGCCTTGTAGTAAGCAGCACCTGCAGTTCGCAGAGGCATTTCGTCTCGTCCGTGACCAGCGAGCACACCAATAGTGGCTCGGCAGTTAGCAGGGAGTTCTCGGAGGCTTCCAGATGGCATGCGGACACGCACTTTTTCGCCAATTCGAGCCTCGACAAAGCAGGAGTTTCCTGCTGCACGAGCGACCTT
>DUKM01000007.1:886-4756 GCA_013329255.1 Candidatus Poseidoniaceae archaeon | reverse complement strand
AGGTTGTTGATTGCAGTTCCTTCTGGAATGTTAGCGAGTGAAGTGATGTTTCCTGGTCGGAGGGCTGCTTCGTCACCAATAGCGACGGAAGACCCAATGGCCAAGCCTTCTGTAGCGACAACAAGTGTTGATTCGCCATCAGGGAGCTTCATTCGAGCAAGTGGAGCCGAGTGGACAGGGCTGTGAACGAGTTCGGTGATCTCACCGACAACATTGTTCACGCGTGGCATTCGGTTCGCACCTGGGAATCTGTGGCTCGCAACGCGGTAGCGTGGCGAGGAACCCTTTCGTTGTGCACGTATTCTCTTACCCATGATAAATCACCTCAGAAAGCTCCCAAGCGCATTGCTGCGTCTTCTGCGTCATAGCCATCGGCAAGCTTTACGGAAGCGTGCTTGCCGTGCTTTGTGTTTCGTACGTTGACCTTAGCGACTTCGACTTCGAAGATCGATTCAATCGCACGAGCGATTTGTGCCTTTGTTGCACTTCGGCGAACAATGAATTCGAGGCGTTGCTCGGTGGTACGAGCTTCCATCGACTTCTCAGTAAGCCACGGTTGTAGAACAATATCGTATGCATTCATCATAATCACCTCAGTTAAGTGCCTCCACGGCATCCTTGGTAAACACGGTCAAACGACCAATTGCGCCACCAGGGGCTAGGTCTTCTGCGCAAAGGTCACGGGCTGCGACCACATCGACACCTGGAAGGTTTCGAGCGGCTTGTGCAAGTCCGGATTTGTCCTTAACAACAAGAAGTACCGACTTTGGAGTCTTGTGGACACGGCCACGCATTGTGGCCTTACCGGCACGGATGTTTCGTCCATCTCGTGCTCGGTTCAAATCAGCGCCAAGGCCGATTTCGTTGAAGATTGCAAGGACCTTGCGAGTAGCTGAGCCATGGTTGAAGGCTTCAATGCTAAATTTCTCAGTCTTTCCATCACGAACTTCAGCGTAGGTGCCGAGCACGATCGGAAGGGAAGAGATGTCTTCAGAGAAACGGTGGCCACGGGCGCTTACAGTTTCAACGGATGTTGTTGCAGTAAGTGCAGAGTCACGAGCCAAGCGGCGTTCCTTGAGGTTGAGTTTGCGTCCCCAGTTCTTTTCGACCTTGGGTCCGTGAGCGCGTCGTCCACCCTTGGTGTGAGGGTTTTGTGCACCACGGCTTTGCCCTGTGCGTCGCATAATTCGAGAGACACCACGGCCCTTACCCCACCATTCGACGGAGTGCTTCATACCAGCCATTGGCGCACGCTTACCGACGTGAGGTCGGGAACCGTAGGCTTGGCGTCGGTTTGCACGGCTGGATGCCACTGCGAGTTTGATGAGGTCAGTGCGGAGTTCAGTTTCGAACGCTGCAGGAAGATCGACCTTCTTGCCGTCGGACACTGAGATTTCGAACACATCAGGAAGTCGACCTGCGTCGAGTTCCGTTTGCGAAATCGTGTTGGTAATATCGAGAACATTCACCTTCATCTTCAGACCCCCTGCTTGGATGCTGTACTGACGTACGTGATTTCGACCGGATGGAGCGTCTTGTCGCTGCCACGGGTTGCGTCACGGAAACGAATCAAACGCTTGGCAGGCCCAGGGACACTGCCTTTCACGAGGATGTAGTCGGACTTGACTTCACCGTAATGGAGGAAACCGCCTGCTGGTGTGATCGAGTGATCTTCGGTGCTTGCGATGCGCAGGATGCGCTTGTTGTACTCAGTTCGCTGATGGTAACCAGTTTGGCCACCTTGACGGATGGACTTTCGAACGTATCCGTCACCGAATGCACCCATGTTACCGTGCTGTCGGCGCTTCTTCGAGTTTTTGTGGGATTGCAACTTACCACCGAATCGCTTGATGACACCTTGCCATCCATAGCCCTTGGTGATGGCTACAATGTCTGTAAGTGCGCCTTCTTCGAAAACGTCAGCAAAGGAGTACTCTTCACCGAGTTTCTCCTTAGCATAGGTGAGTTGTTCGCCCATGTTACCGCCATCCAATCCGACTTCCATAACGACTGGAACCTTAGTAGGGATTCCAGAAACGGAGTGGGGTTGGGTTGCGCAAATGAGTCGAACTTCGGAGATGTCGCCGTTCATGAGGTTCTCAAAGTGCTTTTCTGCATCGTGTTCCTTACGAGCAGGTAGGCGCTTGAAGAGATCAGGGAATGCTTCTGTAATCTGTGCTGCATCAGCCCAGACTTCGCCAGCAGCTTGCTTGCCGTATGGAGTCATGGTGTAGCCACGAACGCCGAGAATGCGCATCTTTGGGCATTCTACAACGGTGACTGGCACTCGGATTTCTTGTCCCGCAGATGGGCTTCGGGGGTTCAAATCACGAGAGAGAACGTGGGTCATACCGGCCTTCCAGCCTGCAAATCCTTGCATTCTCACTTCGCTCGCATCGGTTGTGGGCCACGACTTCACATGACCAAACGGACGGTTCGCACGCTTTCGCGGGCTGAACGCCATTGATCCTCGTCGTGGGTGACTTTTCTTTGCCATGTCGGATTCCTCCAGTGTTTTTACAGCGCATTGGCCCCACCGTGGAGGGGCGTACGAGGGCTCTCAGGTTGGGAGAAGCCGTGACACTGCGTTCCATTTCCACGAATGGGAAACGAGACTATTGGGGTCCTCGGGGGATGGCCCATTGTGTCTGGCTGCTCACCTTTGAGCAACCTTCCGACTTACCTCCCGTATATGAGTGGTTCGGTTCGCAACAGCCGACCTGTCGCGTGAATCGCCACTGTCATGGAGGGTCTTGAAACCTTTCGGCTGTTTTGAGCACCCTAGGGCATCATTCACTCATCTTTGCCCAAAGAGAAATCTGTGCATGCACTGGACTATCAAGAATCTAACATCTTGATAATCCTCTATTTTGACCTCAGTATGCTTTAGAACCCTCGACGAAATGGGAAAGGCATGGCCACCGTCATTCATCCGTTTCTCACGGACGGCGTACAGGCTCGCGCTTACCAAATGAGAGCGTTGCGTTCGGCGTTAACCTCCTCAACGCTGATGGTGATGCCGACCGGTTTTGGAAAGACTGCCGTAGAATGGATGGCTATGGCTGAGGCCTTACGGCTGCAACGAGGCAAGATCTTGTTGATTGCACCCACCACAGGCCTAGTGGACCAACAGCGGCGTATGGCAACCGACATGCTGAACCTCGAAGCCGATTCGATTATCACTTACACGGGAGAAATTGCCCCCGCGAAACGCCCACCGCTTTGGGAAAAGGGAATTGTCATCATGGCAACACCTCAAGTGATTCGAAACGACGCAACCACTGGCACGATTGATCTCAAGGACGTTGGGTTGCTCATCGTTGACGAAGCACACCACAGCACGGGAAATCACGCCTATGCACAAGTTGGTGATTTGTACCTCTCTACTCACCCCGAGGCGCTGGTTCTCGGCGCTACGGCCAGCCCTGGCTCAACCGAGGCAAACATTCTGGAGGTGGCTCGACGTCTGGGGATTGAACGCCTGGATGTTTCGAAAAAGGACGATCCGTTGCTGGAACCTTATACTGTAAAGCTGGATGTTGTCCCTCATCGACTTAGCCTACCAGAGGAACTCACAAACCTGCTTGAACCGCTTCAATCGCACCAAGACGGTGAGGCGGAGCACTTGCGTCGCTTGGGCTTTCTTGCGCCAACAGGCCACCTCTCTTCCAAGTTAATCGAAGAAGCCCAGCGAAGAGCAAGCATGGCCATCCAACGTCGAGACAGGCGTGGGTATGATGCGGCCCGTCGAATTGGAGATTTACGTCGCACCCATTTGCTGTTGGATCTCTTGCGGACCCAAGGCACCACATCTGCACAATCTTTCCTTCAACGGGCAGAAGAGGACGGAAGAACCGGCGAGCGAACGAC
>DUKM01000007.1:0-506 GCA_013329255.1 Candidatus Poseidoniaceae archaeon | reverse complement strand
CACCCTAAGCCCGGATACGTCAGGGAACTGGTTGAAACTCAGCACGCTCGAAACGCAGAAAGTAAAATCCTCATCTTCACAGAATACCGAGATACGGTCGAACACCTGGTGGCTATGCTGAGCGACCTCGAAGGGATAAACGTGGACAAGTTCATTGGGCAATCTGGAAAAGGGAAGCGCAAAGGCATGACTCAGCGTCAACAATTGGCACAATTGAACCGATTCCGTGAAGGCGACCTCAATGTCTTGGTTGCTACTTCAGTCGGAGAGGAAGGCCTCGACGTTCCTGCTGCTGATCTCGTTATTTTGTACGAACCTGTTGCCAGCGCAATCCGTGCGATTCAGAGACGAGGTCGAACTGCACGTCAGCGAGCAGGAAGCGTTCACACCTTGATTGCCGTAGGTACGCGAGATGAATTTGTCAACTCGGCTGCTGAACGCCGTGAAGCAAAAATGTACACCCTGCTTCATCGCATACATCAACGTGGACGGCTTCCAAGGCGTCC
>DUKM01000032.1:14819-17349 GCA_013329255.1 Candidatus Poseidoniaceae archaeon | reverse complement strand
GCATCCATGGATGACAAGATGTGCTCAATTTGCATGTCGATGAACCCTTACGACGCTACAGAGTGCAGCGCCTGCAAGTTTGCCTTCTCTTGATTGAGAACAAGCACGCTTTAATGCGACGAAGCAAGGCTTTACGCGCATGTTGACTTGAATCAATTCAATTGGGACGTGCAAGGATTTGCACTCGTATTCACTCGGGTAGAACCCATTGAGGCCAGTCTTCGTTCTCAGAGGAACGGCTAACGATGATTAAAACGGGTCTTCCAACTTCGCTCAGGACGGTTGCAAGCGGGCGTGCTGTAGAGGGTGTAATGACGCCATCTCGCATATCAACCGCCAACCAAGCTCCTGGGTATTGCCCCTTCCAAGCATCAAGTTCGGCTTCGATGCCTTCTGGCGGAACCCCTTGACGAACGCTTGCAATGAAGCCCCAATCGGGCAAGCAGCGACGTTCAGCATCCGTCCACAAAAACATACGGGGCGGGCGAGGCAAGCGAGCCAACTGGTCGATGGCTTCCTGATCGGTAACGCATACCGGTCGGTTAGGCATTGGCACTGGCACGGAATGTTGCCATGTGCGGTCAATGTCCAGTGGTTCGCGTCGACGCATGGTGCACCTAGAGGGGGCTCCTGTTTGAAACCCTCGCTGTTCAGGGCTGAGAATCCGCATCAGCAAGAAGAAAATCCTACCCAACATTCATGCCCTCCATGCACCGCCCTTCCATCATGGCAAACGGCAATGCACCGCCCCCACCCCAGCCACCGGGTGGTTCGATGGTCATGATGCTCGGTGTCATGGTCATGATGACGCTCTTGATCATGAATCCAAGCATTCGTGGTTCACTCGGCTCAATCGCCGACCCAATCCTCTCCCCAATCTTGCCTGAGGAGTCCTACTTTGTGTTCACCGTCTTGGTGCTTGGTACATTCTCGATGACCATGAACACCGTGCTCAGGAACATATTCACCGACCCAATGGCACAGGCTCACATCGGTCACCGACAACGCCAAGTTCGAAAGATGATGAACGATGCTCGAATGAGCAGGGACCCGATCCTTCAGGAAAAGGCAACCACCCTTCAGCAGCAAATGATGCCTGAGCAACTCAAGGTGCAAATGGGCGCCATGAAACCAATGATGTTCACCATGGTGTTCATCATCGCCATCTTTGCATGGCTCACCACAACGGTCGAGAACTTCCGTGTCGATTACGTATCGCTCCCATGGCACAATGAATGGAACCTTCTCGGCGATAAGTTCCTGTTCTTCCCCGCTTGGATTTGCACATACATATGCATGAGCGCACCGCTCGGCCGAATTGTCGACCGCCACATCAAACTGTTCCGCTACCGGTCCCACCCGATGGTCAAATCAGGAGAATCGATCAAGGAGCCACTGCTCCACCTCATAGCAGGCCAAAACAAGGCCAAGAGCGCCGATGCACGCCGTCGTCAACAGCGAAGCCAGCGTCACTCATCCAACAAGAAAACCAGCCGGGCTCAAAATGAGGACGTGTGGGATTCTGTAGAAATGAAGGAGAGCGCCAACAACCAATCTTCTGAATGCCCAGAATGTGGCATGGACATGATTTCAACCCTCGGACCACGCACAAAACGTTGTGATGTGTGCCGGCATGAATGGGTGTAAACATGGTAAAAATTACCGTTTCAGGCCACCCAGGCAGTGGCACAAGCACCCTCGTCAGCGGATTGATGGCGCACTTCAATTGGACCTCACTCAATGGGGGCGACGTGTTCAGGGCTGAAGCCAAGCGCCGTGGTCTATCGTTGGCTGAATTCGGACAATTGTGCACGAAGGACTTGGAAGTGGATCGGCAACTCGATGCCATGCTGCAAGAACAAATGTCAAACGAGAATGCGGAAGATATTGTTGAATCGCGCTTGTCTGGATGGTGGGCGTACCGGCTGGGCATTGATTGTGTCCGGTTGTGGATTGAAGTCGAAGACGAAGAGCGAGCACGAAGGGTCGTGGGTCGTGAACAATGCACCTTGGAAGAAGCCATTGAAGCCAATGCAAAGCGCACTGCAGTTGATGCTGAGCGATTCATGGAACTCTATGGCATCTTGCCGCAACAGCGTGAACCCTATACCATAGTACTCGATGGAACAAATCTCAGCAGGGAACAAATCCTTGCTGCGGCGATTGAAATCTTGGAGGCATCTGCATGAATCAACACATTATCGAACCCAGCGCAACAACCAACGATGCCGTCGGAGGCGCACCTGATGCGCGCACCGTAGAACAGCGACTCGCTGCAGGGTTCATCCTTTTGGACAAACCTGCAGGACCAACCTCCCACCAAATTGCTGCATGGGCACGGGACCTGTTTGGTCTTGAACGGCTCGGCCACGGTGGAACACTCGATCCGTTTGCAACTGGCGTGCTCCCGTTAATGGCTGGAAAAACAATGAAACTCACCAAAAAAATCCTCAACCACAAGAAATCGTATATTTGTGTGTTTAGATTTGCTGAAGAAGTTGACGAAGCTCAATTGGCTGAAGCAATGAGG
>DUKM01000032.1:5084-14443 GCA_013329255.1 Candidatus Poseidoniaceae archaeon | reverse complement strand
CGAACTCGAAAAATCTTCAAGTTTGATCAATTGGAACGATCTGGCAACGACATGATTGCTCGTGTTTATTGCGAAGCAGGAACTTACATTCGAACCATGGCTCGAGATTTGGGATTGTTGCTCAACATGAAGGTCCAACTCAAGGAATTGCGCAGGGACTCATCGGGTGTCTTCGACCTCGATGACTGTGTTACGCTGCAAGAATTGGCTGATGCGGTTTGGCTATGGAAGGACTGCGGTAAGCCTGAAGCGCTCCTGCGCATCATTCACCCCATTGAGAAACTCATGCTCGATCTGCCCTCGGCCACTGTGAAAGACAGTGCTGCTGCTGCCCTTGCGCACGGAGCACCTTTGCTGCGACCTGGTGTGGTAAGCATTGCATCAGGCGTTAAGGCTGGAAAAGAAATCTATGTGCAGACCCTCAAAAGCGAAGCAGTCGGTGTCGTTTGCCTCACGTCTGACACCGATGACATCGTTTCCATGAAGGAAGGCGAGATTGCACGTCCGAGCATGGTGCTCATGGACGGCGATGTCTACCCTCGACGCTGGAAGTCACCTGAGTGAACGATCCAACGATGGTGTGACCGTGGTCACGCTTCGATGTATTCTTCGTAAATATATTCCTCGGTTTCAATTCTTATTTTCAATACTGACATGATTCCCACATCCGCCTTGTCAACCGAAGTTGAACGGTCCCCACGACCTCAAAGCAAGTTTTTCTGAGACGGTCCCATTATCAAGTTTGAGGCTGTGTTTCGCGTTATCCGTCACGTGGAGTCGTTATGAGCCACGTATTGAATGAGGTTGCAAGCCCTTCATTCAAGCTTGCGAATCTTAGCGGGTGTCAGGTAGGCAAAGAGACCAACAATCCCAATCAAAGCGAACACGGTTACACCAATAAACATCCCTTCGCTGATTGGTGTGCCTGATGACGAGGCGTCTGCATTGGCTGAATTGGCTTCAATCTCGACTGCAATGACGCCTTCATTGTTGGTTTCATCGCCCTCATCAATTTCCAAGCCACGGTCAACCACAGCACGAACCTGCACCAAACCAGCCTGTTCGGGAACCGCCCAGTCGCAGGTCACCACACCAAGTTCTCCCGGCCTTAGGATCGGAAGGGTGCCGATGAAAATCAGTTCAGTGTTCATTTCACAGCGCACTGAAATCATTGAAGCATCTGCTTGACCGTTGTTGCGGACAAACACTCGAATCGCTGCTACATCGCCTGCAACAATCGATTCATCGCCTTGGTCGATGCTCTCAATCACGAGATCGGGGAGCGCCATGACTTCCAAATCCATGGTGCGTTCAGCGCAAGACGTTTGGTCGCAAATCGAAACTAAAACCGAGTGGAAGCCAGCGGCTGGTGCGTTGATGGTGATGGTCCGCAAGTCCATATCGACGCTGGCCCAACTGCGGTTGGTGTTGGCTGTCAGACTGTCGGAGTCGATGTCGCCGTAGACAAAATCAATGGTTGTTGGAACAGAAAGTTGCACTGGAATAATCGATTGAAACTCCGTGAGGGTGGGGGTGTCGTCAACAGAACTGACAGAGACCATGAACACCTCTGACCAGGTGTTTCCGGCTTCATCGGCTACGGTGGTTGTGATGGTGGCGAATCCTGAAACTTCAGGCAGCAATCGAACACGAACATCACCTTCGGTCAGGTCAATAGCAACCAGGGCAGGATTAGTATTGGTGAAGGAAACGATGAGGTTTTCATTTTGGCTGCGGTCATCGCTGCACCTGTGAAGGAAAGGAAGAATTCGTCCTCCACCGTCTTCGATCAAGCTTTGGTCCCCAACGGCCACGCAGGTTGGGTTTTCGTCCCACGCAATGCTGTAACCACCGGTGATATCGATGTTGTTGACTTCAAACGCAGTGGTGCTTGCTTGACCCAGTGAATCCCATGTGAACCAGGTCTTCAATTCCACCTTCAACGAGGAGGTTGGGTCGTGAATGTGAGCGCCAATGGGGAAGGAAAGAGACAAACTCGGGTTCAGTTGGACCGGTTGGTTGGTGACAAGTTCGTCGTTGACGAATAAAAGCCAACGTGAGTAATTGGAATCCAATCCGTCGAGGTCTCCAAAGATTCGACCGGACAAGATCAACGTCGGGTCGTTGATGTCGACGGTCACTTCGTTGATGCAAGCCTCGATGGTGGAAACTCGAAGTTTAGTGAACGGCTGGTCTGGAAGGAGCATGTGTTCGTCCATGGAGGTGAAGGAAGTGAAGGAGGTCCCGTCGCTTGAGGAAGCGTATTCCAACTGCACATCGTCTAAGGATTCGTTTTGGAGGGCGTAATGAACCCGCCCAATCCTTTGTTCAGGAGGCGTTTCAATCACTTGACTTGTCCAGTGACCTGTCGTGCCTTCAACGCTTGTTTGCAGTCCACAGGCGCTGTAGCCCATGTTCTCAGAAGCCCCTGCAGTAAGGTCGAGGACCATCACTGGAGTTTCATGTGCGTCAAACACGGTTGACGCTGCTGCCACTTCGCCGCCATACCACGGCGTTTGCATGGTGACTTCCACGCCAACAGCATCGAGGTTGAGTTGAGAATCGTCCGTGCCACCAACCGATTCGTAATTGGCCGTGACGATGAGGTTCTGCAACGAAGCCCAAGTCCAAGTGTCAAGAGCGCTGATGTTTTCTCGCCAGTACGTGCTGGACATGTAATCCATTGGCCCTTGGGTGTGAGAAATCGTAGCAAGGGAGGTGAAATTCGAATTGTATTCAACAGAGAAGCGCACGGAATCTCTGGTCAAGGCATGCGGCACTGCGAAGGCGAACACCAAACTGACTTCTGCAATGTCGTATTGAGTTGACCCAGCTGCGTTAAAGTTCGTCAGTTCCATCTCAGGTCCGGACGACCAAGAATAGGCTCCATCGGGTGAATAGAGTGAGTTATTGGAATCGGTAGGTGTCGATTGAGCCCAGAAGATCATCGTATCGAGGTTGACCGGACGGTCATGAAGCATGGTCAGTCGAGCATCGGCCACCATTGTGTCGGTGTGGATGGCTGGTTCCTGAGAAAATGAGGTGTAGGCATCAACCGCCCATGCTGAAGAATCTGTGAATTGCCCTTGTGGTAGCAAATCCACGGTTGAAGTTTCATGCACTGAGCGAGCAGATACGCTGGAGAGTGGAGCGAGAAGAAGGAGCAACAACAGCGCAAAAGGAACGGTCTTCGAGTTCAAAGCAGGTCGCATGGTTGTCCTAAAAGGCCGAACGCACTTGAATGCAAGGGTTCCATGTATGGCGAACCGGAGGGATGCAAGTCAGTGTTGCTCTGCGGATTGTTGAAATACCACGCGCTTGACGGCGAAGTACCTCTCATGGCTGTGATGGTGTAGGGGTTAGCACGGCAGATTGTGGTTCTGCCAGCCCGAGTTCGATTCTCGGTCACGGCCCTCTTTACTCTTCGTGGTCAAACCTGCGTTAATTTAGGTCGTCTTGATCGATTTTATGACCCATTCGCTCAACCTTGGTTTCGAGGTAGGCTCTGTTCTCTTTTCCAACACCGACTACCAGCGAGGATCGAGACACCACGTCAATGCCATAGGCAATCAACTGCTCTGCTTTGTCGGGGTTGTTCGAAAGCAGTTCGACGCGTGGAATGTTGAGGGCTTCCAGCATGGAGGCTCCAATCTTGTAATCCCGGTTATCACCAGGGAGTCCGAGCATGAGGTTTGCATCAAGTGTGTCAGCACCTTGATCTTGGAGATGGTATGCTTGAATTTTAGCATGAAGACCAATGCCCCTGCCTTCTTGACGCAGGTAGAGGATGCAGCCATACCCTCGTTCCACAATCGCACTCATGGCTCCTTGAAGCTGGGGGCCGCAATCGCAGCGCATGCTGCCAAAGGCATCGCCAGTAAGGCATTCTGAATGCACTCGAATCAACACGGGGTCAGGACCCGACATGTCACCGAGGGTGAGCGCAACGTGATCTAAGCCGGTGGTTGCTTCGTGGAAAATCCGAATGTTGAATTCACCAAACATAGTCGGTAATTTAGCTTCACTTGGCACGTCCTTGCGTTCGATGATTGGAGGGCTCATTGGTTCACCTCAATTAGAAAAGTATACTCGCCTGCCGATTCTTCTATAGAAATTATGTTGTGATTTGTTCGACCGATCAACACGGGCAAGTCATGCAATGTTTCCGGGTCATCGGCCAACAACTCCAGCACATTACCAGAGCTCATGTTTTTGAGGACTTTCTTCGCCTCAGAAACTGGGATTGGGCAGAAAAAACCTATCACATTCAATCGGTGAGTCGGGCGAGGTGGGACCACGCCTTGTAAGTGCATCACTTCGACCACAATCTTTCCAATCTCTCCCCCCGTATGAACTACACCATTCGAACCACATCCAAATTACGACATATGATGCCTCTTCGGAGTCCCTTGTCCCGCAAGTTGATGAAGAGGGGCGCCTAGCGTGAAGCATGGTGTCCACCGCCACATCGTCAAAACCACAAGACGATATGGAATGGTCAGAAGTTGCTCAATTGGGGCTGCGATATGCCCGAATACCGCTCGCTTTGTTGTGCGTTGAAGCCTTTTATTGGTTCTTAACGATGCCCTCAGACACCTTGGCTCCAATACAAGTGTCAGAGGCATGGGTTTGGAATGAACTAACCAACTTGATCTTCGGAGAAGGTGCATCGACGCTTGGCACCCACAACGGTTGGACAACGCGTATTGAATTGAACCACGTGGATTTCCCAGGGAGCTTCGATCACATCGCACTTTACGTGTCGGATGAATGCGCTGGCGTCCATGAAATGATCTTCCTCTCGACGCTTGTGGCGATGACCGAAGGTGTGCCGCAAAAACTCAAAATCAGGTCCATCATCGTCATGTGCGCCATTATCTATGTCCTCAACATCATCCGCTTGGTTGTGTTTTATCCAATTGCGGTCGAGGATTGCATGGCTCTGCCAAACGATACTGCCTGCCTCCAAGGCATGTGGGCCTGGCATACTGCGGTATGGAAATGGGGATTCTTACTTGTTCTTGTCACCATGTGGGTGGTTTGGTTCTGGAGGTTTGGTGGCCCTGCCCGAACACTCGATGCCAGTTATGGTGCACCAGAAGAATGGCGCCTTGTTGTTCGAAGGAAATGGGCAATACAGCACATCACCTTGGTCGTCTTGGCCGTGGTGTTGATGGCTGGAGCAGCCTACAACGTCACCAGCAATGAAGAAGCCATGCAGGCAAAATCAACCCTGGACACTTGTGTTTCACTCGACTTGATCAGTGCTGACTGTGGAACCGCCCAGAACCGTTGGGACGACGCTATCGGCTATGCTTGGTCGCTGGCTGCGTTAGGGTTGGTGGCTGGCTTGGTTGGCGGCATACAGTTCGAGCGACCTGATGAAGACGGTCGTTGGCCAAATGCGCCAACCGGACAGACAGAAGCGGTCCAACAAAAAGAAGCGAAGGCACCAGTCTCTCGGCACGAATCTACAAAAACAGGTTCATGGAAAAACCGTGGTTCGGAAGAAGAGTGAAATCACTCAACGATTGAAGCAACGACTCGCTGGCCTGACATTTCACGCTTTTCAAGCGCTTTCATTGCCAAACCGACTTTGCTGGTGTGAATGCTGATGAAGGTTGATTCACCTTCAAAGTGAACATCGCCAATAGCCATTTCGTTGCAACTCAGTGCATCTGTGAACCACTGAGAGACTGCACGAGAAGAGCCGGCGGATGCCGGGTCGATGGTCAGTTCCAGCAAGACAAATCCGAACACATCTGCAGTTTCGCCAAAGTCGTCCTGTCGCTTGACTGGATCTCGTTCCATGCCGTCTGGAAGTTCAGGTGTTTCTGAGTCAACGATGTCGAGGCCGTAGGTGGCCATGATCTTCGAGAGTTGTGGAGCGTCATCTCGGGAAACGAGGCTCCAAGCTTCTCCCTTACGTCCAATTCGGCCTGTGCGTCCAACGCGATGGACAAAGGAGTCCAAATCGACTGGTAAGTCATAGTTGACCACGAGCGTGATGCCGTCGACGTCAATGCCTCGAGCAGCTACATCGGTGGCCACGATGGTTTTGATTTCCGCAGCCTTGAACCGTCCGAGGATTTTCTCTCGTTGGTTTTGATTGAGGTCACCGTGAAGGCCTTCAACAGAAAACCCATGCTTGGACAAGCGTTGAACAGCCAGATCGACCATGCGCTTGGTGTTGCAGAAGATAATCGTTTGATCTTCTTCGCTCATTCGAGCGAGAAGACGTCCAAGCACCCAGAGTTTGTTGGCTCGGCCAATTCGCACGCTGTACATGTCAATTGGAGGGATGTCCAACTCTTCGGTGTTGGTAAGGACAAATTCTGGTTCATTCATGAACTCATTTGCAGTGTCAATGATTTCTTGAGGGAAGGTTGCCGAAAAGAGCAATGTTTGCTCGCGACCAGTCATGCGTTCCATGACCCACATGATGTCTGGGAAGAATCCCATGTCTAGCATGCGGTCTGCTTCATCGAGGCAGAACAAGGACGGAGCAGCCAAATCAATGTGACCTCGCTCGCTCATGTCCATGACACGGCCTGGGGTGCCAACGATGATGTCCACACCGTCACCGAGGGTGCGGGCTTGCTTCTCAAGGTCCGTACCGCCATAGACGGTCTGAATCGAGAGGCCTGATTCGCCTTGGAGTTCCATCATTTCCTGAGCGACTTGGTTGGCCAACTCACGGGTTGGTGTGAGGATGAGGGCTTGGAGCGCTCCTGTTGGTTGACAACGCTCAAGGATTGGAAGACCGAAGGCTGCGGTTTTACCGGATCCTGTACGGGCTTGCCCAATGACGTCACGGCCTTCGCGGGCCAACGGAATTGTATCCTTCTGAACTTGAGTTGCGTGCGTCCATTCGAGCGCAGCGAGGCCAGCCAAGAGTGCAGGTGGTAGGTCCCAAGAATCGAAGCGGGTTTTGGTGAACATGGTATCATCTCCGTCTCGGTTGTGCGAGTGGGTCACCGAGACGGTGGCAACCCAATCGAGTGGAATCAGTAGTTGTCGGCGTCTGCCATTTCTTTCTGAAGAATACCCATCCAATACTTACGGGCATTTTCACGGGTCATAGGGCGCTTGGTTTGTCGAACGTGTTCGAGAATGTATTGTCGGAACTTGAGCGACTTGTTGCGGTTTACACCCTTTGGAGTAAGACCATCCCACAAGCGGTCAAATTGTTCTTCTTTGTCATTAAATGCGTCTGAACTCATCTTATGCACCTCTAAGTAATTCGGCCACTGATGCTCCCTTCTTAACCATACCGACATGAAAATCGTGGACATCGACCCTGTTCAGGTGGTTGCTCAGAAGTATTCATCATCGGTTTCCGGCTCTTCATCTTCGAATTCATCGGTGTAACCCATCATCTCATCTTGAGACACGGCTCGGTAAGCGCCCGGTTCACCTGGGGCTTCTGGCGGCGGAGCGCCATCGGCCGGCTTTGGTGGTTGTTCGCCATCGGGCTGGCCAGAGGGGCGAATTGGTTGGAGACCAACCTGCTTACCTTGAGCTTCTGCAACCTCTCGATCGATTGCGGGAACGGCTGGCGTCGGGGCCAATTGAGCGTTCTTTTGCGCTTCGGTTCCATCCATGGAAACGTCGAACATCATTTCGTTGAGCGAGGCAATGATCTTGGCATCGGTTTCGGTCTTTAACAAGTCGATGGCCATGGTGCGTAGCACATCGTCACCGAACAAGCGAGGCAACAGTTCCACGCAGGCCTTTCGAACTTGGATGTCCTTCGAACGAGCGCCTTTGACGACCAGTTCTCGGGCACGCCCGTGATCGGTGTCAATCGATTGCAGCGCCTTAATACCGCTGAGACGAACTTTAGAATCTTCGTCAACCATTGCGCGTTCTGCGAACACGGTTGCAATTCGGGATTCTCGCTTGGCCAAACTCGGTAGCGTTCGCGCCGCAATTCGACGAACTTCGACATCGATATCGTTGAGCGACCAAGAGATGAGGTCCCAAACCGGTGAGCCACCGCGTTGCACGACGCGCCTCAGCAGACCTGCAGCCTTTCGCCTCAACTTGGCATCGTCTTCGAGCAACAGTGTATCCACATGATTGACCACGACTTCCGGCCAGGTTTCGCACAAGGCGTAAAGCCCTGACCATGCTGCCTCGGAACGAGTTTTTTGAGATGAACGCAGTTCGTTGCCAAGAATGGTTTCGACGGCCGACGGGAAGACTGGCGACGTGAGCGTTAAGCAACGGCTGGCTGCCTGTTGAACGGCTGTATCTTCATCATCAAGCAGGACAGAAAGCCAGTCAAACAGTTCATCGGATTTCCGAATCGCGATTTCAGGGAGCACCTGTAAGGCCGCCACACGTATGTCGCCTTCGTCTTGCTCAAAGGCAATCATGAGGGCGGCGTGAGCGTCATGGATGCGACGTCCGCTGAACCGTCCAAGAGCACGAACTCCGGCGGATCGGTCGTGTGTATGGTTCGCATCGAGGTACCTCGTATCGACGCTTGCAATTTCACCGAGTGCGAGGGGCAAGACATCAGCATCTGAGATGCTGACCCAAGGACCAGTTTCACTGACAATTGTTTTATCCACGTGCTTGGTTTTTTTTACGTTCAGTGGAAGACCCGTTCTCGGGTCGCGAGCGATGTATTCTCGAGCCATGATAAGTCCTCCAACCCGGCGCAACAGTTCGTAACCAATGAACCTATGTGCGCCGCAGGTGCATTCCAAATCAAGGGTCTTTGAACGATGTTCTGAATAAACGCACATGACAAGGGCACGCAATGCTCTTGAATCGCCGATGGAGTCCCTGTTCATGGCCAGTCCATTGGGAAAGCAAATCGCCTTTTCGCTGTGGGCGGTTTTGGCGATGCTATCGATGCCTTATTTGGGGGTTATCAGTCCTGTAGAAGAGGGTCTCCTCGAAGAGGAAATCGACATCCGTGAAGTCATCACTGAGGCCACAGGTTTCAACGCAAGCGACGGGTTTACTCCATCCAACATCACCGTTGACAGCACCACCGGTCAACCCGTGCTCGATCGCCCCGTCATCGGCATGCAAACTATTCCTGCCCCAGCCATGATGTTTCGACGCGCAGCAGGGTGCCTGGCTTACAACGACGCCATCGACGAAGCGTGGCTCATCGGTGGGCGTTACGATCCGAACCCGTCGCAAAGCGGAGACGAAGACACAACTAATTTCATTGAAACACTCGCCATGAACAACAAAACCTGGTTCCCAAGTCCAGACACGCTCCCACAGGCTCAAGCCTACCACGAATGCGTCGAACTGCAGGGTAAAATTTACTCAATTGGCGATTACCATCCTTTTGCAACACCCGCTGTTCGAGGAGACGGCATGGTGCACATCTT
>DUKM01000032.1:3402-4712 GCA_013329255.1 Candidatus Poseidoniaceae archaeon | reverse complement strand
GGGCTTGCTGGCATGGATGCGCATGGTGGGTTCATCTATGTCGCTGGTGGCGTGGGCCAAAAGGACCGCTCGGACTTGACAAACCGGACCATGCGTTACAACCCTGCTACCGATGTGTGGGATTACATGGCGAACATGAGCGCACCACGCCACTCCTTCGAGCTGGTAACCTACCACGACAAACTCTACGCCATCGGAGGTTTTGTCCGTCTTTTTGATGCTGCGCTGAACCAGACGACAACTGCACCGGCAAACCACACGGAAATCTATGACCCGCTGACCAACACTTGGATCAACGGTTCAGATCTACCGTTCAAAATCGCTGCTCATTCGGCTGTCGTCCACAACGACGAAATCCTCATCGCAGGTGGAATGACAAACACGGTTCGCTACGACCAAATCAGAGGGTATAACCCACTCACAGGCGAAATCCACGCCCACGGCACACTTCACACGCCGATGTATGATTTTGATATGTTAAACGTCAACGGGTCGCTCGTCTATGCAGGTGGCGATGCCTCGTATTACCGCTTTAGCACATGGAGCACATCCTATTCGGATACCTCTGCAGCCTATGACAATCCAACCGCTCAGACTGGAGCACTCCTCTCAAATATCTTTGATTTGCGCACCGGCTCAGAAGGCAGCGCAACGCCATTGTGGGTCAACTTCAACGGGGTGACCCCGACGAACACAAACCTCACCTTGCAGTACAAAACGGGTCCAACGCTTTCGGACACCACCAGCAGTTTGTGGCGCCCACTCGGGCCAAATCAAAGCGCTCAATACTTGGAAACCGGAAACCACACCCTCACAGATGCCATGCCCGGTGATGCCTTTGTCCAGTACCAAATCTCCTTCGGAACAACAGAACTCAACCAGTGGTCAACACCTTCACTCAACAGCATCACGGTCGCCAGCGAAGAAGCGAGATTCCACACACCACCGCCAACAGTGATGAACCCAAACGCTGCACTAAGCCTCATCCAAACCTTCCATTCTGCATCCTCTGCCAACAAAACTTACGCCATGCACGTGCTGCCGACAACCTACGATGGGTTCAGCATCATTGGCCTTGATGCAGCAACCCTCACCTACCAACCAGCCACATCGACCCTCAGTATTTCTGACCCCGACAGCATCCTTCGAAGCGCAGACATCACTGCCACCCACACCTCGATCTCAGAGGGAGACACCGTGGACTGGTCCATCGCCATAAACGATGGTTTGAGCACCCCTTACCTTCGTCTTGGTGTGGCCACCGAAGGCTTGCGTTCAACCCACTACAACACCTCCATCATCACCACCAT
>DUKM01000032.1:0-3004 GCA_013329255.1 Candidatus Poseidoniaceae archaeon | reverse complement strand
GAAACCTACCCCGGTGATGCCCCAATGACAGCAATTGTCGATCATAGTTTCACAAACTCAGCGGCGCGCCTGCAAAATGGGTTAATCGAAGCAAGGCTGAATGTGGATGTCCAAGCCACCGAAGAACTTGGAAGCACTTTTTACACCAACCCAGGGGCATGGACCACACTGACGACCGGTGCCACAACAGCCATTGATTTTCTACTTCCAAACGGAACCTCTGGCGAGGCACGTATCTGGCTTGAAGCTCGCACATCCGATGACCTCGAACTGGAGGTTGATGCTTACAACCAAACCGTTGTCATCAACATCGAATCGCCCGTGCTTACAAGCACCACACCGAGTACAGGAGCGTATTCCAACGAACAGACGCAGCGAATGGTCGCACTCGATTACCACGATGTAGGTGGGTTTTCAAACGCCACGGTTCAAGGGTTCATTTGGGTGGAAGCGCTTGATGACAATTCCGGCAACGGAGTGGCAGAAGCCAATGAATACAGGC
Source organism: Candidatus Poseidoniaceae archaeon (assembly GCA_013329255.1). Lineage (GTDB taxonomy): Archaea > Thermoplasmatota > Poseidoniia > Poseidoniales > Poseidoniaceae > MGIIa-L1 > MGIIa-L1 sp9513u. The sequence goes on along the minus strand of DUKM01000032.1, from coordinate 2,502 downwards.
AACATCCACTCACCTTCAGCAACATCGGCAACGCTTGGACCATCGCCCTTGAGGTGAATGAATCCGCAAATGTCGATCATCAACTGGTTCGCATCTGGCTCAAAGGCACTGACATGGCAGGGTACTCCATCGGTGAGGCATCGGCCCAAAACGGCACCACTTGGTGGGAAAGCCGAACGGCCTCAAAGGGTCAATTGTTGCACCTTGAGACCATCGACGGCGATCCAAACGACCCCGTGGTTCGGCTGGAACCGACCAAATCCTTTGCATGGCGCGTCGAAGTCATCGACACCAACAAACTCTCCGACATCACAAGGGTGAACCTCTTGATGGGCAACGACCCTACGCTTGGCCTTAGGTACAACGCCAACCTCGGCACTTGCGAGGCGCTCGACGCAAGGATCCAAGTCACTCAGGCGTGTTCAGCAACGGTTGCAGAGACCATGATCATCGAGTTCCATGCCGTCGTCGATTGGACCTTTGTCACACCAGGGACCAATGACGGTCGAATCGAAATCCGCATCGATGATTACGACGGTTCAAACTCAACCCTGTTCGAAGGCATGTGGTCGCTGGAACAGGAAATGAGCGTGGTGCTTGAATCCCTGATGGACATCGAAGGAGCAAGCCAAGGAGCGTTGGTTGAAGGTTGGAGCATCATTTCAGGCGAAACCATTCGCCTCAACGCTTCGATGTCCCACCTGTTGAGCAACACCTCCTACACGGGACCTGTATCGGTGTACTGGAATGGGAAGTTACAGAGCGACCGCTGGTCAGGTGGCACTTCTGGAGAAGCGACTGATGGTCATCTATCAATCGAATTTGCCGCACCGCTTGGTGCTGGACTCTTGTTCGACATGGAACTGACCGTTTGGGATCCCTACGCAAGTCAAGAATTGCTGAGTATAGAACTGCCGACGTTGCGCATTGATGGTGCGGCACCCGTGCTCTTGGATTCAACGCTAAGCACAGGATTATCGCGATTCCATCTCAGTGAGATTGAAATTGGCGCTAACATCGAAGAAGCCAACCTCTGGTCGTCCAATTTAACCCTCACTTGTCAAATTCGTTCCTTGGATGAAAGTTGGCCCGAACTGACCTTGAGCCGTGCTTCATCCACCGTTTATGACGGCAAGACAATGTTTTCCTTCACCTTTGATTTCAGCGATCTTGGCGACCCGTCATTGCTCTCAACCCAAGCCAATGTGGCGTGTTGGGCCGATGGCTTCGATGATGCTGGGTGGGCGCTGCTCGCAAGCACAGGCAATTCACAACTCGACCCTTGGCTGGTGCTCCCGCTGAGTTCCGTAGGGCCTGACGTTGCGATCAGTGGTGTCGAAGTGTCTGGCAGCAAAGAAGCCGGTGCGACGATGCGATTGGGGATTCAACTTGTCAGCGTCGGTGAATCGATTGATGAGCCGTTCAACATCTCCATCTTCACCGAACTTGACGGTGAACGCATCCTCGTGGGTCGTGAACTGGTTCCAAGAATCGGCACGAACACCGCTACGACGCTGCGCAGTTCGATCACCGTACCGAGCGGAACATGGACCTTGCATGTTGAAGTCGATGCCGAGCAAGCAATGTGGGAAGTCGATGAGACCAACAACGCTTGGAACGCAACTTACGCCCCAATTCAATCCTCTTTTGGCTCAGCAACGCTGCTTGCAGCAAGTGGCGCAGGTGTGGCGATCATAGCGTTCGCAGTGGTGCTGTTGCGCCGGCGGAATGAAGACACGATTGAGGCGTTATCAGAGGCCGTGGAGCCGACAAGCGTTGAGCCGGCTGCTCAACCATCGCGTGGCCCACCCCCACGGAAAACTGAGTCAAAGCCAAAACCTGCTGGATTGAAAGGGCCGCCGGAGCGAAAACCACAGCCAGACAAAGAGCCGACAAGCGCCATCGCCGGTGCAGCAGCACTCGACGCATTGCTGCCTGTTGCTGAACCAGAAACTGGAGAGGTCACAGTAGGTTCTGTGGTCAACGAGTGGTCCCAACTTCCACCCGGTGGCGACTACGAATACGGGCTCGATGAAACCCTCTACAAAGGCGATGAATGTGGCACATGGCGCATGAATGAGGACAAAACCTTCATCAAAATTGAATGAAGTTGGGATTGGCTTACCTTCTTGAACGGTGAGCCTTTGTGGTGAACATGGCCAATGAAGACGTCCAAGATGTCTTGCGCGTTTTGGCCATCTGTTACAGAGAAGGCGCACCCCTCGACGCTTTAGATCTCGAACGAATGATGTCCTTTGACATGGGCTGGCTTGCGCCTGAAGAAGCCGAAAGGTGTGTTCAGACCCTCATTGGCGCAGGTTGGCTTGAAGGTGCACAGGACGCTTTGACGCCAACCGTTTCGTTGGAGGACATCACCTCTCCACTCGGATGGTTTCCACGGCCAGCTCGGCTGCTCAAGCCTGTTCAAGCGAATCAAGTGGAAGCAGGATCGTCCGCCGCAATCCCTGAAGAAAACCGATCGACCCCTTTGCCCTCAAAACC
>DUKM01000137.1:2153-2630 GCA_013329255.1 Candidatus Poseidoniaceae archaeon | reverse complement strand
GCCTTCAATGAAGACGATGAGGAAGCAAGCAACACCTCAGAAACCGGTCTTGACCAGCGCTCTGACGGCGATGACTGCAACGAAGATGACAATGATTGCGTCTTCCTAACCCTTTCTTCCTACATGTTCACCGATACCGAATCGACCTACAATGACGGTGATTGGACCTTGCAAGTGCGCAATGAGAAAATCAACGATCTGCAAGTTGAATCGTTCATCATCCGCCTCCACTACAAGTGAGGAGAACTGGGCCAGTGCCCGTTTCTGTTGAGAAAGGTGTTTAGAGCAATCATCTCGAGCCCCACCCATGCGTCGCACCCGTATCGTGGCAACCATTGGCCCATCCAGTTCAAGCGAAGGGGTCCTTCGGTCCCTGCTCGAAGCGGGTGTGGATGTGTGCCGGCTGAATTATTCGCACGGTACGCCCGACAGCAAGACAGAGCTCTATCACCGCATTCGTTCCTTGGAGGCATCGCT
>DUKM01000137.1:0-1725 GCA_013329255.1 Candidatus Poseidoniaceae archaeon | reverse complement strand
GTGGAGGAGATGCTCGACGCTTCTTCGACAGATCTACCGGTTGAATACGCAGGCCTTTCAGCAGAACTCAAAGCAGGAGACCCCGTTCTCATCGCTGACGGTCTGATCCGTTTGGTGGTCAATGAGGCAGCTGGTGTGGCAGGAGGCACCGTTGCATGCACCGTTGAAGACGGCGGCCCTGTCAGCGCCCGCAAGGGTGTGAACGTCCCAGGAACGATGGTTGACTTGCCTGCCATTGGACCAAACGACCGAGCGGCGATAGCGCATGCATTACAGGAAGGTGCGGATTACCTCGCAGTAAGTTATGTTCGAACACCTGGGGACCTCCAACCGGCCATCGATGCTGTCAAGGCGGCGGGCAAGCATGTCCCTGTAATCGCCAAAATCGAACACCCAATGGCGCTCGAACATCTTGACGACATTCTCAATTTAGCAGACGCAGTGATGGTTGCGCGGGGTGATCTCGGTGTTGAAATCCCCCTTGAAGACGTGCCAATGGCTCAGCAACGCATTATTGACGGTGCGCTGCAACGCGGCATGATTGTCATCGTTGCCACTCAGATGCTCGAAACCATGACCCTCAACCCCCGCCCAACTCGGGCAGAAGTCAGTGATATCTCCAGCGCCATTCGCAACGGAGCAACCGCAGTCATGCTTTCAGGAGAAACAGCATCCGGTGATTACCCCCTTGCTGCGGTTCAAACCATGGCCAAAATCGCACAAGCAGCCGACACAGGCTTTCAGTCATACGACCGTCGCCCCAGCGCCTTGGCACGATTCCGCTCAACGCGTTCAGTGGCTCATGCCGGCGTTGAATTGGCCAAGATCTCAGAGGCATCTCGAATCATTGTAGCCACTCAACACGGAAACGCTGCGCGCCTGGTTGCAGGTTACCGGCCGCCAACCCCCGTCACCGCAATCAGCGACAGAATCCGCGCCGCCCGCCGCATTCAACTGCTCCCCGGCGTCGAGAGCCTCTTGGTGGAAGAATACGACCGAGGCTCACAAACCATGCAGGCTGCAGTGGAGACGCTTGTCAAGCAAGGAACAGTGCTTCCCGGCCAACGCGTGGTCGCTATTTCGGGCAGTCCAAAAGCGATCAGTGGCGCTACAAGCACCGTTCGCCTCTACAAAGTGGAGAAAGACGGGTCAATCCGCGGTGCCGAATGAAACCGCCTCGAGAACTCGATTTTGCTGGTTTTTTCCAAACAAAATACCGCGCTGTCACCTCTTTTTTCAGCACCTATCTCTGAAAGCACGCGTCGCGGTTTCTAAATAGGGGTGGTTGTTCGGAGGACTCGCTAAGGAGCAATTACCATGGGAAGTCAATGGGAAGATAAGAACAAGCCTCACCTAAACATCGTGTTCATCGGTCACGTCGATCACGGAAAGTCAACAACCGTCGGACGCCTACTTTTGGACTCAGGTCACATCGAAGGGCACGTCATCGAAAAGAACGAAAAGCTCGCTGCAGAATCTGGTAAGGCCGGATTCGGTCTTGCTTACGTTATGGACGGACTGAAGGAAGAGCGAGAACGTGGTATCACCATCGACGTTGCTCACAAGGAATTCTACACTCCAAACTACTACTGGACTGTTATTGACGCTCCAGGTCACCGTGATTTCGTCAAGAACATGATCACTGGATGTTCCCAAGCTGACGCTGCTGTGCTTCTCTGCGCTGCAAACGACGGTGTGAACGCTCAAACCAAGGAACACGCTTTC
>DUKM01000070.1:14873-15299 GCA_013329255.1 Candidatus Poseidoniaceae archaeon | reverse complement strand
CAAATGGTGCAAACATCCGTAGGTCTCAAAAGGGGGAACTGATGAGGGGCAATTGGTCATCATGCTTGAACGCCGAAAACCTCTCGATTTGTTGTTTCCCCTCAAGGGAAGCGCAACAACTCGGGCGGAAGGCGAAAATCAAGAATCTATCACGGCGCTCGACCGTGTACGTGCCGGTGTAATGCTGGCAAGAGATGCAGTCAAAGCCGTCAGCGTAACCGCTATGGAAGCCCTCCGCGAGGGTGCTACATTCATTGGAATCGTCGGAGAAAAGAATGAACTGGTGGACCCCTTTGAACACCTCGACGCCCCTATTTGGTCCGATCGCCCCCCGCAAGAATTGATGAAACTCGCCTTCCGCTATTGTGAAGAATTGACCATGCGAGAAGCTGGAAATTTCTATCATTCCTTCAAGTACCTCCCAGA
>DUKM01000070.1:14087-14485 GCA_013329255.1 Candidatus Poseidoniaceae archaeon | reverse complement strand
TGGGCCGACAGGTTCCCCGGTAGCAAGGGCGAGATGGATCCTGAAGCGGTCGCATACAGAGAACAACTCGAAAGCCTACAAGATCAAGGCACAATCCTCGATGAAGAGGCCTACCTCAACAAAATCACACAATTGTTCTTCTTCAGAAAGAAACTGTCCACCTGTTACTCAGAGGTCTATTCCACTGACCCAGTGTTTTTGGCACTCAAGGAGACGGTCGAGCGATATTCGATTAGCCGAGAAGTCTTTGATGATTTGATTTCTGGAATGGAAGACGACCTTTACAACAACCGGTACCGCAGTTTCGATGAACTCTATGTGTACTGCTACAGAGTGGCTTCTGTCGTTGGTTTGATGTGCATTGAAATCTTTGGTTATGAAGACCCACGGGCAAAGAA